>CANRYZ010000010.1 GCA_947644365.1 uncultured Oscillibacter sp. | reverse complement strand
GCCATGACGATGCGGTGGTCGTTGGCCCCGTCCACCGTGCCGCCGGGGAGGGTGGAGACGCCGTAGACCGTCAGGCTGTCTGCCTCCTCCGAGGCGGCGCCTCCCAGGGCGGAGAGCATTTGGTGGACGGTGGCCAGCCGGTCGCTCTCCTTCAGCCGCAGGCGGGCCGCCCCGGTAAAGCGCGTCGTGCCCCGGCGGACCGCCGCCATCACCGCCAGAGGCGGCAGCAGGTCCGGACAGTCCGAGAGATCGATGGATACCGTCCCCTCCTGAGACAGCTTCTTGCAGTATGAGACCACCGCCGCGTCCCCCTGGGAGGAGCGGCCGTTGAGGCCCCGGAGCCGCAGGCCGCTGCCCAGGGTGATGGCGGCGTACCAGAAGGCGGCCTGGGACCAGTCCGCCTCCACGGCGGACTCAAAGGGGCAGTAGATTCCCGGAGAGACGCCGAAGCTGTTGATCTGGGGCGAGTAGCGCACCCGGATGCCGCACTGTTCCAGCACGCCCATGGTCATGGTGATGTAGGAGGCGGACTCCAGGGGCGTGGTGCTGACGATGACGCTGGGCCCCTCCAGCAGGGGCAGGGCCATGAGGAGGCCGGTGAAGAACTGGCTGGACACGTTCCCCGCCAGACGGTACTCCCCCGGCGTCAGCTGGCCCCGGACGGTGAGAGCGCCATCCCGCTGTTCATAGCCGATGCCCCGTTCCCGAAACAGGTCGAAGTAGGGCTGCTGGGGCCGTTCCATCAGCCGGCCCCGGCCGGTGAAGACGCCGCCCTGCCCCGCAGTCATGGAGACGGGGATCAGGAAGCGGAGGGTGGACCCGGATTCCCCGCAGTCGAACCGGGGCAGGTCCCCAAAGGGGCGGCGGATGCCGCCGATGCCGGTGATCCGCAGCCCGTCTCCCGCGGTTTCCCACTGGGCCCCCAGAGCCTGCATACAGCGCAGAGTGGCCTCGATGTCCTGGGAGAAGTCCGTGTTGCGGATGATGCTGGTCCCCGCCGCCAGAGAGGCGGCGATCACCAGCCGGTGGGCCAGGGACTTGCTGGGGGGCGGCGTCACCACGCCGGAGAGACGGCGGGGGTGAATACGGACGTCCATAGGGCGTTATCCCTCCAATCCCGCCCGAATCACGGGCAGAAGCTCCGAGACGGGCATTTTTTTCAGCTCGCACAAACCGATCCTCCTGGGGACCACCAGAGTGATGTCCCCGCCGGAGCGCTTCTTGTCCGCGGAGGCGGCCTCCGCCAGGGCCTCCGGGGAGAAGTCCGCGGCGGTGGGCAGGCCGTTTTGGGCGAGACATGCGCAGATGCGCTTTGAGACGGACTCCTCCGTCCAGCCCAGGGCCTCCGCGGCCCGGGCGATGACCGCCAATCCCGCCGCCACGGCGTGGCCGTGGGGGATGGCGTATCCGCTGCACTTTTCAATGGCGTGGCCCACAGTGTGGCCCAGGTTCAGGAGCCTGCGCTCCCCCTGCTCTTTTTCATCCCGCTCTACCACGCCCGCCTTATAGGCCACGCACCGGGCGATGACCGCCCCCGGCTCCGCGGTGAGGGTTCCGTCCTCAAAGAGGGAGAAGAGGCTCTCGTCGCATAAGACGCCGGTCTTGATGGCCTCCGCGGCTCCGTCGGCGAACACGTCCCTGGGCAGGGAGGAGAGGCAGTCCGTGTCGCACAGCACGGCGGCGGGCTGGAGGAAGGCCCCGGCCAGATTTTTCCCCGCCGCCAGGTCGACGGCGGTCTTGCCGCCCACAGAAGAGTCCACGGCGGAGAGCAGGGTGGTGGGCAGCTGCACATACCGGACGCCCCGCAGGTACACGGCGGCGGCGAAGCCCGCCATGTCCCCGGTGACGCCGCCGCCCAGGGCGGCCACGCAGTCCGTGCGGGTGAGGCGGCGCTCGGCCAGAAATTCCAGAATCTTCGCCAGTGTGGTGAAATTCTTGTTTGCCTCCCCGGCGGGGAACACGCAGGTGCTGACGGTGAAGCCCGCCTCCTCCAGGCTGGTTTGGACCGTCTCCAGATACAGCGGAGCCACGGTGCTGTCGGCGACGACCGCCATGTGGCAGGGGGACATAAGCTCCCGCAGGCGGGGGCCGCAGCCGGCCAGCAGGCCGGGGGCGATGGTCACCGCATAGGCGGGAGAGGTGTTTACTTGTATGATTTTGCAATCAGACATAGAGGGCCTCCTTGGGGGTCCCCCTGGCAGGGGGACGGGGATTTTGTTATTCCTTACGGAATCCGCCCCACGGGGGCGGGACGGGGGGTTTCCCGCCGCGGGCGGGGACGGGGGAAACCGGCCACGGGCCGGGGACGAGGGGCGTCGCGCCTCGGGCGCGGGACGGCGCACGGGCTTTGCCCGTGCTGGGAATGCACCCCCCATTCTCTTTTCTCTGTCTTGCCAGAGAAAAGAGAATGCGCCGTGCACGGTGGAAGAGAAAAGAGAGGCGCTTTTGGAGGTCGCGGGAGCCTCACGCTTCGATGGAAGGGCGCGCAGGAAACCTGCTGCGTGGACGCATAGACGTTCTTCTCTTCCCGCGCTTCGCGCCTGGCTGGCTCCGTGCGGGGAAGAGGGTTCGTCTACCGGCGGTAGAAGGGCAGGCCTGCCCAAACGTGCCAGACCAGGCGCGAAGCGCGGGAAGAGAAGCTGGGGACGATGCGTCAAAGCAGCAAAACACCCTCTGAGGTACTTGCAAATGCGGCAGAGCGCCCCCCGCAAAGTACGCTGTCAGACGCAGCCGGTAGAGGGGTGGCAATTCACATTGGCACCGATTCAGGCCAGCCCCCGTACTTTGGGCACAATTTGACCCTCGCGGTCAAATTCGTGCCCGGCGTTCTCTTTTCTCTTTGGACCGTGCACGGCCCGTTTCTCTTTTCTCTGGCAAGACAGAGAAAAGAGAAATGGGGGGTGCATCTGCCCAGCCATCATCATGGCTGAATCCCGCTCCCCGCGGCGCCAGCCGCACGCACCATCCTCCCCCGCCCGGGAGGGCAAATATCAATTCCCCCCGGCGGCAGCCTTCAACTCCCGGCCCTCTTTCAAGAGGGCCCTCACCCTCTCCTCGTCGCGGGCCGTCAGCGCCTCGGAGTAATCCGTCAGATGACGGATGAGAATATCCAGCTCCTTGACAAGGTAATCGGCGTCGTCCAGAAACAGCTCCGTCCACATATCCTCGTCCAGCCGGGCCACCCGGGTCATGTCCTGGAAGCTCCCGGCGGAGAAGCCCCGCCGCCGCTGGGCCTCCGGCGACTTGACATAGGCGCTGGAGACGATGTGGGCCAGCTGGGAGGTGAAGGCGATGATCCGGTCGTGCTCCTCCGGCTGGGAGAAGGTGAGCCCGGCAAAGCCCAGGTCCAGGAAGAAGGCCTGGAGGGTCTCCAGCAGCTTCATGTCTGTCCGTTTGTCCGGCGTGAGGATCATGGAGGCCCCCGCGTACAGGTCCTCGCTGGAGGCGGTAAAGCCGCCCCGCTCCCGGCCGGCCATGGGGTGCCCGCCGATGTAGGCGAAGCCGTGCTGCTCCGCCAGAGGGGCGATGGCCTCCACCACCACCCGCTTTACGCCGCACAGATCCACCACGATGGCGGTCTTGGCGATCTGCGCCCCGTGGGCGCGGACCCACTCCACCGCCGCGCCGGGGCGGATGGCGATCAGGACCAAATCGCACAGGGGCAGGTTGTCCTCCGTCAGGGGAGCGTCGATGGCCCCGCACATCCGGGCCAGGGTCATGGTCTCGGCATCCAGATCGGCGCCGAAGACGGTGTGGCCCGTGCGGGCCTTGATGCTCTTGGCCATGGAGCCACCGATGAGGCCCAGGCCCACAATACCAACATTCATATGGATACAGCCTTTCATTCAATTGGAAATGGGAAGCTCCAATGCTGAGAAGAGGGGAGACGGGGCGCGTCCGGCGCTGCCGGATGCCACGATTTTCCGCCTCCGGTCTCCGTTACAGTTTCTTCACCGCCTCGTGGAGGGCCAGCAGCTTCTTTGCCAGGGGATCGAAATCCTCTGGCTTGAGGGACTGGGGACCGTCGCACAGGGCGTGGGCGGGGTCGTTGTGGACCTCGATCTGGAGGCCGTCGGCCCCGGTGGCCACGGCGCCCATGGCCATGGGTTCCACCAGCCAGTTCTTTCCGGTGGCGTGGCTGGGGTCGATGATGACGGGCAGGTGGGTCAGCCGCCGCAGCACGGGGATGGCCGCCAGGTCCAGGGTGTTGCGGGTGTAGTGCTCAAAGGTGCGGATGCCCCGCTCGCAGAGGATCACGTTTTCGTTGCCGCCGGACATGACGTACTCGGCGCTCATGAGCCATTCCTCATAGGTGGCGGACATGCCCCGCTTGATCATCACGGGCCGGTCCTGGTGGCCCACGGCCTTTAAGAGGTCAAAATTCTGCATATTCCGCGCGCCGATCTGGATCACGTCCACATCCTTGAAAAGGGGCAGCTGGCTCAGGTCCATCAGCTCGGTGACGATGGGCAGGCCCGTCTCCTGCCGGGCGATTTTCAGGTACTCCAGTCCCCGGGCACCAAGACCCTGGAAGGCGTAGGGAGAGGTGCGGGGCTTGAAGGCGCCGCCCCGGAGCATGGTGGCGCCGCTGGCCTTCACCGCCTTGGCGATGGCCACCACCTGCTCCTCGCTCTCCACGGAGCAGGGACCGGCCATGATGGTCAGGGTGCCGCCGCCGATCTGGGTGTTGCCCACGGGGATGATGGTATCCTCCGGGTGAAATTTCCGGTTGGCGTTCTTATAGGGCTCCTGGACGCGCTTGACGTCCTCCACGATGTCCAGGGCGGCGATGAGGTCGATGTCCAGCTTGGACGTGTCGCCCACCAGGCCCAGGATGGTGTGCGCCTCGCCGATGCTGGTGTGGATGGCGATGCCCTTCTCCTGGAGCCAGTTGATGAGGCTCTCCAGCTGTTCGCGGTTGGGGTCGTGTTTCAGAATGACAATCATGGCGTGATCCTCCTGATGTTTAGAGTGGTACAAAAAACCCGCGGCCGGTTCGGCCGCGGGTCATCATGTACGAATGGTTCCAACAAAACCAAAGGTTACACGCGCACGCTTTCAGCCAAACCCAAATAAGCCTTACCATAAAAATAGGTAAAGCTAAAGTAGCGGTATTCAGCGCTGCGGGTGAGGTTGATCATGTCGGATGTCCCTTTCGGTTCTGGAATATGTAAAAAGAATAACACGATGGCGGGAAAATGAAAATTGACAATTCTCATAAATGCGAGAAGTTGACGCGGGAAAAATTATAAATACTGCCCAAATTCAGGCGGGGACCGGCAGGCATCCCGACATCAGGAGCAGGTTGGCCTCCAGGATGAACCGGGCGTCCTGGTCCACGTCCGCCTGGGTCTCCATGTACCGGCGGTGTAGCTCGTCAATGGCCAGGGTCAGGTCCCGGCGGTCCTGCTCCAGCCGCAGAGTGCGGTTTTGGAGGTACTCCGCCAGATATACCCGCAGGGCGTCCTCGTACTCCCGGTGGGCGATGAGGCTGTCGGGGTAGTTTTCGTTGTGGGGGAAGGTGAAGGCGTCGGCCAGGTAGTGGGTCAGCTTGCCCAGGGTGTAATACTGCCAGATGTTCCAGCGGGCCCGCCGCTGGAGCCGCAGGATATGGCTGTTTATGTAGGCCTGGGAGTTGGAGAAGTTGTGACCCCGGAATTTGTAGGCCCGCAGGGAGCCCTTGAGGTAGGTCAGGGGATTGCAGTCCGGCTGGAAGGAGCCGAAGAGAAAGGCCCACTCGTACCGCCGGGCCTGGAATCCGTGTTCGCACTCCAGCAGGGTGGAGGCCAGGAGCTTGTGGCTGCGCTTTTTCACCGCGGGCACCTCCGGTTTTTGGATTTCAGCGGGTATCAGTATACCACAGGGCGCCGGAGGACGCAAGAGAAAATTTTGAACATTTTGGGCAGAAAAGGCGGGGCAGGAAGGACTTTCCAGCCGAGAGGCGCTCTGCCGGACAAAAGGTCCCGCCCCGGCCTCCGGCCGGGGCGGGACCTTGCGCGGATCAAACGGAGAACAGCAGCTGACTGTACACGGGCATGGGCCAGTAATCCGCGGCGGTGAGGACCTCCAGAGCGTCCGCGGAGGCCCGGGCCTTGTCCATGTCGGGGATCAGGGTGTCATGGCAGTAGCGCATGGCCTCCTCCGGCCCGGCGGGCATCTTCTCCAGATCCGAGGCCAGGACGCGGCACTGTTCCATCAGGCCGTCAGTGATCGTGGCTACGTCCTTGGCCGTGCCGGTCTCGTAGGCGCAAGGAATGTCCATGCGCTTCTTGCTGTCCGCCCGGGCGCAGAGGTCGGCGGCGTACCGGGAGACGGCGGGGAGGATGTCGTGGCGGATCATGTCGATCATGGTCTTGGCCTCGATGGAGATGACGGTGGCGTAGTTCTCCACGTGGATCTCGTACCGGGCCCGGACCTCCGCCTCGGTGTAAATGCCGTGCTTGACGAAGAGATCGATGTTCTTGGGGGCGATATAGGCCGGCAGGGCGTCGGCGGTGGATTTCAGGTTGCACAGGCCCCGCTTTTCCGCCTCCTGGAGCCAGGCGCCGTCGTAGCCGTTGCCGTTGAAGATGATCCGCTGATGCTCGGTGAGGGTCTTCTTCACCAGATGGTGCAGGTCGGCCTGGAAGTCGGTGGACTTCTCCAGGATGTCGGCAAACTGCTCCAGCTCCTCGGCCATGATGGTGTTCAGGGCGATGTTGGGACCGGAGACGGACAGGGAGGAGCCCGGCATCCGGAATTCAAACTTGTTGCCGGTGAAGGCCATGGGGGAGGTGCGGTTGCGGTCGGTGTTGTCCTGGCGGATGGCGGGCAACACGTCCACGCCCACCTTGAGCATCTTCTTCTCCGCGTCGGTGTAGTGGGTGTCGTGGATGATGGACTCCACCACGGCGTTGAGCTCGTCGCCCAGGAAAATGGAGAGGACGGCGGGCGGGGCCTCCTGGGCGCCCAGGCGGTGGTCGTTGCCGGCGGTGGCCACGGTGGTGCGCAGGAAGTCCTGATATTCGTCCACGCCCTTGATAAAGGCGGACAGGAACAGCAGGAACCGGGCGTTCTGGCTGGGAGTGGAGCCGGGCTTGAAGAGGTTGTGGCCGGTGTCGGTGCCCAGGGACCAGTTGTCATGCTTGCCGGAGCCGTTGACGCCGGCGAAGGGCTTCTCGTGAAGCAGGCACACCAGGCCGTGGCGGTCCGCCACCTTTTTCATCATCTCCATGGCCAGCTGGTTGTGGTCGCAGGCGGTGTTGGCGTCGGAGTAGATGGGGGCCATCTCGTGCTGGGAGGGGGCCACCTCATTGTGCTTGGTCTTGGAGAGGACGCCCAGGGCCCAGAGGGTCTCGTCCAGGTCCTTCATGTAGGCGGCCACCCGGGGTTTGATGGCGCCGAAGTAGTGGTCCTCCAGCTCCTGGCCCCGGGGGGGCTTGGCGCCAAACAGGGTTCGGCCCGTCATCTGGAGGTCCCTGCGCTGGCGGTAGAGCTCCTTGTCGATGAGGAAGTACTCCTGCTCCGGGCCCACCTGGGCGGTGACCCGCTTGGTCTCCGTGTCGCCGAAGAGGCGCAGGATGCGGATGGCCTGGCGGCTCACCTCGTCCATGGACCGCAGGAGGGGGGTCTTCTTATCCAGCGCGTGGCCGGAGTAGGAGCAGAAGATGGTGGGGATGCAGAGGGAGTCCTCCTTGATGAAGGCGAAGGAGGTGGGGTCCCAGGCGGTGTAGCCCCGGGCCTCAAAGGTGGCCCGCAGGCCGCCGGAGGGGAAGGAGGAGGCGTCGGGCTCGCCCCGGACCAGCTCCTTGCCGGAGAACTCCATGATGATCTTGCCGCCGCCGGCGGGGGAGATGAAGCTGTCGTGCTTTTCGGCGGTGACGCCGGTCATGGGCTGGAACCAGTGGGTGAAGTGGGTGGCGCCCCGCTCCACGGCCCACTGTTTCATGGCTTCGGCGATCTCATTGGCGGTGGAGATGTCCAGGGACGTGCCCTCGGTGACGCACCGTTTCCACGCGCCGTAGGACGCGGAGGAGAGGCGCTCCTTCATGGTCCCCTCGTTGAAGACCTGGCTGCCGAACAGCTCGGGCAGATGCAGCTTTGTTTTCATAGTTGTTCCTCCTCAAAATATGTGAAAGGTCAATGGTGTCGAATGATGGGAGAGGGCTCAATCCCCGCTGGCCCCGTAGTTGCTGAGGGCCCGGGCCGAGGGGTCGTCTACGTCGCAGCCCTCCCAGGACCTGTTGGGCATCCAGAAGTCCTTGATCATTTTTGCCTGGCCGGGGTAGTGCCGCTCGAAGATCTCCCGGTACAGAAGGCTCTCCTTGGTAAAGGGCGGACAGTGGTAATCGTATTTGTGCCGCGCCGTCTCAAACTCCGCGTCGGTGTAAGTCTCCTCCGCGTAGGCCTTGAGGTCGTCCACCATGGAGTGGCCCACGGCGTCGGAGAAGGCGGCCTTCTGGCGCCAGAGGATGTGCTCCGGCAGAAGGCAGTCCTTCTCGAAGGCGTGGCGCAGCAGGTACTTGCCCATGTGGTAGGTGTTCATCTTCATCTCCGGGTCGATGGCCATGACGTACTTCACAAAGTCCAGGTCGCCGAAGGGCACCCGGGCCTCCAGGGAGTTGACGGAGATGCTGCGGTCCGCCCGCAGAACGTCGTACATATAGATCTCGTCCACCCGCTTCTTGGTCTCGGCCTGGAAGGCCTCGGCGTCGGGGGCGAAGTCGGTGTATTTGTAGCCGAAGAGCTCGTCGCTGATCTCGCCGGTGAGGATCACCCGGATATCCGTTTGCTCGTGGATGGCCTTGCAGCAAAGGTACATGCCCATGCTGGCCCGGATAGTGGTGATGTCCCAGGTGCCCAGGAGGGCGATGAGGCCGTCCAGGGAGCTGAGCACCTGCTGCCGGGTCATGATGACCTCCGTGTGGTCGGCGCCGATGAAATCGGCGGTCTCCCGGGCATATTTCAGATCGATGGCGTCGGTGTCCATGCCGATGGCGAAGGTGCGGATCTTCTTCCCCAGCACGATAGAGCTGATGGCGCACACCAGGGAGGAGTCCAGCCCGCCGGAGAGGAGGAAGCCCACCGGGGCGTCGGCGTCCAGCCGTTTGTCCACGGCGGCGATGAGCCTGTTCCGGATGCCCCGGCACACCGTCTCCAGGCCGTCATGGCAGTATTCCCGGACGGTGGTGAGGTCGGCGTAGCGGACGAACTTGCCGTAGGCGTAGTAGTGGCCCGGGGGGAAGGGGCGGATGTCGCCGCACAGCCCCACCAGGTTCTTGGCCTCGCTGGCAAAGACGATGGCCCCGGCCCGGTCATACCCGTAGAACAGGGGACGGATGCCGATGGGGTCCCGGGCGGCGATGAGGGAATCGGTGCCGGCGTCGTAGATCACCAGGGCGAACTCCGCGTCCAGCCGGGAGAACATCCCCAGCCCGTACTCGTGGAACAGGGGGAGCAGAACCTCGCAGTCGCTGCCGCTTTGGAATTGGTAGCCCTTTTCCTCCAGCTGCCGCTTCAGGGGGCGGAAGCCGTAGATTTCGCCGTTGCAAACCACCATGTCCCCGTCCAGGGAGAAGGGCTGCATCCCCGCCTCCGTAAGACCCATGATGGCCAGGCGCTGGAAGCAGAGCCAGCCGGAGGGGGTCTCCGCGATCCGGCTCATATCCGGGCCCCGGGAGGCGGTGCGGTCCAGGAAAGGGGCGATCTCCTGCCGGGTCAGCGTCTTTTGAGAGAATCCCATGATCGTACACATAAGCGCACCTCCAATAAATTCGCGCGTCCGCGCTCCTGCCCGGAAGGGGCGGAGAGCCTGCGCATAGGATTTTCGTTATGCGGCGCATAACAAAAAAACGCAGCTACATCCTAAAAATTTTAGGACGAATAGCTGCTATCCGCGGTGCCACCTAATTTGCCTCCCAATGGGACGCCACCTCTCAAGGCTCCAACAAGCCCGTGTGATGTAACGGTCACAGCCCGTCGCACTTACTGGCGGAACCTCCGCGTTCAGATTGCGGCTCCGGAGTGTTCTTCACGCGGATTCTTTGGTACGGGGTTTCCACCATCCCCCGCTCACTGGCCCGGAACGTCCGCGGTACTTTTCTCCATCAACGCCTTGATGATGTTCAATTGATATTTGCAGTCTATCACCGCGGGCGGTCGTTTGTCAACGTCAAAACGTACAAAATCCCAAGGCGATTTTTCGAAACCTTTTTGGAAAAAGGGTAAACCAGCGGCGGACAGCTGTCCTTTTTGTGAGAACAGCCGCCCGCCGGAGGGCAGTTTTTTCATGTGGATCAGGGGTTGAACGGCGATGACTGGGGGGACGCTGTTCGCCTTCGGCGAAGACGCTCTTTGTATCTGGGGGGGTTACGCTTCGCGAATTGGAGCGCGGGAAATTTCGCGGCGTGCGCGCCGCGCCCAAGGGCTTTGCCCCTGGACCCCACAAACTTTTTCGAGAAAAAGTTTGATCAAAAAGCTTTATCTGGGTTTTGTTTCGGCCCCTGATCCGCATTTTGGCCTAAAGGTTGATCTCGGGCTTTTCCGTGGAGGCGCCCGCCAGCAGGGGGCGCACGGTCAGGAGGAACGCGTCCACCTGCTCCGGGCAGCGACCGGTGTAGAGAGCGGGGTCCAGTACGGCCTCCATCTCCGATTCCGTCAGGCCGAAGGCCGGCTCCGCCGCCAGGCGCGAGAGCAGGTCGCAGGGCTCCCCCTCCTTCATCCTGGCGGTAGCGGCCATGGAGCAGGTGCGGATGATCTCGTGGAGCGCCTGCCGGTCGCCGCCCCGCTTGACCCCCTCCATCATCAGGTTTTCCGTTGCGATGAAGGGCAGGTACTCCCGCACCGTGCGGTCCACCACTTTTTCGTTGACGTGGAGGCCGTCGGTGACATTCTGACTGAGGCGCAGGATGGCGTCGGCGCAGAGGAAGCCCTCCGGCATGGAGATGCGCCGGTTGGCGGAGTCGTCCAGGGTCCGCTCCAGCCACTGGACGGAGGCGGTCATGGGCGCGTTCATGGCGTCGGCCATGAGGTAGCGGCTCAAAGAGCAGATGCGCTCGGAGCGCATGGGATTGCGCTTGTAGGCCATGGCGGAGGACCCGATCTGGTTTTTCTCGAAGGGCTCCTCCACCTGCCGGTCGTGCTGGAGAAGGCGGATGTCGTTGGCCATGCGGCAGCAGCTCTGGGCAATGGCGGAGAGGCAGCTCAGGATGCGGCTGTCCACCTTCCGGGGATAGGTCTGGCCGCAGACGGGAAAGCACCTGTCAAAGCCGAACTCCCCGGCGATCTGCCGGTTCATCTCGTCGATCTTCTCCCCGTCTCCGTCGAAGAGGTCCATGAAGCTGGCCTCGGTGCCGGTGGTGCCCCGGCAGCCCAGGAATTTCAGGTTCTCCAGGACAAAATCCAGCTCCTCCAGGTCCGCCAGCAGGTCCTGCATCCACAGCGTGGCCCGCTTGCCCACGGTCACCAGCTGGGCGGGCTGGTAGTGGGTATAGCCCAGGGTGGGCGTGGCCTTGTAGGTCTCCGCGAACCGGGAGAGGTTGGCCAGCACGGCGATCAGCTCTCCCCGGAGATACCGCAGGCCCTCCCGGTAGAGGATCAGGTCCGCGTTGTCGGTGACGTAGCAGCTGGTGGCTCCCAGGTGGATGACGCCGGCCGCGGAGGGAGCGGCCTTGCCGTAAGCATAGACGTGGGCCATGACGTCGTGGCGCACCTCCTTTTCCCGCTGTGCCGCCGCGTCGAAGTCGATGTCGGTGATGTGAGCCTCCAGCTCCGCCACCTGTTCCGCGGTGACAGGCAGGCCCAGATTGTGCTCCGCCCGGGCCAGGGCCACCCACAGCCGCCGCCAGGTCTGGATTCGCGTATCGGCGGAGAACAATCGCAGCATGAACTCCGACGCGTACCGGGAGGACAGGGGAGATTCGTAGCGGTTTTTCGGCATAACAATCAACCTTTCTTTTAGTAAGGCGGGGAGGCAGTTGAGCCTCCCCGCCGGGTTTTCAGACAACGGCGGACCTAACGCGCTGGAAGCGCGGTGAACACGGACAGCAGCCATAGGCAAAATACCAGCCCAAAGACAGACAGGGCGATACATTCCGCGACAGCGGGCTGCTGCCGGGAAGCCTTAACCACGAGACTGTACAGAAGAAAGGGGGCCGCAATTGCACCTAAGAGAGACGCCAAGCCACAAGCCGCAAAGAACATGACAACACCCTCCTCAACGCAGAATGATGGCGTCCCGCTCCGGGCCCACGGACACGTAGCCGATGGGGCAGCCGATGGCCTTCTCGATGTACTCCACATAGTCCCGGGCGGCCTGGGGCAGGTCCTCCCACTTCCGCACGCCGGAGATGTCGCACTTCCAGCCGGGCATGGAGGTCTCCACCGGCCTGGCGTCCGGCAGGACGGCGGGGAAGGGGAAGCGGTCGGTCTCCCTCCCGTCCAGCTCATAGCGGGCGCAGATGGGGATCTCGTCCAGATAACTCAGCACGTCCAGCTTGGTCAGGGCGATGCTGGTGGCGCCCTGGCACTCCACGCCGTAGCGGGTGGCCACAATGTCGATGGGGCCCACCCGGCGGGGGCGGCCCGTCTTGGCGCCGTACTCGTTCCCGGCCTCCCGGAGCTTTTCCGCCCTCTCGCCGAACCACTCGCAGGTGAAGGGCCCCTCGCCCACGCAGGAGGAGTAGGCCTTCACCACGCCCACGATTTCGTCGATCTTCACAGAGGGCAGGCCGGAGCCCACCGGGGCGTAGGCGGCGATGGGGTTGGAGGAGGTGGTGTAGGGGTAGATGCCGTAGTCCAGGTCCCGCAGGGAGCCCAGCTGGGCCTCGAAGAGGATATTCTTCCCGCCGGCCTGGGCCTGGCGCAAAAAGGCGCCGGTGTCGCAGACAAAGGGTCTGATCTTCTCGCCGAAGTCCGCAAACCAGCTCCGCAGGTCCTCCATGGTATAGGGCCTCGCGCCGTATACCTTCTCCAACGTCAGGTTCTTCCACTCCAGGATGCCCTCCAGGTGCTCCCAGAGCTTGTCCGGGTATAGGAGCTCCCCGGCCATGACCGTCTTCTTCTGGTACTTGTCGGAGTAGAAGGGGGCGATGCCCTGCTTGGTGGAGCCGTATTTCTTGTCGGCCAGGCGGGCCTCCTCCAGGCCGTCCAGATCCCGGTGCCAGGGCAGCAGCAGACTGGCCCGGTCGCTGATTTTCAGATTCTCCGGGGTGATGGACACGCCCTTGGACGCCACGTCCCGCATCTCCGTCCACAGGCTCTCGCAGTCCACGGCCACGCCGTTGCCCAGGATGTTCACAACGCCCTCCCGGAAGATGCCGGAGGGCAGCAGGTGCAGGGCGAACTTGCCCCTCTCGTTCATCACCGTGTGTCCGGCGTTGCCGCCGCCCTGGTAGCGAACCACCACGTCGTAGTCCTGGGTCAGCAGGTCCACCATGCGGCCCTTGCCCTCGTCGCCCCAGTTGATGCCTACAATGGCGCAATTTGACATTTTGAAAACCTCCCGGTTTTTTAGGACCCGTTTGAAAAATGGCAAAACGCCCGGGCGACAGCCCGCCTGCGGAAATTTGCCTTGATTGGCGTAAAAATCTCCCGCCGTTGGGCATTTCGCCATTTATCAAACAAAGCCTAGTTTCACAATGTGATGTAAAGGTTGACCTCTCGTGGAATTATGCGCTCAACCTTTCCTATTATAACGGGGTGAAAACTATAAGTAAAGCGCAAAATGATAATACTCGATATTATTTTCTCTAATGGCTGAAATTTCCGCGGACTCAGCCCTTGGGCGCCTGGCGCATGGAGAGGCTGATGCGCTTTTTCCGCTCGTCCACCTCCAGCACCACCACCTTCACCACGTCCCCCACGGACACCACCTCGGAGGGGTGTTTAACGAACCGGTCCGCCACCTGGGAGATGTGAACCAGGCCGTCCTGGTGGACGCCCACATCCACAAAGGCGCCGAAGTCGATGACATTCCGGACGGTGCCCGTCAGCACCATGCCGGGCTTGAGGTCCTTGATCTCCAGCACGTCGGTGCGGAGAATGGGCTGGGGCAGGTCGTCCCGGATGTCCCGGCCCGGCTTCATCAGCTCCTCCACCACATCCCGCAGGGTGGGCACGCCCACGCCGCACGCCGCCGCGGCCTGCTCCTCGCCGTAGGACCTCACCTGGGCGGGCAGGTCCCGGAGAGTACCGGCCCCCACCTCCGCCAGAGAGTGGCCCGTGAGGGCCAGGAGCTTTTCGGCGGCGGCATAGCTCTCCGGGTGGACGGCGGTGTTGTCCAGCACGGACCTGCTCTCCGGCACCCGCAGGAAGCCGGCGCACTGTTGAAAGGCCTTGGGGCCCAGCTTGGGGACCTTGAGAATCTGTTTGCGGGCGGTGAAGGGGCCGTTTTCCTCCCGGTAGGCCACAACGTTTTTGGCGGTGGAGGCGTTGAGGCCGGCCACCCGCTGGAGGAGGGAGGGGGAGGCGGTGTTCACGTCCACGCCCACGGCGTTGACGCAGTCCTCCACCACGCCGTCCAGGGCCTCTCCCAGCTGCTTGGGGGGCATGTCGTGCTGGTACTGCCCCACGCCGATGGCCTTGGGGTCGATCTTTACCAGCTCCGCCAGGGGGTCCTGGAGCCGCCGGGCGATGGACACGGCGGAGCGGAGGTTCACATCGAACTGGGGAAATTCCTCCGCCGCCAGCTTGGAGGCGGAGTACACCGAGGCCCCGGCCTCGGAGACGATCATGTAGCTGACATGGGCCCCGGCGCCGTTGACCTGCCGGATGAGCTCCACCGCCATCTGCTCCGTCTCCCGGCTGGCGGTGCCGTTGCCGATGGCGATGTGTTCCACGCCGTGCTTTTTGACCAGCTTCGACAGCGCGGCGATGGCCTCCTCCTTCTGCCGCTGGCCGTAGGTGGGGTAGACCACGGCGGTGTCCAGCACCTTGCCGGTGCCGTCCACCACCGCCACCTTGCAGCCCATGCGGTACCCGGGGTCCAGGCCCATGGTCACTTTGCCCTTGACGGGGGGCTGCATCAGCAGGGGCCGCAGGTTCAGGGCAAACTGGCCGATGGCTCCCTCGTTGGCCCGGTCGGTGAGGGCGGAGCGGGCCTCCCGCTCCAGAGAGGGGAAGATCAGGCGGTCGTAGGCGTCCTCCGCGGCGGCCTTGACAAACTCCATGGCCCGGCTGCCGGGTTTTACCACATGGCGGCGGACGGTCCGCAGGGCCAGCTCCCGGTCCAGCTCAATGGAGACTTTCAGGACCTCCTCCTTTTCCCCCCGGTTGATGGCCAGGATTTGGTGCCCCTGGAGCTTGGAGAGCGATTGGGAGAAGTCGTAGTACAGGCGGTAGACGCTGTCCTCCTCCGTCTGGGCGGCGCTGCGGAGAAGGCCGTTTTTCTCCAGCAGCTCCCGCAGGCGCTTGCGGAGCTCCGCGTCGTCGCTGATGGTTTCGGCGATGATGTCGGAGGCTCCCGCCAGGGCCTCCTCCGCCGTCTCCACGCCCTTTTCGGGATCGACGTACTTTGCCGCCTCCTCCAGGAGGTCCGGGCAGTCCGGCCCCTGGGCGAAGAGGAGCTCCGCCAGGGGCTCCAGCCCCTTCTCCTTCGCCATGGTGGCCCGGGTGCGGCGCTTTTGCCGATAGGGGCGATACAGGTCCTCCACCTCCGCCAGCGTCTGCGCGGCGTCGATGGCGGCGGCAAGCTCACCGGTGAGCTTGCCCTGCTCGTCAATGGCGGATTTCACCGCCTCCCGCCGCTCCCGGAGGCCCCGGAGGTACTGGAGCCGCTCCTCCAGGGTGCGGAGGGCGGTGTCGTCCATAGCGCCGTGGAGCTCCTTGCGGTACCGGGCGATAAAGGGGATGGTGTTGCCCTCGTCCAGGAGGCGCGCCACGTTCTCCACGTGTTCCGGGCGCTTGTCCAGCTCCTGGGCGAGTTGTAAGATGATTGGGTCCATTTCATTGTCCTTTCTGAGAGCGCCGGATTGCCAGACAGGTCCGCCCGGCGTTAATTGCCCGGTGGAGGGCCGCGGCCAGCAGAATGTTGAGGGTCCATCCGGTGAGATAATAGAAGAGGTGTCTGGGGCCGTGGTCCAGCAGCGGGGCCAGGGCGTCAAACTCCCGGGTGAATACGACGTTGAGAAGGTAGATCTCCAGGCTGTTTTCCCCCAGCAGACGGAGGAACCGGTTCAACCCGCTCCACCGGAGGCGGTCCAGCAGCCAGCTCAGCAGCAGGCAGAGGGGCATCAGAATGGAGATTATGACGTAGCAGAGGTTTATGTAGAGGACTCCGGCCCACAGCAGGGCCAGCGTAACGGCTCCGCAGGCGGCGAGAAGGGCCCACACCGCCGCGTGGCGGCAGGTGAGCGGACGGCCCTCCACCAGACAGCGTCCGGCAAAGCATCCCAGGGCGAAGGTGGGGAGCCGGTAGAGAAAGTCCTCCATGTAGTTCAGCCCCAGGGGGATGGAGAGGCGGTACAGGCCATAGGAAACGGGGAGGACGGCCAGCGTCAGCGCCAGCGGGCAGGGACAGCGGCGGAGCGCCCGAGCCCAGAGGGGAGAGAGGAGATAAAAGGCCAGCAGGGCGGGCACATACCAGTTGAAGGCGTTTGGGATATGGAACCAGTAGTGCAGGGCGGACATGCTCCATGCCGCCGTTTTCAGGGAGATGCGGCCGTTAAGGCGTAGCCACAGGCTGTAGACTCCCACCACCAGCCAATAGGCTGGCAGGATACGGGCCACCCTGTGTCCGTAGTAGACGGACAATTATCCACACTAATTGTCTTTGACAGAGAGACGTACAGCCCCGTGCCCGATAGCAGGAGAAAGATGTCCACGCCGGCAAAGCCGGCGGCCTTGAGGCCGTCCAGCAGAAGAACGCCAAAGCGCAGCTCATAGGCGTGGAACAGCATGATCCACAGCATAGCCAGCCCCATCAGCTCGCCGCGGTACTGGCTGAGCAGTCCGTAGCCGGAGACACGAAGCAGTTCTTTTTCCATAGCGTTCCTCACTTGTGGTACAGCTTCTTTGTCTCGTACTTGGGCTCAAAGCTCACGTTGATGCCCAGCTGCCGCAGGAGCTTCTCGTCCTCGTCGCTGAGAATCACGGAGAAGTGGGCGTCGCAGCCCCGGAGCTTAGGCATCTGCCGTTGGGCCAGGTCCGCCAGGGGGTTGGTCAGGGCGGAGATGGTCAGGGCCAGCAGCACCTCGTCGGTGTGGAGGCGGGGGTTCTTGTGGCCCAGATACCCGGTTTTCAGGCGGCACACCGGCTCTAAGACCTGGGCGGAGATGAGCTCAAAGTGGTGGTCGATGTCCCCCAGGGCCTTCAACGCGTTCAGCAGCAGGGCGGAGGCCGCCCCCAGGGTCTCGGAGGTCTTGCCCGTCACCACCCGGCCGTCCGGCAGGACCATGGCCCCCGCCGGGGCCCCGGTGGCCTCGGCCTTCAAGAGGGCGGCGGACACGGCGGGGCAGATCTCCGGCGTGACGCCGGCCTGGTTCATCACCAGCTCCAGCTTGCGCACCGGCTCGTCCCCGGCCTTGCCCTGGATCTTCTCCACGCAGGCGGTGTAGTACCGGCGGAGGATCTCCTGCCGGGAGGCCTCCCGGCAGGCCTCGTCGTCCACGATGCAGTTTCCCGCCATGTTCACCCCCATGTCCGTGGGGGAGCGGTAGGGGGAGGCCCCCTGGATCTTCTCGAAGATGGCGCTGAGCACCGGGAAGATCTCCACGTCCCGGTTGTAGTTTACGGCGGTCTCGCCGTAGGCCTCCAGGTGGAAGGGGTCGATCATGTTCACGTCGTTGAGGTCCGCCGTGGCGGCCTCGTAGGCCAGGTTCACCGGGTGCTTCAACGGCAGGTTCCAGATGGGGAAGGTCTCGTACTTGGCGTACCCGGCGGTGATGCCCCGCTTGTGGTCGTGGTAGAGCTGGCTGAGGCAGGTGGCCATCTTGCCGCTGCCGGGGCCGGGGGCCGTCACCACCACCAGGGGGTGGGTGGTCTCGATGTAGTCATTCTTCCCCAGACCGTCGTCGCTGACGATGTGGGGCACGTCGGAGGGGTAGCCGGCGATGGGGTAGTGGCGGTAGCACCGGATGCCCAGGGCCGTCAGGCGCTTTAGGAAGGCGTCGGCGGCGGCCTGGCCGTTGTAGCGGTTCAGCACCACGCTGCCCACGTACAGGTCCAGGCCCCGGAAGATGTCGATGAGGCGCAGCACGTCGTCGTCGTAGGCGATGCCCAGGTCCCCCCGGATCTTGTTCTTCTCGATGTCCGCCGCGTTGATGGCGATGACGATCTCCACATCGCCCCGCAGCTGCTGGAGCATCCGGATCTTGCTGTCCGGCTCGAAGCCGGGCAGGACCCGGGAGGCGTGGTAGTCGTCAAAGAGCTTGCCGCCGAACTCCAGATACAGCTTGCCGCCGAACTGGGCGATCCGTTTTTTGATCTGCTCCGACTGGGTGGTGAGATACAGGTTGTTGTCAAAGCCGATGGCCGCCATGAGAGAGCTCCCCCTTCATAAAGAAAATTTTCCCGGACAAGTATACCACACTCCGCGGCGTTTGGGAAGGCGGGCGGAGCGTAAAAAATCGGGAGGCCGCATAAGCGGCCTCCCGTCATATGCCATATGGATTTATGAAAGCTCCTCCGCCTCCGGGGCAGTCTCTGTGTCGGAATAGGGCTCGATTTCCGGCGGAGCCGCCTCCTCCGGAAGCGGCTCGGCCTCCGCGGGCACCCGGACGAAGGAGAAGCCCCCGCCGGCACGGTGCCCCCAGACCATGATGGTGTAGTCCCCGGTCCGGGGAATGGGGATGTCCTGGTCTCCGCTGACGGGGGAGGCCTCGAAGATGGTGTTTCCGTTCTCGTCGATGATCTCCGCCTCCAGCCAGCCGCCGTAGGTGGCGGCTTCCACCCGGAGGACGTCCCCCGCCTCCAGGCGCATGGTGTGGGAGTCTCCGCCGTCGAAGCGGCTGTAGGTCATCTCGTAGACGTCCTCATTGGCCCAGCGGGAGGCGTCCCACAGGGACTGGTAGTCCATGTTGACCACCCACCAGGCGGCGGCGTACATGCACAGCGCCGCCCCGGTGAGAATGAAGCAGAGGAACATCCCCAGCCAGTCGTACTTTACCCGTCCGCCGCTCCGGGCGGAGAGCAGGGTCTCGATGCCCAGGAGAATCAGGATGCAGGGGGAGGCTTTCAGCAGCCACTCCGGCCGGAATTGGGGCCAGAACATCGAGGCCAGCATTCCTGCCCCGGCGATGACCAGAACGATTCCCAGAGTAAAGGTGCCCACCCGGCGTTGCCGGGGCTCCGGGGTCCGGACCGCCTGTACGGTCTGCTCAGTCGTCTCCATGGGCGTCCTCCTCTTCCGTCTCCGGGGCGGGAGCGTCTGTCACGGGCTCTCCGCCGGGGACGTCCGGTGCGTGGGGGGCTTCCTGGAAAAACTCCGATTGATAGACCGGGCCCTCCGCCTGAGGACCGGGGGTGAAGGCGGGAATGTCCTCCGGGGGCCGTTTTCTGGGTCCCCGGATAAACCACAGGCCCAGGGCGATGATCAGCAGCGTGCCCAGGATGCGGGGGGCGTCCCACACCAGCAGGCGGTACAGCCAGTCCATCCAGGGGAACAGGTCGCAGAGCCAGCCCATCAGCTGTCCCGCCACGGTCCGATAGAGGGTGTAGAGGCCCAGCAGCACCAGCACCCAGCCGATAAGGCTGTGGCGTCTGGAAAAGAGCTCTGAGAGCCGCCGGCTGTCCAGGTCCGATATGCCGAAGAGGTAGGTGTCCTCGTCTTCGGTGCCGTCCATCCGCTGGCGGCGGAGGTTGTAGCTGTCAAAGAAGGAGTACAGCCACAGGGGGACCAGCAGGATGGACAGCGCCCCCAGCTCCAGAAAGACCGCCACGGCCAGCACGCCGCAGAACAGAATGGTCTGGGAGATTCCCCGCTTCATGTGCCCCTGGTGCATCTGCCCGCACCCGGGGATACAGGAAAAGATGAAAAACAGAATGCCTCGAATCAGTCTCATGAGTGAACTCCTCCTCGAGCGTTATTTCCCGGCCTGAGGCCGTCAAAAAAGTCTGTGACACCCGACAGCGTCTCGTTGAGGGCGTCGTTCCAGCGCTCCGGCCAGGCGTGGAGACGCTCCGCGGCGGGGCGGGTCTCCGGCAGGGCGGGACGGGAGAACTGGACCTCCTGGCCGCTCCACAGCACCGTCAGCGCCAGGGCCACGGCGGCGGCGGCCGTGGCGTACCGGCTGGTGACCAGCCGGAGGGTCCGCGTCCTGACGCGGGCCCAAAGGGTCTCCTGGCAGGACCGCTCCGGCGTGAGGAGCTCCGCGCCGGCCAGCAGGTCCGTGTACCGCTGGAGGCACGCGTCGCAGAAGGACAGGTGCTCCGCCATCTCCAGCCGGCCCAGCTCATCCAGACCGCCGTCCCGGACCAGGGCGGCCAGTGCCTCGTTTGTCAGATGTCCGTCAGCGCGGAACCGTTCCATATCCTCCGCTCCTTTCCAATCGCTCCCGCAGCAGCCGCTTGCCCCGGGAGAGCTGTGTATGTACCGTCTTCACCGGCCTGCCCAGGGCCAGGGCCGCCTCCTCCGGGGATTTCTCCTCCAGCAGGCACAGGCGGCACACGGGCCGGTAGGGCTCCTTTAAAGATTCGATCTCCGCCGCGATGGAGGCCGCCCCGGTTTTCTGGAGGGCCACCTCCTCGGCGGGCGGCGCCAAGCCCGGGGGCATGGCCTCGTCCCCCGGCAGCACGCTGCGGCGGATCCAGGCGCTTTGCAGGTGGTCCTTGGCCTTGTTGGCGGCGATGCGCCCCAGCCACTGGCGCTCATAGCCCCGGGGAAGGTTGTCCCGGTGGAGCCAGGCGGCCAGAAACGTCTCCTGTGTCAGGTCCTCGGCGGCGGAGGCGTCCCGCACCAGCTGGAAGCAGATGGTGTAGACCAGCCGCTCGTACTGGGCGACCAGCTCTGAAAACTGTTCTCTCGTCATGCCTCCTGCCGCCACCTCCCTCCCGTGCGCCTGACGTCTATATTACGGGACAGGAGCCGGAATTTCTTCAATTTTTCGTGAAATTTTTTGGAGAGGGCGCCGCGGGCTGTCCCGCCGCACGGGGCGGCGGCGTCCGGAGGCGGAAAAGACGGGCCTCCCCCGGCAGGGAAGGCCCGTTTCAGCGCGATATAGTGCGGTATGATCCCTAGGGCAGATAGTTCAGGGGATTCCGGGCCACGCCGTTGTAGCGCACCTCAAAGTGACAGTGGTTGCCGGTGGAGTTGCCGGTGGAACCCACCCGGGCGATCTGCTGGCCCTTGTAGACGTGCTGGCCCACGGAGACCGTCAGGCTGCTGTTGTGGCCGTAGTAGGTCTCGTAGCCGCTGTTCTCGTGGCGGATGCGCACCAGGTAGCCGTAGCCGCCCATCCAGCCGGCGTAGGTGACGGTGCCGCCGTCGGCGGCGTAGACCGGCGTGCCCCGGGGCGCCGCGATGTCGATGCCCTTGTGGTTGGTGGAGCCGATGCCGCCGGGGGACTTCCGCCCGCCGAAGCGGGAGGTGATGCGGCCCGTGATGGGCCAGCGGAAGGTGCCGGTGGGATGCCATGTGGGCCGCTCCTTGGTGCCCTGGAGCCGCTGCTCTGTCACAGGCTGGCGCAGCGTCACCGAGGAGAGGACGGTGCGCTCGGTCTCCTCGCCGTTGACATAGGTGACATTGGCCACCACGTCGGCGGCGCCGAACTGGCCCGGGGAAGTGATCCTGTAGTCGCCCTTGTAGAGGTCCGGGGTGTCGGTGTACTCGATGTCGTAGTTGACCTCCGCCACGTACCGCTCCTTCTGGACCACCGTCCGGGTCAGGTAGGGTACGGAGGCGGACATGGTCAGAATCTCGCCGATGGAGAGGCGGTTGATGTCGTAGCCGGGGTTCAGGGCCTCCAGCTCCTTGGAGGTCATGCCGTGGTCCTCGGCGATCTCGGACCAGGTGTCGCCCTTTTTCACCTCGTAGGTGACCTCGGCGGTCTTGGTGCTGTACAGCGTCTCCGCCAGATACCCCAGGTTCATGATCTCGTCGCTGGGGACGTACTCCTCCTTGATCTCCACGTTCTCGGTGAAGTCGGAGAAGATGGTGTCTTTGTCGGTGCCGGCGGCCTTCAGCTGCTTCAAGAGCTCATCCAGGGCCCCCGGGTAGGGCGTGGCGCCGATAAATTCCCCCTCCACATACAGGCAGTAGGCGGCGGTCACCAGGCCCACCTCCTGAGAGAGGTCCTCGGCATAGGTCTCCGGGTCCACCAGATCCTGCCGGCGCAGCAGGCCGGAGGAGTATTGGATCAGGGAGTCGTCAATGGTGAAGCTCTCCCCCAGGGTGCGGGCCGTGACCTGCTCCAGGTCCCGGCGCACCTCCTCGGCGGCGGACTGAGAGCTCATGACGGCGATCACCTCGCCGTCGTAGCTGACCGTGGTGCCGTAGGTATAGGTGGAGAAGAACAGGGCCGCCAGGGCGATGCAGGCGGTGCCCCCCAGGAACAGAAGGGGATACAGGATCCGGTGTCCGGACCGCTCCGGCCGCTCCTGGCGGGAGGAGCCCCGGTTGATGGCCTTTTTCCGGCGGCCCCAGAGGCGCTCCTGCAAAAGGCTGCCCCACATGGGGAAGATACCCCAGATCAGCAGCAGGATCTGGATGGGGAGGCGGTTGGACTCCGGGAAGTGGGAGGCCTGTTTCTCCCGCAGGATGTGGCGCCAGCGGCGCCTGACCCGCTTGAGGTTCCAGAGAATGGCCTGATACCACGTCACCGTGGGCCGGGAGTCTCCGGCCCTGCGGCGGGCGGAGGCGTCCTTTCCGGCGGCGCTCCTGGGATCAGGCTCCTCCCAGGCGGGGATGGCGGCCCGGCGTCTGGCCGTGCGGCGGAGGCGGTCCTCTACCGCGTGCTCCTGGGGAGCGGTCTCCGACGTCACCGCGGGGGGCTCCGGCGCCAGGCCCCGGGAGTAGAGGCTCGCCGTGGCCCCCGTGCTCACCGAGGGGTCCAGGCGGCGCTCCTCCCGGCGCTCCTCCTTGGGCTTTGCGATGCGCCGCCCGCCGGAGGCCGGTTTTTTAGATCTTGATCGTTGACTCATAACACTCCTGATAAAGGCATAAAAGTTACAATTTGTTACCGTTGGTATCATACCGCGTTTCCCCGCTTCCGTCAACCCTGGAAAACGCCGAAAATGAGTATTTTGGAGGCGGGAAAGAGGCTGTGTCTCCAGAAGGACGGGGGAATTTTTGTACAGTTTGCATATTTTCCCCATGGGGCGGCGGAATAAATGTAAATTTTTTTGTGGGGATTTTCATTTTTCAATTGACCCGGCGGGACAGAGGTGTATAATGAAGTTAATTTGATCCATATTTGGAGGTATCGTACTATGTTTGAATTTCTTATCAAAAAGTTGAAGGCCCATCCCCGCAGGATCGTGTTCACCGAGGGCACGGACCCCCGCATCCTGGAGGCCTCCGCCCGCCTGCTGTCCGGTACGTTCCTGACCCCCGTCCTGGTGGGCAAGCCCGGCGAAGTCTTTGCCGCCGCGGAGGAGGCCGGCTTCAACATCCGGGGCGCGGAGATCGTGGACCCCGAGGCCTTTGAGGACATGGACAAGATGGTTTCCGCCATGGTGGAGCTGCGCAAGGGCAAGATGACCGAGGACCAGTGCCGCGCCATGCTGAAGCAGGGCAACTACTTCGGCACCATGCTGGTGAAGATGGGCTACGCCGACGCCCTGCTGGGCGGCGCCACCTACTCCACCGCCGACACCGTCCGCCCCGCCCTGCAGCTGATCAAGACCAAGCCCGGCTGCAAGATCGTGTCCTCCTGCTTCATTCTGGTCCGCTCCACCACCGTGGGCGACCGGGAGGTTATCGCCATGGCGGACTGCGCCATCAACATCAAGCCCAGCGAGGACGAGCTGGTGGAGATCGCCCTGGAGACCGCCGGCACGGCCCGCCTCTTCGGCATCGACCCCCGGATGGCCTTCCTGAGCTACTCCACCCACGGCTCCGGCTCCGGCGAGGACGTGGACAAGATGCGCAGCGCCTGCGCCAAGGCCAAGGCCCAGGCCCCCGACATCGTCATCGACGGCGAGCTGCAGTTTGACGCCGCCGTGTCCCACCGCGTGGCGGAGACCAAGTGCCCCGAGTCCCCCCTGGCGGGCCGGGCCAACACCTTCATCTTCCCGGACATCAACGCCGGCAATATCGGCTACAAGATCTGCCAGCGCATGGGCGGCTTCGAGGCCTACGGGCCCATCCTCCAGGGCCTGAACGCCCCCATCAACGACCTCTCCCGGGGCTGCAACGGCCAGGAGGTCTACTCCATGGCCCTGATCACCGCCGGCCTCTGCGAGGACTGAGGATACACGATACATAGAACAGCGGGGACGCTCCATGCGTCCCCGCTGCTGTTTGGTGGCCGGCTTCGCTCCGGTTTGTGCCGCGAAATTCCCGGGCGCAAAGAATCTTTGCGTGACGGCGGCGCGGCGCGGGGGTATCATAGAGGCGGGGTGATTGAGATGCGCGACATTGGGAAGAACATCCGGGCGGCCCGTCTCCGGCGGGGCATGACCCAGGACGAGCTGGCGGAGCGGCTCCATGTCAGCCGCCAGACGGTGAGCAACTACGAAACCGGCCGGTCCCGGCCGGATGTGGAGATGCTTCTCTCCATGGCGGAGCAGCTGGAGGAGGACGTCCAGGTTCTGCTGTACGGCGAGCCTCTCCGACCGGAGCGGCGGCGGGAGATGCGCCTGCTGCTGGCAGAGGGGGCGGCGCTGCTGGTCCTGGGAGCCGGCGTCTTTCTGCTGGGGAGATGGGCGGAACGTCTTGTCAAGCGGATGGGCGTGGCTTCGCTCATGTACCTGACCCGGTTCGTGGCCCTTCCGATGCTCTGTATGCTGCTGGGCTGGGTCCTTCTCCGGGCCTGCGGGACCTTTCTGGGGGCGAGGCCTCTGGCGCGGAGGTGGGCAAAGCCCCTGCGGCGGGCGGTGCTGGCCTGCCTCATTCTCTGGCTGGGCTTGGAGTCGCCGGTGCTGGTCACGGCGCTCTATCAGGCCGGCTGTTTGCTTTTCTGCGGACCGGAGGCCTCTTTGGACCTGAACATCGCGCCTCCCCAGTGGTGGCGGCGGGCCTGGCTCTGGGTGCAGGTGCATGTAAGCGGCTGCCTCCCGGTGATATTCGTCCTTTTCGGCGCGGCGCTGTGGAGCACCCGGCCGGAGCAAAGGGAGAAGGCTCCGTGAAAAAGCGGTCCCGCGCCGGCGAGACCGCTGTATTTAATCCGGGTTTAGCGTACCGGGATCCGCGCCTTCCAAAAAGAGTTCCTCGGCCTGCCGCTGTACTTCCATCAGTCGGGCCTCCAGCTTGCGAAGCGTCTCTTCCGCGTCTGTCAGTGCGTTAAAGAGCAAGAGATATTCTTTGGCAATCGTGTGCATTTTTCTTCGTCCTTTCTAAACGAACACAAAATGTGGATTGGAGCGTCCTTATGATACACAAAATCATGCGGAAAACTTGTCTTAATTTGTCGATGGGAACGGGAATCTGAAAAAAAATATAAAAGGCCGGAGATTGGGCGGGGGTTTCAGCGAAAAACCGCGGGTTATGGCTGATTTTCCCGGTTTGCGGCCCGCCGCGGGCTACACAGGGGATTGCGCCGGAGGCCGGAATCTGATATGATGAGAGACAAAGAGTGAAGAGCGTGGGACAGCACCTCCGGGAAAATGCCGCTCGGGCTCAAAATATGATTTGGGAGGCAGCGTATGAAGTACACATATAATATCAACGGAAAGCTCATATCCCTTTCCTGCCGGGAGGAGTGGAAGTGCACGGCGGATTTTCTGGCGGGCGTCCTGCTGGAGGAGGAGAGGGCCGGCGGCGTGCTGGAGGACGGCAGCATCATCCAGATCGGCTGGAGCTTTTACAAGTTCGTCAAGCAGGGCCCGGAGCTCCGGATGGTGACGTTTGACTATGTGGGGGACCCCTTCTCCGACACGGAGGAGGACCTGTCCCTCAGCCTGCGGATCTTCCACGAGCAGACGGAAATCCTGAACAAAGCCCAGATCCAGGAGCAGGCGGTGACCACCTCCTTCCAGGACACCATGCTCATGAAGAACACCGCCAGGACGGCCAATACCGTCTATCTCCAGCGGCTGGAGCCCACCTGCGAGGGGGACTCCGGCTGGTACATGGGCGTCATCGGCGAGGAGGGCTCCGACGATCCCGCCGACTACACCCGCATCCAGACCTACCAGCTCCTGTCCTTCTGCGAGGCGGCGCTGGCCCTGATGCCCCTGCCCCTGGGGACCATCGGCCTCTTTGAGCGGGGCCAGCTGGTGGAGGTAGTGGACGAGAACAACCGGAATCTCTTTACGCCCCGCGCGTGAAAAAAGACCCCCGCCGCTTGAATGAGCGGCGGGGGTTTTCTCATGTTTTCAGGAGTTGTACGCGGGGGCTGTGAGCAGATGATGCAAAGCCCAGCGTCAGCGCCGCAGAGCGCCGATGAGGCAGGAGAGGAGAAACAGCGCCAGGTTGGCGCATACCACCGTGGCCCCTACCGGGGTGGAACACACAAACGACGCCGTCAGCCCCGCGCAGAAGCAGGCCACCGAGGCCGCGGCGGCGCAGAGGACCACGCCCCGAAAGCTCTTGAAGAGCCGCATGGCCGTCAGAGCGGGGAAGATCACCAGGGAGGAGATCAGCATGGCCCCCATCATCCGCATTCCCAGGACGATGGTCAGGGCGGTGAGAACGGCCAGCAGGGTGTTGTAGCGGTCCACGTTCAACCCGGCGGCCCGGGAGAAGCTCTCGTCAAAGGTGACGGCGAACAGCTTGTGGTAGAACAGCACAAACAGCACCAGCACCGCGGCGGACACCAGCACCGACAGCGCCACGTCCGCCCGGGACATGGCCAGGACGCTGCCGAACATATAGTTGTCCACATCGGTGGTCATGCCGGTAGTGCGGGAGATCACCATGATGCCCACGGCCAGGGACGAGGCGCTGACGGCGGCGATGGCCGCGTCGCTGTTCCAGCGGGGATTGCCCGCCATGCGCAGCAGGAAGAAGGCCGCCAGCACCACCACGGGGATGGAGAAGTACAGCGGCGTGAACCCCAGGGCCACGGCGATGGCCAGCGCCCCGAAGGAGACATGGCTCAGCCCGTCGCCGATCATGGAATAGCGCTTTAGGACCAGAGACACCCCCAGCAGGGCGCAGCACAGGGACACCAGCACCCCGGCGAGCAGCGCCCGCTGCATGAAGGGGAAGGAGAACATCTGGAGAAGGCTCATAGCTCCGCCTCCTTAAAGCGCCGCCCCTGGGGAGAGGCCAGATACTCCGCCGCGGCGCCGTAGAAGAATCCGCCGCGGCCGATGTGCAGCACCATGTGGGCCTGGCGCAGGGCGGGACCCAGGTCATGGGTCGCCATCACCACGGCCATGCCCTCTTTTTCGTTGAGGTAGGACAGGGTCTTGTACAGGTCCTGCGCGGCGGCGGGGTCCAGGCCGGTGATGGGCTCGTCCAGAATCAGCAGCCGCCCGGCGGCGCACAGGGCCCGGGCCAGCAGGACCCGCTGCTGCTGGCCGCCGGAGAGGTTCCGGTAGCTCTCGTCTTTCAGCTCCAGGACTCCCAGCTTGCCCATGTTCATCAGGGCCGCCGACTTCTGGGCCGCGGAGTAGAAGAACCGGCTTCCCCGCTGGCTGAGACAGCCGGAGAGCACCACCTCGTACACCGTGGCGGGAAAGTCCCGCTGGGCCCGGGTCTGCTGGGGCAGGTAGCCGATGGCCCCCCGCCGCAGCTCCGGGGCCCGCCAGATCTCCCCGGACTGGGGCACCAGCAGGCCCAGCAGGCCCCGCAGGAGAGTGGACTTGCCGGAGCCGTTGTCCCCCACCACGCAGAGGTAGTCCCCCGCCCGGATGGAGAGGTTCAGGTGGGTCAGGACGTTCTGACCCTCGTAGCCCAGGGATACGTCCCGGCAGGCCAGCAGCTCAGATCGCTCCATGGGACGCCTCCTCTCCGCCGCAGGCCTCGCACAGCCCGGTGAGAATGGTCCGGCGGGGATCCACCTGAAAGCGGTGGTCCGCCGCCAGGTGGCGGCAGAGCGCCTCCAGGTGGGAGCAGTCCAGGTGGACCATGCGGCCGCAGCTCCGGCACCGGAGCAGAAAGCATGACCGGGCGCCGCCGTGGACGCAGAACTGATACAGCGCCCCCTCTCCGGTGTCCACCCGGTGGATTTGGCCGGTCTGCTCCAGCTGCTCCAGCTGGCGGTATACCGTGGCCAGCCCCACCGGGCGCTGGGCCTGCCGCAGGGTCTCCGCAATCTCGCAGGCGGTGAGGGCCTCCTCCGGCCGCTGCTCCAGGCAGCGGAGAACGGCCTGCCGCTGTTTGGTGTTGTAAGGCATATGACATCTCCAATTTGAAAATCATTCTCAGATTATGGCTCTATTATAAATCACCAGGAGAAAAAGTCAAGGGTGGTTGAAAAACTGGGGAGGATGGGCTATAGTATGATTATCAAACAGGGCCGCTGCCGGCGGCCCGCATACGGAGGATATTATGAAGGCTTCCCTGGTCATCATGGCAGCGGGCCTGGGGTCCCGCTACGGCGGCAGCAAGCAGGTGGACGGCATCGGCCCCAACGGGGAGATCCTGATGGAGTATTCCATCTATGACGCCCTGCGGGCGGGGTTCGGCAAGGTGGTGTTCATCATCAAGCCGGAGATGGAGGAGCTGGTGCGCCGTCTCTGCGGGGACTATCTGGAGCGGCGGACCGCCGGAGACGGCTCCCCGGTGGAGGTGGCCTACGCCTTTCAGGACTTCTCCTCCCTGCCCTCGTTTTACACGGTGCCGCCGGAGCGGACCAAGCCCTTCGGCACCGTCCACGCATTGCTGTGCGCGGCGGACGTGGTCCGGGAGCCCTGCTGTGTCATCAACGCCGACGACTACTACGGCATAGACGCCTACCGGACCATGTATGAGGAGCTGACCCGCCTTCCCGCGGCGGGAAGGGCCGCCATGGTGGGGTATCTTCTGAAAAACACCGCCAGCCTCCACGGCACCGTCTCCCGGGGGATCTGCGCCGTGGAGGGCGGGGAGCTGCGGTCCGTCAAGGAGACGAAGAGGATTCAGCTCTATCCCGACGGAACGCTGCGGGACCTGGCGGCGGACCGCCCTCTGGACCCGGAGTCCCCGGTGTCCATGAACTACTGGGGGTTTATGCCCTCCATCTTCCCGGTGCTGGAGAGTTATTTCGCCAGGTTCCTCCGGGGCGAGGGGGGCCGGGACCCGAAGTCCGAGTGTTTGCTGCCCATTATGGTGGACGACCTGCTGCGCGCCGGGGAGCTGGAGGTCTCCGTCCTCCGCTCCGCCGACAAGTGGTTCGGCATGACCTACCGGGAGGACCGGGAGAGCGTGTCGGAGGAGCTGCGGAAGCTCCACCAGGCGGGCGCCTACCCTGAGAATTTGCGGGAATAATGCCTAAGCGCCCGCGGCCGTACAAGGCCGCGGGCGTTTGCCTGCCGGCGCAGGCGGAAACGGTAAAAAAATTCCCCTGCTTTTGTAAGAATTGTAAAGAATTTGTCATCAATTTTTTACTGATTTGTTTCGACATTTTTCGACGGGATGATGTATAATAAGAGCGTATCGAAAAACCATGGCGCGGGAGCGGGGGAGTCATATGGCGGGAGAGCGGAAGAGGAGACGGAATTGGAAAAAAGCGCCGGCGGTGCTGGCGATGCTGGTGGTGTCCGCGGAGCTGCTGACGCCGGGAGGACCGGCGGGCGCCGTTCAGGAGCTGGCGGCGGCGAAAGCCGGAGACACTATTGCGATAGTGCGCAGCGAGACGAATACGAATCGCGGTACTGCCGCAATAGTGAAACGCGCGCAGATAAAAACTACTATGGTAGTTTCGGAGGAGTCCTTCGGCCCTGTGCCGGAGAGCGAGGCCGTGGAGGATACATATTTCGAGGACGCCGTGTTCCTGGGGGATTCCCGCACGGAGGGGTTCCACCTGTACAGCGGATTGAAGACCGGCGCCTACCTCTACGGCGTGGGAGCCACGGTGGAGTCCGTGTTCACCAAGAAGGTCTGGCCGGCGGAGGGCCGGGGAGAGAAGGTCCCCCTGCTGGACGCCCTGGCGGAGAGCGAGTGCGGCAAGGTCTACCTGATGCTGGGGGTCAACGAGCTGGGCTGGAGCAAAAAGGAGACCTTCCAGGACCAGTACGCCAAGGTGATTGACCGGGTCCGGGAGGACCATCCGGACGCGGAGATCGTCCTCCAGACCATCCTGCCGGTGAGCGCCGGGCAGGACGCCAAGGGTAGCTATGTGAACAACGAGCGCATCGGCGTGTACAACGAGGTGATCCGGACCCTGGCGGAGGAGAAGGACTGCGCCCTGGTGGACGTGGCGGAGGCCCTGACGGGCGAGGACGGATGCCTGCCGCCGGAGCTGACCTTTGAGGGCATCCACCTGAATACGGCTGGGTGTAAGGTCTGGCTGGAGTACCTGCGGACCCACAGTATAGAGAGCGGAAAATAGAGAGGCCGATAAAAAAGAGCGTGGACGACTGTCCACGCTCTTTTTTCAGTCTCTGCCGGCGGCCAGACAGGCGGAGAGATTCCAGCCGCGCCAGTCGGCACAGTCCTGCCGGGCCTGGGCCCGGCGTCCCAGCAGCAAACTGCCTGCTGTTTTGGTAGTGCCCCACCAGTCTCCCTCACAGGCGGCCAGGGGCAGCGCGGGGTCCAGCCGTTCCAGTTGAGAGAGCGTATCATAGGACAGGGAATAGGCCAGATAGTGGACGCTGAGTGTGGGACTCTCACCGGAGAGGTACCGGTCCACCTGATTCTTCGCCACCAGATAGTCCACGGGGATGCAGTTGATCACCAGCCACCCCGCCAGAGCCAGGGGGACGGCCCGGCGGAAAAAGGAGCGGTCCGGCTTCCAGACCTTCTCCAGGGCCGCCAGCAGGAACAGAGCCGTCATCACCATGCCCCAGTAGGTCATGAACCGCTTGAAGCTGAGGCCGTAGGCGGAGACATACAGGGTCATGCGCCAGGCGGCGGAGGCCAGGAGCACCAGGCTCTCCCCCACCAGCGCCGCCGCCAGGGCCCGGACAGCCCGCCAGCTCCGGTCCTCCTGCTGGGCGATGGTCAGGGCCGCCATGACCGCCGCCAGATTCAAGACGGCGACGCCCACCATCTGGAAAAAGCCGCTGCGGGCCCACTCGGCGTAGGAGACGCCCCGCTGGGCCAGGTACTTCGGCCCGCCGAAGAGCCCCGCGGACTGTACCGCCAGAAACAGCAGGTACAGCACGTCCAGGGCCCCCAGGACGATGGCGAAGAGGGCGCTGTCCACCGTGTAGAGCGTACGGACCCTGGGCTTGACGGGCACGCGCCGCAGACAGTACAGCATCCCGGATAAGAAGGGGGTCAGCACCAGGGCCCAGAGGAGCTTCCAGAGCCCCCGGGCGAAGTGGAGGCGGATGAACTCCGTCAGCCCCCGGGTGGCGGCGGCAAACAGGGCGTCGGCGGAGGCCAGAATGGGCAGAAGGGCGGACACCAGCCCCAGGGCGGCGGCCGCCCCCAGGATCACGGCGAGGCTGAGGCTCTTTTTCTCCCGTCCGGCGGAGAGGGCCGCGGGGGCCGCCCCCAGGTGGCAGAAGACGCCGCGGCACAGCAGTCCCAGCCGCTCCCCCGCCATGGCGGGCCGCCACCAGGGCAGCAGGTCCCCGGAGGCCAGAGAGGCGGCGTGGAGGGGGACCAGCAGCGTCAGGGCCAGGAAATTCCAGAGGCGGAACCAGGGGTTGGAGGTCAGGGCGAAGGAGGCCGCCAGCAGCAGATTGTATATCAGCAGCACCCGGCTCTCCCGGCGGCGGAGCAGGGCCTCCCGGCCCATGGCCGGAAGCAGCAGGGCGTACCAGGCGAAGACCGCCGCCGTGTTCCCCATGCCCCAGGGCCAGGAGAGGGCGTTCACCAGGAGGAGACAGAAGGCCAGCGTCCCCGCCAGGAGGAGACGGCCGTGAGGGGAGGTCTCGTAGATTTTCCGCGCAGTTTGGGCAGGCTTCGCCGCGCCCTCGGGAACGAGGGCCTTTTCCATGTTGTCCATATCAGATTCTCCTGTTCGGACTGTCCACTGTCTGTGGACAGGTTATTTCATTTACCGGCCGGCTTCCCGGTCCGGCACAAATTCCAGGATGTCCCCCGGCTGGCAGTCCAGGGCGGCGCAGACGGCCTCCAGGGTGGAGAAGCGCACCGCCTTGGCCTTGTTGTTTTTCAGGATGGACAGGTTTGCCAATGTCACGTCCACCTTCTCCGACAGCTGGGAGAGGGTCATCTTCCGCTTTGCCATCATCACGTCCAAATTCACCACAATCATGGCCCACCTCAAATCGTCAGGTCGTTCTCCGCCTTCATCTCCGCCGCCTGGCGGAAGAGGGCGGACATGACCAGGCACAGCAGCCCGCCCATGGCGAACATGGGGACGAAGAGGGCGTTGTAGGTGGCCAGGGGCAGGGGGGAGCGGTAGTAGCAGACGCTGAAAATCACCCGGGCCAAGGCCGCGGCGGCGATGAGGAAGCAGCACACGGCGGCACGGCGAAGGCTGGCGGCGTTCTCTATGGAGAAGGGATTTCGGTTTCCCTCCACAATGGTGCACAGGACGCGGATGGCCTGTAACAGAATCACCGCTGTGCACATCCCGGAAAACAATAGGAACAGCGTCAGCACCGCTGTGTAGGGCTCCTTCCAGACTTCCGTCAGGTAAATGCCCAGGAGATTACCGAGACCGTCATCAAAATCGTAATCGAAGATGCGCTGGAGCTGGGAGAATTCCATCCTGCGGGCGATGTCGGAGCGGAAGTACACCAGACCCGGCACCAGAAACAGGGCCAGGATGTTACAGATAAAAGTGATCAGTACGGATATACGCAAGACCGAGGCGATTTTCTGCACTGAGAATTTTTCCATAGCGCTTCTCCCCCTCTCACAGCGGCCGGGTGATGAACTCCATCATCACCGCGCACCCGGCCGCCAGAATTGCCAGAATCCCCACCGAGGAGAAGAGCTTCCCCCTGTGGCCCTGCCGCGCCCCCTGGACCAGCAGCACCACGGCCAGGATGAACAGCGCCAGCCCGGTGGGAATGAGAAACATAGTCAAGCTCATGGCGGGACACCTCCTTTTTCTGGTATCCTACCACGCGCTACAGCGATTGTCAATAAGGATTTATTGTTTTTCGATAAAAATAATATGATATTCAGAAAAAAGATCACGCCCGGCGGGACGGCGGAGGGCAAAAACGGGGAAGCGGGCAATCCTTCCGGACTGCCCGCTTCCCCGTATGATTATAGAGAAAGGAGAGGGAAAATGGTGTGTGTAGATCAAGCTCTCTGCTTGATGGGTTCATTATATCCGAGGCGGCGGGAAAAGTCAACCTCTTGCCGCTATCCTTCACAATTTGTTTACAACCAAATCAATTTCAGCGATTTTCATTTACAATTCGTTCAAAAATGATTGGCATTTTGCACATTGACAGGACAGGGAGACATGTGTTATTATTTAGCCTGCTAATATTTAGTAGACTAAATAATGAGGAGGGATTCTCATGTGCAGGCCATATGCCCTGGGGCCGACGCTGGGACGGGCGGGTCACCTGTGCCGGGAGCGGCTGGACGCCCGGCTGTCCCGGTACGAGGTGACGCCGGCCCAGACGCATCTGCTGCTGTGCCTCCAGGACCACGGCGGGGAGATGGACCAGCGGGCCGTGACGGAGTTTTTGAAGGTGAAGCCCTCTACCGCCAACGGCATTTTGGACCGGCTGGAGGAGAAGGACATGATCCTCCGGTCCGTCAGCGGCCATGACGCCCGGCGGAGGCTCATCAGCCTCACGGAGAAGGGCCGGGAGCAGCTGGAGCTGTTCCGCCAGCGGTTTGGCGAGGTGGAGGCCATGATGGTCCGGGATTTTGCCCCGGAGGAAAAAGAGGCGCTCCGCGTTTTGCTGGCCCGGGTGATTCAGAATTTGGAGGAGGATCGGACCTATGATGAAAAAGCTGTGGCCCCACGCCAGGCCATACGGTAAGTGGATCGCCGCCGGCGTTGCGTGCAGCGCCCTGGAGGCGGTGTTTGAGCTGCTGATTCCCCTGGTGATGAGCGACATTGTGGACGTCGGCATCAAGAACGCCGACCAGGCGTTCATCCTGCGGGAGGGCGGGCTGATGGTGGCCATGGCCATGGTGTCCCTGGCCTTCGGCCTGGGGGCGGCGGTGTTCTCCTCCGTGGCGGGCCAGGGCTTCGGCGCGAACCTCCGGCGGGCGGAGTACGACCATATCCAGGAGTTCGCCTTCTCCAACATCGAGAAATTCTCCACCGCCTCCCTGGTCACCCGGCTCACCAACGACGTCAACGCCATGCAGATGACGCTGATGATGGGGATGCGGCTGCTGGTGCGGGCCCCGGTGATGCTGGTGTCCGCCCTGGTCCTGTCCATCCGCATCAGCCTGCGGCTGAGCAGCGTGTTTCTGGCGGCCATGCCCCTGCTGCTCATCGCGGTGGCGCTGATCCTGACCCGGGTAGGGCCCATGTTCCGCTCCCTCCAGGAGAAGACCGACGCACTGAACCTGGTGGTGCAGGAGAATCTGGCGGGGATCCGGGTGGTGAAATCCTTTGTCCGGGAGGAGCACGAGAAGGAGAAATTCGCCGCCCGGAACCGCGATTTGAAGGACACCTCCCTGCGGGCCTTCGGCATGGTGGTCATCAATATGCCTATCATGATGCTCATTGTCAACGGCACCATCATCGCCGTCATGTGGTTCGGCGGGCACATGGTTTTCGCCGGGACCCTGGGGGACGGCAAGCTCCTGACCTACTTCACCTATATCAGCCAGATCATGATGTCGCTGATGATGGTGTCCATGATGTTCATGATGCTCAGCCGCTCCGTGGCCTGCGCCCGCCGCATTGTGGAGGTGCTGGAGGAGCGGCCCGCCATCACCGACGGGGGCGCGGAGACGGACGCGGACGGCGCTCCCGCCGCCGTGCGGGACGGCAGCATCGATTTTGACCATGTCTCCTTCAAGTACAACAGCGAGAGCCCGGAGTGGATCCTGCGGGACGTGAACCTCCATATTCCCTCCGGCGCCACCGTGGGAATTTTGGGCGGCACCGGCAGCGCCAAGACCACGCTGGTGTCCCTGATCCCCCGGCTCTACGAGGCCGGCGAGGGCACGGTGTCCGTGGGCGGGCGGCCCGTGGGGGCCTATACCATGGAGCACCTGCGGGACGCGGTGAGCATGGTGCTGCAGAAGAACACCCTCTTCTCCGGCACCATCCGGGAAAATCTCCTCTGGGGCGATCCCAACGCCTCGGAGGAGGAGCTGTGGGCGGCCTGCCGGGCCGCCTGCGCCGACGAGTTTTTGGAGCGGATGCCCGACGGCCTGGATACCGACCTGGGCCAGGGGGGCGTCAACGTCTCCGGCGGACAGAAGCAGCGGCTGTGTATCGCCCGGGCCATTTTGAAAAAGCCCAAGGTGCTGATCCTGGACGACTCCACCAGCGCCGTGGACACGGCCACGGACGCCAAGATCCGCTCGGCCTTTGCCAATGAGCTGAGAGAGGCCACCAAGCTCATCATCGCTCAGCGGGTGGCCTCCGTGCGGGACGCGGACATGATCCTGGTGATGGACGGGGGACGCATTGCCGCCCAGGGGACCCACGCGGAGCTGATGGAGAGCTGCGAGATCTACCGGGACGTGTATCAGTCCCAGCTGGAGGGGGTGAGCATCGATGGCTGAGAATAAGAGACCCATGGGCCCCGGCGGACCGGGACCCCACCACGGCCCCAGAGGCGGCTTCCAGAAGCCCAGGGATCTCCGGGGCACCCTGGGGAAGCTCATGGGATACCTTGGGCGCTACAAGGCGCTGCTGGCGGCGGTGGTGGCGCTGCTGTGCGTCAGCTCCGCCTGCACCGTAGGGGGGTCTTACCTGATTAAGCCCCTCATCAACGACTATATCATTCCCGGGGACTTCCCGGGCCTTGCCAGGATGCTGTGCCTCATGGCGGCGGTGTATGTGACGGGGGCGGCGTGTTCCTTCGGCTATGCCAGGATCATGGTCCACGTGTCCCAAAACTGTATCGCCAGGATTCGGGAGGACCTGTTCGCCCGGATGCAGACCCTGCCGCTGAAATACTTCGACGCCCACACCCACGGCGAGCTCATGAGCCGGTATACCAACGACATTGAAACCATCTCCGAGGCGCTGAACAACAGCTTCGGCAGCGTGGTCTCCTGCACGCTGAACTTTGCGGGCACCATCGCCATGATGCTGGTGCTCAGCCCCCTGCTGACCCTCATCACCTTCGCCGTGCTGGGGGTGATGCTGCTGGTGGTGCGGACCATCGGCGGCCGCAGCCGGCGGTACTTCGCCGCCCAGCAGAGGGCCCTGGGCGAGGTCAACGGCTATATCGAGGAGATGATCGAGGGCCAGAAGGTCATCAAGGTCTTCAACCACGAGAGCGCCGCCAAGGAGGGCTTCTACGCCCGGAACGAGGCCTACCGCCAGGCGGCCTCCCGGGCCCACGCCTACGCCGGGGCCATGATGCCCGCCATGGGCAACCTGAACTATATCAACTATGCCCTCAGCTGCTGCCTGGGCGCCATGTTCGCCATCCACAGCGGCGGGGCCTTCCGGCTGGGAGACCTGGGGGCGTTCCTCCAGTATACCCGGCAGGTGGGCCAGCCCATCACCCAGATCTCCCAGCAGATGAACACCATCCTCTCCGCCGCGGCCGGCGCGGAGCGGGTCTTTGAGGTGATGGAGGCCCGGCCGGAGACGGACGAGGGCAAAATCACGCTGGTGCGGGCGGCGGAGGACGGCTCCGGCGGCGTCACCCGGGTCCACTACGACAACAACGCCTGGGCCTGGCTGAAGCCCGACGGGACGCTGGTCCCCCTCCGGGGGGACGTTCGGTTCGACCACGTGGTGTTCGGATACAGCCAGGAGCGCGTCGTTCTCAACGACGTCTCCCTCTTCGCCAAGCCCGGGCAGAAAATCGCCTTCGTGGGCTCCACCGGCGCGGGGAAGACCACCATCACCAGCCTCATCAACCGGTTCTATGAGATCCAGAGCGGGACCATCACCTATGACGGCATCGATGTGCGGGACATCTCCAAGGAGGCCCTGCGCCGGTCCCTGGGCGTGGTCCTCCAGGACACCCACCTCTTCACCGGCACCGTGGCGGACAACATCCGATACGGCCGGCTGGACGCCACCGACCAGGAGGTGGAGGCCGCCGCGAAGCTGGCCGGAGCGGACGCCTTTATCCGCCACCTGCCCAAGGGCTACGACACCGTGCTCTCCGGCGACGGCGGCAGCCTGAGCCAGGGGGAGCGGCAGCTCCTCAACATCGCCCGGGCGGCCTGCGCCAACCCGCCGGTGCTGATCCTGGACGAGGCCACCAGCTCCATCGACACCCGGACGGAGAAGCTCATCGAGCAGGGCATGGACCGGCTCATGGCCGGGCGGACGGTGTTCGTCATCGCCCACCGCCTCTCTACGGTCCGCAACGCCAAGGCCATCATTGTGCTGGAGCAGGGCAGGATCATTGAGCGGGGCGACCACGACGACCTGATCGAACAGCGGGGAAGGTACTACCAGCTGTACACCGGTCAGGCGGAGCTGGCGTGAGAGCTGGAAACTTCCAAAAAGACGGCATGGCCAGCGCCATGCCGCCTTTTTATATTATGTTTCGGAGTTTTCGTCCCGATCGGTAACGGTGAAGGTCACCGGGGAAAATGCAAAGCCCTGGGACTCTACATATGTCCCGTCCGGCCGGGCACGGCCCGTCGCCTCGTAGAACGCGTCCGCATAGCGGAGCCTGCTCCGGTCAAAGCCGGCCTGGAGGGCCTTGACATATTGGAAGGGCGCCTCCATAGGCTCCAGGTGAAAGGCCTCCTGGATCTGCCGCAGCACCGCCGCCCGCTCCGGCGGGGTTTCGTCCTCCGCTATGAATTTCTGAAATTGTTCCTCCGTCCACCACACGATCTGTTCTATGGCGGTGGTGGTGCCGCAGGAGAGCAGGAGGCGGAGGAAGTCCCGGAAATTGGCCGCCAGGGGATAGACGTACTCCTCCGCGCAGCTCTCCGGATTCACGGCGAAGACCATCTGACCATATCCCCGGATAAAGCAGTAGTGAATGCCGTTCTCCCAGCCGATGACCCGGGCTCCCTTGGGCGTGCAGAAATAGCCGCCCTTGGGCTCCCCTTTTTCCAGGTTGATCCGCGATCCGTCCAGGTCCAATTTTTCGTATCTTTGAAAATCCGTCACAGCGCCGCCTCCTCAGTACCGGCCCGCCCAGTCCACCATCAGCAGTACCGGTAGCGTCCACAGCAGCAGAAAGAGCTCCAGGGCCAGGGGGGTCAGCAGGGCGTACTGCTGCAAAAACACCAGGTAGAAGGCCAGCAGCGTCCCCGCCGCGCTGCCCAGCAGGGAGAAGACGGCGGAGCGGCGCACCGCCCGGCACATCCGGCGGCTACCCACCACCGTCCCGGCATAGGGCAGCAGGCCCTCCCGGAAGATCAGGGCCCGGGGCAGCCCCCGGTCCCTCTCCGCCTCGCTGAGGGCCACCCGGGCGGTCAGGTCCGGGAATTCCACCTTTACGCCTTTGTGGAACTTCCGCCGCAGCAGCTCCGGCACGATGTTGGGGTCCCGGGCGGCCAGAATGGGGCACACGCGGCTCCGGGCCATCATCCGCAGGGCGAAGTCCACATTTTCCGAGGCGTTGTACTTTACGGCGAACACGGCGGTGAGGCGGCGGTCCACGGAGAGGAACAGCCCGGTTTTCAGATTGATGTCCCCGGGGAGGCGCACGTCCATCTTCCGCATGAAGGAGGCGGTGCCCATGAGGACGGTCTCTCCCCGGATGGTGCCGGACCAGCCTCCCTCCTCGTAGAAGGCAAAATCGGAGACCTCCTCGTAGCTGCCAAGCTCACTGCGCAGCAGCTCGTCAAACAGGCGCTCCAGACCGCTGCCGGCGGCCCGGGCCATGGAGGCGGCGTAGGAGACCGCCGCGGACAGCACCTCGCCGAAGACCTTTACCCCTCCCAGCTGAATGGTGCCGGGGGGAAAGAGGTCGGCGTCCGTCAGGATCATCTTTTTTCTCCGGCTGATGCGCTCCGCGCCGGACCAGCCCGCCACGGCGCAGCCCGCCTTCTGCAGCTGCCGGGCCAGGTTGCCGTAGGCCAGCCCCCACCCCAGGGGCAGGGCAAAGGCGGCTCCCGCCGCCAGGATGGCGGACCAGTTGAGAAAGAAGTCGGCCCCCCGGCCCTGGCCCAGGGAGCTGAGGCCCGCGAACACCACGGAGGCCGCCAGCACCAGGGGCAGAAAGGCCGCCTGCCACATCACCGCGCCGTTGTCCCGGGCGGCGGCGGTGTAAAAGCCCCGGACGGCGCCCCGCTGCTTGCAGGCCCCCTGGGGGGTATCCGTCACCAGGTAGGGGGGCTCGTCGTCCAGGGACGCGGAGCGGAAGGTGTCGTACATGCCGCCGCTCTCCCGCTTGCAGGCCCACAGGGCGAAGACCAGACCCAGGCAGCTGACGGCGGCGTAGGGCATGGCGTCCGTGCGCCGGTTTTCCATCAGGCGGCACACGCAGTCCCCCGCCGACACCAGGGCGGACAGGCACAGCAGCAGCTCCCCGGAGCAGCGGCCCCGGGCCAGCAGCGCCGCCGCCTTGACAAAGACGTGGCGGCAGAGCAGGGCCGTCATGGCCAGACATGCCAGCAGCACATAGGTCTGCCGCCGGACGTCGCCGCTCCAGCCGGGTACGGCGACGCCCAGGCGCTCCAACAGCAGCAGCAGGGTGGGGACCAGAGAGACCAGGGCCGCCGGCAGCAGGAGGCGCCTGCGGAGGTGGAAGGCCGCCCGGCACTCCGCGGCCTCCCGGAACAGCTCCGGCTCCGGGCCGATGGGCTCCGGGTCCGGCTCGGGCTCCGGCTCCGGAGGGCCGTAGAGCGTTTCCGTCTCCTCCAGGGGCTTCCGGGAGAACAGGCCTCGCCGCTTGGGGGGCAGGAGGGGCTCCCGCTCCTCCGCGGCGGCCTCCTCCATCACGGAGCTGACGGTGCTGCCCACCATGTCCTCCAGGGACACGGGGCGGGGGGCCTTGGGCAGAGCCATATCCAGAATGTCCATCTCTATGGAGGGAGCGGCGGGCTCTCTCAGAGAGGGGTCCGCCAGGATGTCCTCCAATTTGGGTTCCTCCTCCTCCGGGGGAGGCTCCTCCGGCAGAGGAGGCGGAACAATCTCCTGTTGGGGGGGAACGGGCGGGTTTTCCGGCGGAAGGGGCTGGGCCTTGGGGACCACCGGCTGGGGCGGCGGAGGCACCGGGTCCGGCGGGGGAGGGGGCGTCTCCTCCTCCGGCGGGGCCGCCGCCGTGCCCTTTAGGAGCATGTGCTCCAGGCTGCCGCCGAACTCCGCCAGGATTTCCTCCAGAGAGTAGTCGTCCTGGTCGGCGGGAACGTCTGTGGCGTTCTCAAGGCCGTATGGCATGTTTTTGTCCTTGGAGTCCATAGGCTTCCTTTCCTCAGCCGATCCGCTGGCGGACCGCCTCGTAGAGCAAAATGGCCGCCGCGGCGGAGGCGTTCAGGGAGGAGAGCTTTCCCTGCATGGGGATGCTCACCAAAAAGTCGCAGCTCTCCGCGGCCAGGCGGGTCATGCCGTCTCCCTCGCTGCCGATGACGATGGCGGCGGGGCCCTTCAGGTCGGCGGCGTAGAGGGCGGTGCCGCCGTCCGCCGCCGTGCCGAAGACCCACACGCCCTGTTTTTTCAGATCCTTCAAAAGGGAGGGGATGTTGGGCACCCGGGCCACCGGCACGTGGGCCACGGCCCCGGCGGAGGTCTTGGCCACGATGGCCGTCAGCCCCGCGCTGCGGCGCTTGGGGATGATGACCCCGTGGGCCCCGGCGCACTCGGCGGTGCGGAT
>CANRYZ010000009.1 GCA_947644365.1 uncultured Oscillibacter sp. | reverse complement strand
CGGCCTTCTGGGCCTTCTCCACCCGGCGGTTCACCATCTCCAGGTCCGCCATGATGAGCTCCAGATCGATGGTCTCGATGTCCCCCAGGGGGTCCACGGGGACGTTGGTGCCGGCGTCGGCCACCACGTGCATGATGTTCTCGTCGTCAAAGCAGCGGACCACATGAACGATGGCGTCCGTCTCCCGGATGTTGGCCAGGAACTTGTTGCCCAGGCCCGCCCCCTGGCTGGCCCCCTTCACAAGTCCGGCGATGTCCACGAACTCGATGACCGCCGGGGTCTTCTTGTCCGGCTCATACATCTCCGCCAGATGGTCCAGCCGCTCGTCGGGCACGGCCACCATGCCCACGTTGGGGTCGATGGTGCAGAAGGGGTAGTTGGCGCTCTCGGCGCCGGCGTTGGTGATGGCGTTGAACAGAGTGGACTTGCCCACGTTGGGCAGTCCCACGATGCCTAATTTCATAGTCCTGCATACCTCCTGAATTGGCGGTTTTTCCGCATTACCGAATCATTTTAGCACAGGGCTCCGGATTTCTCAATAGGCTCCGGGAACAAATCCGCCGCTTTTTTGACAGCAGAGGACAGCCGCCGCAGGCCGCGGCGGCTGTCCGAGAAGATGATTCAAATTGACAGGGGGCATCGGCCGGTCACAGGCGCAGCTTCACATCGGGGATCTGAACCTCCGGCATCAGCTCCCGGCTGACGACGTTGAGCATCTCCTCCAGCCGCGCGCATTCCTCGGGAGAAAACCGCTCCGTCACACGGCTCATCACCTCCACCAGATAGCTGGTGGAGATGTTGTAGTAGTCGAAATACTTGGGCGTGACTTCCAGGTGGTACTCCCTGCGGTCCTCGGCGGACTGCACCTTGCGGATATAGCCCTTTTTCACCAGACTGTTGATCTTGTAGGTGGCGTTGGGCGGAGAGATGCGCATAAAGGTGGCGAACTCATTCACCGTAGGGCTGCCCAGGGCCTGGATGGTCTCCACACAGAAGGTCTCCACCGTGGTCAGGTTGGCCTCCCGGGTCTGGAAGCGCTGGAAAATCTCCTGGTAAAAGTGTACCTTGAATTTGGTATAGACGTTAAAAAACGCATGCTGCAGCATTGCCCTCGCCCGCTTTCCCGCAGATTTTACACCTTTTTCACAGTATAGCAAACTTTCGGGAAAACGGCAAGGGTCATTCCGCGCCGATGGCAAAGGTCAGCTCCGCCGCGGCGGCCTCCTGCCCGTTGACCGTGGCTCTGCAGGTCCCCACGCCGATCGGGCCCCGGCGCTTTGTCAGCACGCACTCCATCTCCACCACGTCTCCGGGCGTCACCTGGCGCTTGAAGCGGGCGTCCCGCACCCGGCCCAGGAACGCCAGCTTCCCCCGGTTCTCCGGCAGGGCCAAGATGGCCACGCCGCCCACCTGGGCCATGGCCTCGATGAGGAGGACGCCGGGCATCACGTGCTTCTGGGGAAAATGGCCCTGGAAGAAGGGCTCGTTCACCGTGACGCACTTGACGCCCCTTGCCCACTTCCCCGGCTCGCCGTCCACGATGCGGTCCACCAGGGCGAAGGGGTAGCGGTGGGGCAGAATCTCAGCAATCTGGTTGGAGTCATAGGTCATCCCCATCTCTCACGCCTCCCATCTTCTCAAAAGGATGCTGCCGTTGTGGCCGCCGAAGCCCAGGGAGTTGCTCATGGCGTACTCCACAGCGGCGCTGCGGCCCGTGTTGGGCACCACATCCAGATCGCACTCCGCATCCGGCGTGCGGTAGTTGATGGTGGCGGGCAGGAAGCCGTCCCGCAGGGCCAGGGCGGTGAACATGGCCTCCACGGCCCCCGCCGCCCCCAGCATATGGCCGGTCATGGACTTGGTGGAGCTCACGGCCACTCTGCGGGCGTGTTCCCCGAACACCGCCTTGACGGCGGCGGTCTCAATGGCGTCGTTCAAATGGGTGGAGGTGCCGTGGGCGTTGATGTATCCCACCGCCTCCGCCGGAATGCCGCCGTCCGTGAGGGCCGCCTCCATGGCCTTTGCGCCGCCGCTGCCGTCGGGCCGGGGGGCGGTCATGTGGTAGGCGTCGCAGGTGGCGCCGTAGCCCACCATCTCGGCGTAGATCTTCGCGCCCCGCCGCCGGGCGTGCTCCAGCTCCTCCAGCAGCAGGATAGCTGCGCCCTCGCCCAAAACAAACCCGCTCCGCTCCCTGTCGAAGGGGATGGAGGCCCGGGCGGGGTCCTCCGTCTGGGTCAGCGCCCGCATGGAGGTAAAGCCCCCCACCGCCAGAGGCGTGACGGCGGACTCCGTGCCGCCGCAGAGGCACACGTCGGCGTAGCCGTCCCGGATGTAGTGGAAGGCGTCTCCCACGGCGTTGGTGCCGCCGGTGCAGGCGGCCACAGGGCAGGCGCACATCCCCCGGAAGCCGGCGGCGATGGCGATCTGTCCCGCCGCCATGTTGCAGATGCCGGAGGGGATGAAGAAGGGCGACACCCTGTCCCAGCCCCGGGACAGGCCCCGGTCGTGCTCCTCCTCGGTGATGGCCAGACCCCCGATACCGCTGGAGACGATGACGCCGCAGCGGTCCGGGTCGCTGTCCTCCGGGGAGAAACCGGCGTCCGCCAGGGCCTGTTTCGCGGACGCCACGGCGAACTGGGTGAAGCGCCCCATGCGCTTGGCCTCCGGCCGCGGGATATATTTTTCCGGGTCAAAGCCCCTGACCTCCGCGGCCAGGCTGACCTTCATGCCGGCGGGGTCAAACTGGGTGATGGGTCCGATGCCGCACACGCCCTCCCGCACGGACTGCCAGCTCTCCGGCGCGGTGAGGCCCAGCGGCGTAACCGCGCCCATGCCGGTGATGACGACTCTGCGTCGTTCCATAGTCACTCCCCCTATTCTACATTGCCATTCCGCCGTCCACCGCCAGCACCTGGCCGGTGATGTAGGCGGCGTCATCGCTGGCCAGGAAGGCCACGGCACGGGCCACATCCTCCGCCGCCCCCATACGGGCCATGGGGACGGCCGCCAGAACGGCGGCGCGGGCCGCCTCCGGCATGGCGGCGGTCATATCGGTGTCGATGAATCCCGGGGCCACGGCGTTGACGGTGATCCCCCGGCCCGCCAGCTCCCTGGCCAGGGATTTGGTCATGCCGATGATTCCGGCCTTGCTGGCGGCGTAATTCACCTGCCCGGCGTTGCCCCGGAGGCCCACTACGCTGCTGAGGTTCACAATGCGGCCGCAGCGCTGCTTGAGCATCAGGCGGCTCACGGCCTTGACGCACAGGAAGGTCCCCTTGAGATTCGCGTCGATCACCGCGTCGAAATCCGCCTCGCTCATCCGCACCAGCAGATTGTCCCGCGTGACCCCGGCGTTGTTCACCAGAATGTCGATCCTCTGAAAGACGTGAAGCACCGCGTCTATAAGGCCGCTGACCTGACCGCCGTCGGACACGTCGCACCGGACCGCCAGAGCGTTGGCCCCCAAGGCCTCCACCGCCTGGACCGTCTCCCGGGCGGCCGTCTCGTTTCCGGCGTAGCACAGCGCCACGTTGGCGCCGCCCCTTGCCAGCTCCAGACACACGGCCCGTCCGATTCCCCGGCTGCCGCCGGTGACGACAGCCGTCTTTCCCGTAAAATCCATCATGCTCTCTCCTCTGTCAGCTGTCTCAGGGTATCCGCCAGGGTCTCCACGTCCGCCCTGGTCTCCACCGGGCACACCGGGAACCCGGGCACGGTCTTCCTCACAAATCCGGTGAGGGCCTTCCCCGGGCCGATCTCCACCAGGGCGTCCAGGCCCATGGCGGCCAGCTTCCGGATGGAGTCCTCCATGTACACGCTGCTCTGGACCTGCCGGACCAGCAGAGACTGGATAGCCTCTCCCTCGCCCCGCACGTCTCCCAGGCAGTTGAACACCACCGGAATCCGGGGCTCCCCAAAGGGGAGGGTTTTGAAATGGGCCTCCAGCGCCGCGGCGGCGGGGGCCATCAGAGGCGTGTGGAAGGGTCCACTGACTTTCAGGGGCAGACACCGCCGGGCGCCCCGCTCCTTTGCCAGCGCGGCGGCCCGCTCCACCGCCGCCCGGACGCCGCCGATCACCAGCTGGCCGGGGCAGTTGTAGTTGGCGATTGCCACGGTGCCAAGGCCGGCGGCCTCGTCGCAGGCGGCCTGGAGGGACTCCCGGTCCAGATTCAAAACCGCCATCATGGCGCTGTCGTACCCCGCGGCGGCCTCCTCCATGGCCCGGCCCCGGAAGGCCGTCAGCTCCACCGCGGTCCTGGTGTCAAACACGCCGGCGGCATGGAGGGCGGAATACTCCCCCAGGGAGAGCCCCGCCGCCGCCGCGGGGACCACGCCCCGCTCCGCCAGCACCGCCGTCAGACCCGCGGCAAAGGCCACCATGCAGGGCTGGGTGTACCGGGTCTCATGCAAGACCCCCGCCCCATCCTGAAAGGAGACCTCCTTCAAGTCAAAGTCCACCGCCTCCGCGGCGCTGTCCAGCACCGCCCGGAAGGCGGGATAGGCCTCGTACAGGTCCGCCCCCATGCCGGGGTACTGGCTGCCCTGGCCGGCGTACAAAAAGCCCAGCCTCATGATTCGGCCCCCCACTTCCTGCCGGCGTCCGCCAGAACGGCCCGGCCCTGGCCGTAGAGCTCCTCAAAAATCGTCCGCAGGGGCCGGATCTCATGGAGCATCCCGGCCACCTGGCCGGCCATGACGCTGCCGGTGTCCATGTCGCCGTCAAACACCGCCCGGCGGAGGCCGCCCAAGGTCACATGCTCCAGCTCCTCCAGGGTGGCGCCCCGTTTCTCCAGGGCCAGATACTCCCGGGTCATCTTGTTTTTCAGGCACCGCACCGGGCCGCCCACGGACCGCCCCGTAACCACCGTGTCGCTGTCCTTGGCCTTCAAAACGGCCTGCTTGTAATTGTCGTGAATGGGGCACTCCCGGCTCGCCAGCAGGCAGGTGCCCACCTGGACGCCGCAGGCCCCCAGGGCCAGGGCCGCCGCCATCTGCCGCGGGTCGGCAATGCCCCCGGCGGCCACCACGGGCACATCCACCGCGTCGGCGACCTGGGGCACCAGGGCCATGGTCGTCATCTCCCCCACGTGGCCGCCGGACTCCGTGCCCTCGGCGATGACGGCGTCGATGCCGTACCGCTCCAGCCGTTTGGCCAGCACCGCCGCCGCCACCACGGGCAGCACCTTGACCCCCGCCTCCTTCCAGGCGGGGATGTACCTGCCGGGGTTGCCCGCGCCGGTGGTCACCACCTGCACGCCCTCCTCGATAATGATCTTCGCCATCTCGTCGGCGCAGGGGTTCATCAGCATCAAATTCACCCCGAAGGGCCGGTCCGTCAGGTCCTTGCAGATCCGGATCTGCTCCCGCAGGAGACGGGCCTCCAGCATCCCGCCGGTACCAATCACGCCCAGAGCGCCCGCGTTGGAGCAGGCGGCGGCAAACCGGCCGGTGGCAATATTGGCCATGCCGCCCTGGATGATGGGGAACTCGGTCCCCAGAATCTCATTCAGCTTTTTCAAAATTTCAACCCTCCATGTTCGGACAGGAGCGCGGAAACCGGTCCCGTGCCTCTTATCTCCCTCTGTGCCATGCTGCCCGCTGTCACGCAAATTCGATGATGCAGCCGCCCCAGGTCAGTCCGCCGCCGAAGCCCACGATCAGCGTCCGGGAGCCCGGGCCCACGCGGCCCATGTCCTCCAGCTCACTGAGCACCAGGGGGATGCTGGCGGCGGAGGTGTTTCCGTACTCGGCGATGTTTTTGTAATACTTCTCCGGCGGAATACGGTACTTCCGGGCCGCCAGGTCGATGATCCGGGCGTTGGCCTGGTGGAAAACGAAAAAGTCCACGTCTCCAACGGCATACCCGGTCCGCTCCAGCACCCGGTCTATGCACCAGGGCACCGCCTCCACGGCGAATTTAAAGACCCGGGTCCCCTCCATGGAGACCAAACTCCGCTCCCCGGCCTCCACGCCGGGCAGGCGCAGCAGCTGGCCGTCACCGTGGCAACCCAGCTCCGCGCGGATGGAGGGCCAGCCCTCCCGGCACTCCACCACCGCTGCGCCGGCTCCGTCCCCGAAGAGGATACAGGTGCCCCGGTCGTCCCAGTTGGTGACGCGGCTGAGCGTCTCCGCCCCCACCACCAGGCCGAATTTCCGGGGAGAGGCGTTCAGCAGGCACTCCATGGTGTGGAGGGCAAAGAGAAAGCCCGTGCAGGCGGCGCTGAGGTCAAAGCAGGGAATGTCATGGGGCAGGCCCAGCTCCCGCTGGAGAACGCAGGCGGCGGAGGGCACCAGGGTGTCCGCCGTCACCGTCGCCACGATGCACGCTCCGATCTCCTCCGGAGAGACCCCGGCCCGCTCCAGCGCCGCCCGGGCCGCCCCAGCGCACAGGGAGCCATGGGTCTCCGACGTACAGTGTCGGCGGCGGCGGATGCCCGTGCGGCTGGTGATCCACTCATCGCTGGTGTCCACGATCTCCGCCATATCGGCGTTGGTGACCACCCGCTCCGGCACGCAGCGGCCCATGCCTTTGATCTTGATCCCGTTCATGGGTCCTCCTTTTGGACGCTGGCGCCCATTCGTCTGAATTTCTGATACCGCCCCGCCGCCAGGGCCGCCCCGCTCTGGCGGGACAGCTCCGCCAAATGGCGGCTGAGAAAGCGGTCTGTCTCCCCCAGGGCCGCCCTGGGCGCCAGGTGGGCGCCGCCCTCCGGCTCCGGGATGATGTCGTCAATGACCCCCAGGCGCAAAAGGTCCGGCGCCGTCAGCTTCATGAGGCCGCAGGCCTCCTCGTGCCGCCCCGCGTCCTTCCACAGGATGGAGGCGAAGCCCTCCGGGGAGAGGATGGCGTACACGGCGTTCTCCAGCATCAGCACCCGGTCGGCCACGCCCAGGGCCAATGCCCCGCCGCTGTTGCCCTCGCCGGTGACCACGGCGATGACGGGCACCGTGAGGCGGCTCATCTCATAGAGGTTCCGGGCGATGGCCTCCCCCTGGCCCTGGGCCTCGGCCTCCAGGCCGGGGTAGGCCCCGGAGGTGTCGATGAAGGTGAATACGGGGCGGCGGAATTTCTCCGCCTGCCGCATCAGCCGCAGGGCCTTGCGGTATCCGGCGGGACTGGGCATTCCGAAATTACAGCGGAGGTTCTCCTCCACCGTCCGTTCCTTGCGGGTGCCGATCACGGTGACAGGCCGTCCGTGGTACAGCGCCACGCCGCCCAGAACGGCCCCGTCCTCCCCGCTGAGGCGGTCGCCGTGCTGCTCAAAGAAATCGGTGAACAGCGCCCCGATGTAATCGGTGATGTTTGGCCGCTGGGGGTGGCGCGCGATGGCGACCCGCTGGGCCGCTGTCAGCTCAGTCATGACCGTCCTCCCCTCTCGTGGAGCCGCAGCAGCCGGGACAGCGTCTCCCGCATCTCGCTCCGCGGCACCACCGCGTCCACAAAGCCGTGCTCGTCCTGATACTCCGCCCGCTGGAACCCCTCCGGCAGCGTCTCGCCGATGGTCTGCTGGATCACCCGGGGACCGGCAAAGCCGATCAGCGCCCCGGGCTCCGCCAAAACGACGTCCCCCAGGGACGCGAAGCTGGCGGTAACGCCGCCGGTGGTGGGGTCCGTCAGCACAGAGATAAACAGCAGCCCCCTTTGGGAGAACCGGGCCAGGGCGGCGCTGGTCTTGGCCATCTGCATCAGGGACAGGATCCCCTCCTGCATCCGGGCTCCGCCGCTGGCGGCAAAGAGGATCAGGGGAAGCCTGTTTTTAGCGGCGTACTCAATGGCCAAGGTGATCTTCTCCCCCACGGCGGCGCTCATGCTGCCCATGAGAAAGCGGCTGTCCATAACGCCCGCCACGCACTTCCGCCCGTCGATGGCTCCCACGGCGGTGACCACAGCCTCCTGAAGGCCCGTCTTTCGCCGGGCGGCCTCCAGCTTCTCCCGGTAGCCCGGGAACGCCAGCGGGTCCGCGGCGGCGAGTTTTCCGTTGAGCTCCCGGAAGGAGCCGGGGTCCAGAATGGTGCTCAGGCGGTAGTAGGCCCCCAGGGGAAGGTGGCAGCCGCATTGGGGACAGACGTACAGCGCCCGGGCCACGGTCCCGCGCTCACTGTCCCGGCCGCAGCGGGGACAGGTGAAAGTCTTCTCCCCGGCGGCGTAGCTGTCCCGCAGGGCCTTCATGGCCAGCAGGCGGGCCCGCCGCCTGGCAAAGACGCCGTTCATGCCTCTCCCTCCTTCTCCGCCAGCCGCCGGTTGAACTCCAGCAGCTCCTTGAGGTGTTCATCCAAAAACGCGGTGGTACAGCCGCCCCGGAGAAACACCGGGTGGTACAAAATCTCGTAGGAAAGCTCCGCGTTGGTGGGAAAGCCCTCCAGGGCGAACTCCTCCAGGCAGCGGCGCATCCTGCGGACGGCCTCCAGCCGGGTGGGCGCGTGGACCAGGAGCTTGGCCGCCAGGGAGTCGTAATAGGGCGGCAAAATGCAGCCGCTGTACAGGCAGGAGTCCACCCGCACCCCCGGGCCGCCGGGGAAGTGCAGAAACTCCACCTTCCCGGGGCAGGGCCGGAAGTCCTGGGCGGGGTCCTCGGCGTTGACCCGGCACTCGATGGCGTGGCCCGTCAGGCGCACATCCTCCTGGGCAATTCCCAACGGCAGGCCGGAGGCCACGCGGAGCTGCTGGCGCACCAGGTCCACGCCGGTGACAAGCTCCGTGACGCCGTGCTCCACCTGGATGCGGGTGTTCATCTCCATGAAGTAGAAGCGCTCTCCATCGCTGTCCAGCAGAAACTCCACCGTCCCGGCGCCCTCGTACCCCACGGCCCGGGCCGCCCGAACGGCGGCCTCGCCCATCTCCGCCCGCAGCGCCGGCGTCAGGCACCGGGCGGGGGCCTCCTCAATGAGCTTCTGGTTTCGCCGCTGGATGGAGCAGTCCCGGTCCCCCAGGTGGATCACATTCCCGTGGCGGTCCGCCAGAATCTGAAACTCGATGTGCCGGGGCTCCAGCACCAGCTTCTCCAGGTACATCTCGCCGCTGTCAAAGCAGGCCCGGGCCTCCGCCTGGGCCTCCGCGAAGGCGGCGGGCAGGGCATCGGGACTGTCGCAGCGGCGGATGCCCCGGCCGCCGCCTCCGGCGCTGGCCTTCAGCAGCACAGGGTAGCCCACCCGCTCTGCGGCGGACAGGGCCTCCTCCCCGGAGCGCACCGCCCCGTCGGAGCCCGGCGTCACCGGCACGCCCGCGGCGCGCATGATCTCCCGGGCGGCGGACTTGCTCCCCGCCTTCCGGATGGTATCCCCGGAGGGGCCGATGAAGGTCAGCCCCGCGGCGGCGCAGACGTCCGCAAAGTCCGCGTTCTCGGACAAAAACCCATAGCCGGGGTGAACGCCGTCGCAGCCGGTGGCCAGCGCCGCCGTCAGCAGCGCCTCCTGATTCAGATAGCTGTCCGCCGCCCGGGCGGGGCCCACGCACACCGCCTGGGTGGCCAGCTGCACGTGGAGGGCCTCGCCGTCCGCCTCGGAGTAGGCGGCCACGGTCTCGATCCCCATCTCCCGGCAGGCCCGCAGGACCCGCAGGGCGATCTCGCCGCGGCTGGCGATCAATACCCGCCTCAGCATGGCCGGTAGCGGAACAGGGGCTCGCCGAAGGCCGCCAGCTCGCCGTTGGCCTTCACCACCTCTTCAATGACGCAGTCGCAGGGGGCGGAGACCTCGCTCATCATCTTCATGGCCTCGATGAGGCAGACGGTCTGCCCCTTCTCCACCCGGTCGCCCACCGTGACAAAGGGCGGGCTGTCCGGCGAGGAGGCCGCGTAGAAGGTCCCCACCAGAGGGGCGTCGATGGTCGCTCCCCCGGCCCCGGGGGCAGGGGAGGCCGGGGCCGTTCCTTCCGCCGGGACCATGGGGGCGGCGGAGGCCTTGGCCCCGCCCCGGGTCAGCTCTATGGTAAAATCCCGCATGGACAGCCGCATCGTCTGGGCGGTGCTGCGGTCAAAGCAGGCGATTAAATCGTAAATTTCCTGGTTGGTCATGACAGTTCCTCTCCGCTTCGGATTTGGTCCGGCGGAGAGGAGCTCCCCCTCCGCCGGCAGCGCCTTACTGATGGTTTTTCAGATAGGTGAGAATGTCCCCCACGGTCTTGAGCTCGGCCGCGGCGGCGTCGTCGATGGAGATGCCCGTGGACTCCTCCAGGGCCATGATCAGCTCCACGGCGGCCAGGGAGTCCGCTCCCAGCTCCTCCAGGGTGGCCTGCTCGGTCACCTGTTCGGTCTCGCAGCCCAGCGTCTCCACGATCACGTCGCGCACTTTCTCGAATTCCATATGTCCGCTCCTCGTCTGTCGAAATTTTTATTATTTTAATTAAATTATTTTAACTAAAATAATTGAAGCTATTTTATCCAGAGCACTCCCGTTTGTCAAGAAAAATTTTTCCTCCGGAGCCGGACTGCCCCGGAATCTTTACAGAAGTGTGGATTTCCGCTATAATTTTAAAAAAACTGTAACCTCAGCAGGGCGGACGGCGCTTATACCGGCAGAGGGACCCACGCCGGAGAGGGGGGATGGCCTGTGGAGGACCGCCAGATTGTAGAATTATACCTGTCCCGGGACGAGTCCGCCCTGGCCCGTACCGCGGAGAAATACGGTCCCGCCCTGCGGGCTCTGGCGGAGAATCTGCTGGAGGACCCCCAGACCGCCGAGGAGTGCGAGAATGACGTGTATCTGGCGGCCTGGAACGCCATCCCGCCCCATGAGCCCCGGGACTACCTCTTCCCCTTCCTGGCCCGGATCGCCCGGCACGCCGCCCTGGACCGCTGCCGGGAGCGGAGCCGCCAGAAGCGGAGCGCGCCCTTGGTCCAGCTCACCGGGGAGCTGGAGCGGTGCCTCCCCGCCCCGGACAACGCGGCGGAGCGCCTGGACGCCCTGGCTCTGGAAGAGGTCATCAACCGCTTTCTGGGAAATCTCAGCCAGGAAAACCGGAATATCTTCCTGCGGCGGTACTGGTACATGGACTCCATATCCGCCATCGCGGAGCGGTATTCCCTGACCCAGAGCAAGGTGAAGGTCTCCCTCTGCCGGAGCAGGAACCGCCTTCGGGAGCATCTGAAAAAGGAGGGCCTATGACAGGAGAGGAGCTGCTGGAAAAGCTGGAGCTGGCGGACCCGGCCTACGTGCAGGCGGCGGCGGAGACCCCCGCCGGAAGGCGGCGCGCCGGAGTACGGCGGGCTGTGCTGGCCGCGGCCTGCGTATGCCTGCTGGCCTCCGCGGCGGCGGCCGCCGGGGGCGGCACCTGGCTGCTGGACAGCTTTACCGCCCGGGGAGCGCCGGGCTCGGACTTCACCCAATCCGGCTACGACCTGGCGGCGGACGTGGAGAGATTCCCTGTCTCCGCGCTGACGGGGGAGATTCAGGAGGCGGGAGAGGAGATCGCCCGCCAGTTTGAGAACCACGATCTCGCCAGCAGCTGGCACCCCAGCACCCTGCGGCGGGCGGAATTCCCCTCCGCCGCCGAAGCCCGGACGTACATCGGCCTGGACGCTCTGCGGGAGCTGGACTGGGACCTGGAGGAGACCCGGACGATGCTGCGTGTCACCGGCAATTCCCAGGGACAGCTGCTGCGGGTGGGGCTGGAGACGGATTACGAGGTGGAGGGCGTCCGCCTCCAGGCCTTCGCCAACATCTTCACAGAGCATGACGATAGCGCCGCCGTCACGGGGGCCCGGACCACGGAGGACGTGGAATTCAGCGAATCCCTCTGCACGTCCGCCAACGGGAAGCGGTACCAGGTCATCACCAACACAGGGTTTGCCAGCGGCTACTACGGCATGGACGGCTACCTGGTGGAGGACGGGGTGCTGTACCATCTGCACCTGGCCTATCTGAAAGAGGACGAGGCCCTGGCGGAGTCCCTGCTGCGCCAGTGGGCAGACCTCTTTTAGCGCCGTTCAAAACGCGATCCCGCCATCTCACGACGGCGGGATTGCTCTTTTTTGGAATATCTGGTATCCTGTATAATGGTGATTGATATGATAAACTGCGCGGTCTGCGACGACGAGCCCCGGATGCTGGAGGAGCTCACCGCCCGCCTCAGGGCCTCTCTGGAGGAACGGCGCCTGCCCTTTCAGGCGGAGGCCTTCTCCTCCGGCGCGGCCCTGCTGGAGCGGGACGGAGCCTTCGACCTGATCCTCCTGGACATCCAGATGGAGGGGATGGACGGCATGGAGACAGCCCGCCGCCTGCGACGGCGGGGGGACCGGGGCCTCCTGATTTTTGTGACGGTGCTGGAGGAGCTGGTCTTTGACGCCTTCGCCGTTGAAGCCTTCGACTACCTGCTCAAGCCTCTGGACAACGTCCGCTTCCAGCGGACCATGGACCGGGCCGTACAGGCCCTGGAGCGGCGGGGCGGCGGAAATCTCCTGGTTCAGCGGGGCAATTCCCGCCGGATGGTCCCCCTGGCGGACATCGTGTACGGGGAGGTCCTGGGCCGGAAGGTCTACCTCCACCTGCGGGACGGCGGGCTGGTGGACTACTACGAAAAGCTGGAGAACCTGGAGCGCCAGGTGGACGGCCGCTTTTTCCGCTGCCACCGGAGCTACCTTGTGAATCTGGACTTCGTCCTGGGCTGCGGCGGAGGCCGGGTGACGCTGCCCCGGGGCGGCGAGATCCCCGTCTCCCGCCTGCGGGAGCAGGATTTCACCCAGGCGCTGCTGCGCCGCATGAGAGAGAGGGAGCCCTGACATGGACTGGTTCAGCCTGCTTCTGGAGGCTCTGACTCTGGCTGCTCTGGTGACCGCCCACATTGCGTTTACCTGCCGCCTGTCGGGGAAGCCCGCCAAAGGCCGGTACTTTGCCGGGTATCTCCTGTTTCTCTGCGCCGTAGACGCAGTCTCTCACGCCCTCGCTCTGGGCGAGGCCTTTGCCGCGGCCGGGGAGCTGCTGGCCCTCTTCGCCTTCAGCCGTCTGGCGCTGAAAAACTCCCGGCCTCTCTCCTGCGCGGCGGCGGTGCTGGCGGTCTACACCTCTCAGCTCTCCTCCGGCATCGTGGGGTCTCTGGAGTGCATCGCCTTTACCGGGATAACGGGCACGCCTCTTCTGTATCCGCTGGTCATCCTGGCCGTCCTGCTGGCCTTTGCCCTGTGCTGGGGCAGCTGCCAGCTTATTTTGAAATGTCTCCCTCCACAGGAGGAGCCGGCCCCTTATCTCCGGCTCCCCCTGCTGACCAGCGTGTTCTTCTTCGCCGCGGAGGTCTTTTTCACCCAGACCGTCTACGGCCGCCTGTCTGCCCCCGCCCCGGCGGAACCGGGAAAGCACCTGGGCCTGCTGGCTCTCCAGGTCCTGGGTCTCAGCGCCCTGCTGTGCACCCTGTACACCTACCGCCGGGCCTGCCGGGCCCTCCAGGCCCAGGCGGCGCTGGACGCGCTGTCCCAGGCCGCCCGGGCACAGCGGACCTATATCCGGGAGGCCCAAGCCCGGGAGGAGCGGACCCGCTCCCTCCGCCACGACTGGAACAGCCACCTCACGGTGCTGGAGGGTCTGCTGAGCGCCGGCGAGACGGTGGAGGCCGCCGCCTATCTGGCCTCTCTGCGGGCAGCGGCGGAGACCCTGTCTCCCGCCTTCCGAACCGGCAGCGCCGTCATCGACATCCTGCTGGCGAACAAGCTGGAACCGGCCCGTTCCCGGGGCGTGGAGGCGGAGGTCTCCCTGCTCTGGCCCCGGGAGAGCCGCGTGGACGACTTCGATCTGTGCGTCATCTTCGCCAACGCCCTGGACAACGCCGTGCGGGCCTGTCTGGAGGGCCCGGAGCCCCGGTCCCTGCGGATCACGGGACAGCGGCAGGGGAGCTTCTGCCGCCTCTCCTTTGAGAACACCTGTCCCCCCGGTCCCCTGCCGCCCATGGGCACCGGCCTGACCAACGTGCGGCGGGCGGCGGAGAAGTACCGCGGAACGATGATGACGGAGAAGGAGGCGGGCCGCTTCCGCCTCCACGTGCTGCTGAACATCTCAGAGCCGCCAGAGGACCGTTCAGCGCAAAGGCCTTGAAATCCCCGCCGGGAAGGGGGAAACTGGTCTCACAGAACCATACGGAAGGAGCGACGACCATGGAACCTGTTTCCGGCATGATCCGCAGCCCCGCCGCCCCCGCGGGCGTCCGGGAGGCGTCCGGCGTTCCGGCTCCCCGGCGGGAGGAGCCCCGGACCGCCGCCGCGGCGCCCGTGACGGACCAATACATCCCGGAGGAGGCGCACACCCCCTGCGGCCGCTATTGGATGGGGCGGGACGAGGACGGCGGCCCCAAGATCTTCTTTGACGACCCCGCGCCAAAGGCGGCGGAGGCCCTGCCGGAGGACGAAAAATCCCCGCCGCCGGAGGGCCCGGGAAAACCGGCCTCCGGCAGCGGAGAGGAAAAGTGCACCTGCGACACCGGCAGAGTGGACCGGGAGATCGAGCGGCTGAAAAAGCGCCGGGAGCTGCTGGAGAGCCGGCTGCGGACCGAGACCGACGAGACCCGGGTCCGGGAGCTGGAGCGGCAGCTGGCCCAGGTGGACCGGGAGCTGTCCCAAAAGGACAACGACGCCTACCGGCGGCAGCACGCGGACTTCTCCTGAGCCGCGGCGGCGCGGCCCCCGCTCCGCCGCCGTCTCCTCTGCCGCCGGCATCCCCAGGCCGCCAGAATCCCGGCTGCAAGAACCAGAATGGAGATCCCCAGCAGAAGAAGGGCCTGGCCGCCGGGGGCGGCGGAACCCCCCGCCTCACCCGGAGCGCCGGGTCCCATGGGGCCCGGCGGGCCGGAGGACCCTCTCTCCGGCCGCCGGCCCCCATCCGGCCGCGGCCCGGAGGCCGGAACGTCTCCGCCCGGGAATCCCGCGCCCCTGCCGGCGTCCATGGTCCCCATGTCGGAGAGCGCCAGGCCGGAGGCGTCCACCAGCGCGTCTACAGCGGCGGACTGGCCCTCCGCCGTGGAGGGGATCGTCCCCGCCAGCTGGCCGGACACGCTCTGGGCGCGGAGGGCGCAGAAGGTTTTCAGAGCCGCCGCGCCGGCCTCAAATTCCTCATAGGTACAGAATTTGGTGGGGTCCCGCTCCACGTAGGGGGCTATCAGCCCGCAGGCCTCCTCAATCATGGCCGCGGGGTCCACGGTCTCCAGAAACTCCTGGAAATATTGGTGGTACAGCGCCGTGTACGCCTCATCGCTGAAAATCCAGTCCGCCATGGGCCGGTCCCCGTCCCCGGTGACGGAGAGGGGCGCGTCGATGGGGTCGTTGACGGCGGAGGAGGCGTCGGCGGCCTGGAAGGTGCCGAAGGCCAGATTGTAGTCCCAGGGGATCATGCTGAGACGCCCGTCCTCTTCATAGAGGTAGTAGTTGTGGACCATGGAGCCCGTGTAGCTGTCGCCGTTGACCACAAAGTTGTGGACCACGAAGTAGCGGAGGACCTGGTCCACGTCCACGGCGCTCTCGACGTCCGTCCCCTCGCCGATAGCTTTCAGGGCCCGGATCAGGCGCGCCTGGTCCGCCGCCGTCACATCGGTTTTGGCGCTGGAGAAGATATTGGAATAGCTGTCCGGGTCATCGCCGGCGTACTGGAGCTTCACATCGGCGGCCATACCGCCAAAGCCGCCGAAGGGCGGCGTTTTTTCTTCTCCGGAGCCTCCGCCGCCGGCAGAGGCCGGGGCGAAGTCCGGCCCCGCCCCCTGGGACGGCAGCTCCGGGGGCGTCATGGCCCGGACCGGCGGGCCGTCCGCGCCCTCCCGGTCCCCCATGAAATTCCCCATGTCAAAGTCCCTGCCATTGCCCCGGCCGCCTCCGAAGTCCATGCTGTCGGGCTTATAGAGATTGCCGTACCCGCCGCCGTAATTGCGCCGGAGGAACCCCTCCTGGACTCCCTCCACCGCCAGATACAGCCCCCAGTCCTCCCCGTTGACGGTGATATAGGCGTAGCTGCACAGGGGCGCGGCCACGCCGAAGGCCCCCATCATCCGGTAGGTGAGGTAGTCCTTCATATAGGTGTTGTCCTGGATGATGTTGTTCAGGCACAGCTGGTCCAGGCCGTAATAGGTCCTGCCCGCGTCGTAGTGGTCAAACTCCAGCTTGAGGCTGTACCGGCTGCTGCCCAGGGCGGAGACGGTGCTGAGAGAGGTGTTCCCCTTGGCCCGGAGGCCCACATTTTTGTATGCCTCCCCGTCGATGACCACGGCGCAGGCGGTATATTCCTCATTCTCGCAGGTTTCCAGAAAGGCGTCCCAGCCGTCCATCACAATGTCGATGGTGTGGACGCTCCCGGCGTCAAAGAGCCGGGTCTCATAGCCCTGGGCCCCGGAGACGGGCCGGACGCCCAGCGCCTCTCCGTTGACAAAGAGGAGCGTCAGCAGCAAGGAGAGCAGGGCGGCGGCCAGGCAGATGCGGTCGATGTACTTATGCGTGGACATGGACGGCCCTCCTATCCCATGTAGTCCCCGTTGTAGCTCACCAGCACGGCGCTGTCCACGCCCTCCATCTCCGCCAGGGTGTTGATGAAATCCGTGTCGTCCTGTTTCAAGCGGATCTCCAGGTTCAGCTCCACCATGTCCCGGCGGGCGGTCTTGCTCTTTACCACACAGCGCGCAGCGCACCGCTCCAGATAGGTCCTGGCCCGAACCTCGCTGTCGTGACCGTCACACTGGAGCACCACGATATAGGGGTCCGCATAGGACTTTTTGTTGACGAATACCAGCAGCACCGCGCCGATGAACACGCTGCCGAAGACCGCCAGAGGGATCATCCCCGCCGCCAGCACAATGCCCACGGCGATGGACCAGAAGAGAAAGGCGATATCCAGAGGCTCCTTAATGGCGGTGCGGAAGCGGACGATGGACAGCGCGCCCACCATGCCCAGGGACAGCACCACATTGCTGGTGACGGCCAAAATGACCAGGGTGGTAATCATGGTCAGCGCCACCAGGGTGACGCCGAAGCTGGAGGAATACATCACGCCCGCAAAAGTCTTTTTATAGACCAGGAAAATGAACAGCCCCAGGCCGAAGGCCAGCGCCAGGGCGGCCGCCATGTCCAGAAGGCTGACGCTGGCGATGTTCTCCAGAAAGCTGGATTTGAAGATGTCGCTGAAAGTCATAATCTTAACTCCTTTTCATAGATTCAGCCATAGATCCGGCAGGCGGCGTACTTGGAGAAGGCGGAGGCCCGGCGGCCCGGCAGCTGCACCGCGTCCCGGATGACGGCGGGCAGGTAGGCGTCCCATTTCACCTCCAGGATGGCGGGCGCGTCCCCCGCCGGGACGGTGACGCAGTCCATGTCCAGAAAGTCCGTACACCGCAGGCCGGTTCGGATGTCGTAGTCCAGCGTCACCCGGACGTTGCCCGGGGCGTAGACGAAGGCCTCCCGGGTGTAGTCCACGATGGTCCTGGGCCGCAGGCCCTGGGATTTTATCTTGCTGTACAGCTCCACCACCAGCTCCCTGCCGCTGCCGGGCATCCAGTCCCAGCCGCCCGCCGCCAGGGCCCGGGCCTCCTCCGCCGTCAGGGGCGCCGAGACCTTGCCGCTGAGGCCATTTTGTTTGCTCTTCTTCTCCAGGCGGATGAGGGAGGCGTCCCCGTCGTAGTACCGGACGCGGAATTTCTCCCGCCGGTCCACCCCGTCCAGCTTCTCCCGCAGGGCCTTGTCGGCCAGATTGTCAAAGTACAGGCTGCGGATGAAATAGCGCCCGTCCCGGGCGTGTCCGTCCGGTTCCGCCACCGCCCCCAGCCGCTGGCGGAGGGCGATCCGGTCTGAGAGGCTGATCTCGTGCTTCCACTCGTGCCGGTACCGGCTCATGCAATCACGTCCTTTTTCATCTGAGATGAACGCACTTTACCACGGGTTGCTGAATCCAATCTGAAAGAACTGGAAAAACAGCCGCCCGCCGGATACTCCGGCGGGCGGCTCAGCTTGTCGAAAAGCCTTTTCGACAAGCTGCTGGAAATTTTAAGAGCTCTAAAAAGCTCTTAAAATTTGTGATTTCAATGGCGCAGGAAACCCTTCCTGGGTTTCCCGCGCACACCCTTCCTTCCCGTGAACCTTATTTTCGCGTTTTTTGAGAGTCCGGCAGCCGCCCGCCGGATGCTCCGGCGGGCGGCTGTCTCTGTACCTCTGTGTGCTTTTGTACTAACCTTTCGGCGCCTCAAAGGCAATTCGCGTCAAAAATTCCGGGCAAAACGGGTCAGGATCACCGCCGCCTGGGCCCGGGTGGCGGTGCCCCGGGGGGAGAGGGCGGTCTGAGAGGTGCCGTTGATGAGTCCCTCGGCGTTGGCCCAGGCCATGGCCTCCACGGCGTAGCCGGCGATTCCGGCGGCGTCGGCATAGGCGGAGAGATCCGCCCGGGCGGAGACATCGCCGCCCTTATACTGTGCGTAGCGGTACAGGAAGGCCGCCATCTGCTCCCGGGTAATGGCCGCGCCGGGGCGGAACGTCCCATCCGAATAGCCGTTGACAATGCCGTTGGCGCTGGCCCAGGCCACGGCGGGGGCGTAGTACAGCTCCGGGGACACGTCCGTAAAATTCCCCGGGGCCACAGCGGGGGAGCCCTCCATCCGGTACAGAATCGCCACGATCATGCTCCGGGTGGTGGAGCCGCCGGGAGTGAAGGAGCCGGGGCCGGTGCCGTTCATCAGTCCCTGTTCATAGACATACCGCACCTCGTCATAGCACCAGAAGCCCTCCGGAACGTCCATGAAGGGCAGAGCGCCCCGCTCCTGGAGGCGGAAGGACGCCTCCACATCCACCGCGCCGTCCGGCATGGTGAACACATAGCTCCCGCCGCCCCGGTCCGTGAGGCGGAGGTCCCGCCGTCCGAAGGAGGCGGTCAGCTCCTCCAGCTCATAGCCCGGGTCCGGTGTGGCGGTAACCGTCACCGTCTCCCCCTCCTCCGCGAAGGAGGGCCGGACCCGAAGAACCCCATGGTCCGGGTCATTGGTGTAGATTCGGTATTCGTCTCCGCCGGAGCCGTCCCGGAAGCCGGAGCCGGCGGGGACCGTCTCCGTATAGGGCCGCAGGTCCCGGTCCAGCAGGGTCAGCCGGGCCCGGGCGGGCAGGGTGCAGCCGCCCCTGGGCTCCAGGCTCCCCAGATACAGCCGGCGTTCCCGGCTGATGGGGTCCCTGCCGGTTTGGGCGCTCATGTAGATGGTGACGGCGGTCTCGCCTCTCTCCGCCCTCACCCGGCAGTCTGGAACATAGGCGTCCACATCCCCCGCCGCAAAGACGGCGTTGGGGCACTCCCCCTCCAGAACCAGCTCCAGCTGGAGCCCGTAGACCTGGTCCTCCAGGCCCTCCACCGTCAGGTGCACCCGCGCGCCCTCCTCCTGGAGGACCAGTCGGGGCTCGCTGTCCCAGGCCGACGCCGCGGCCGGCAGAATCCAGAACAGGCACAGTACCGCAAGCAGGGCCGCTTTCATCCGTCTCATAGCTCAATCCTCCAGTACGATGGCGGGCAGGTCCGCGCCGCCGGGGGTGTCGGTCCACAGCGTCTCCGCCGTGACGCGCTGGCTCTCCGGGCTGTCCGGCAGGTCCGTGCGGGAGAGGACCGCCCGCATCTGGCTGGGCAGCAGGTTCTCGCCGCCGCAGTCGCTCTGCTCCCCCTGGAGCTCCGCCTCCCGCTGGACGTCGGGGATAAAGAGGAAGAATCCGTCGCTGATGTCGCTGACGGCGCCATCCTCCGGCACCTCGGCAAAGAGCAGCGCCCTGCCGTCCAGGAACCGGATCTCCTCGGCCTCCTCCGCCGCGGCGCCGTCCCCGCTGACCGCGGTCCGGGTAAACCGGCCCTCGATCCTCACGGTCTGGTACAGCGGGTCGCCCCGGTAGGTGCCGGCGATCACCAGCGTCCCGGCGGGGATCACCTCCTCGCCGGAGGCCGCCAGGTAGCGGTACTCCTTTGCCAGAACGCCCACGGAGCCCCCCTCCAGGAGGGCCACGTCGTCCCCGGCGTAGCTGATGAGCAGGACGTCCCCGTCCGGCACCGAGGCCGGGATGCCGGCAACGGTGACGGTCTTGGCGTCATAGGTCCAGATCCGGGTGTCCTCCGCTCCCACGCCGGGCTTTTGGAAGTAAGCCAGGTAGCCGCTCCGGTCATCCGCCGCCTGATTGCCCTGGGCAAAGCTGCCGGAGCGGGCGGTATGGAGCCTGCCGCCGCCGTCCTGGATCTCCACGGTGAACGCGCCCTCCGCGGGGGCGTTTTTCACCTTGAAGCCGGAGACGGCGGTCTCCTCTTGGAGGGTGAAGGTCACGGTATCCCCGTTCCGGCTGACGGTATACGCGCTCTCCGGCACGGTCTTGTCATAGGCCACCCGGACCTCGCCGGACCGGGCCGTACCGGCGGCGTTGCCCAGGATGTCATAGGCCGTGATCTCATAGGTATAGGTCCGGTGGTTGGCGGAGCCCACCACATCTTTATAAACGGTCCCGGCGGTGAAGGCGATGGGACGGAAGGTCCTTCCGCCGTCGCTGCTGCGGCGGATCTCATAGCCCTGAATGTCTCCGGCAAAGCTGGGCGCGATGGTCAGGGTGATCTCATTGTCCGCCGTCAAGGCCGCCGTCACGGCGGCGCTCCCGGCGGCCGGCCGTGTGCCCGCCAGCCGCGCCCGGCGGCTCTGGTCGCTCAGGTACCAGACGGCCCGGGGCTCCGCCGGATACCTCTCCAGCGCCGCCTTCGCGCCGTCGCTGAGGACCATGCCCCAGCGGGTGAAAAATTCCTCCAGGTTCCGCTCCGCCACTCCGGAGGCCGTCAGGGCCACCCTGTCGGCGTAGGAGGACGCGCCGTCGAAATACCGCCCGGCTTTCCACGCCTTGAAGAAACGGTTGTAGAAGTCCATGGGGCTGTCCCCGCCGTCATAGGCCAGGTGCAGCTGCCAGTAGAGGCCCAGCTGGACGAAGACGTTGTTGGAGTCCCCGGGAAGTCCCTGGGCCGTCTTGGTGAAGATGGCGGGGTACTTTTCGCTCCTCTCCAGCCGGGAGGGCAGGACGTTCTGTCCCCCGTCATAGGTCTGCGCCATCAAGGCGTAGATGTTGTTGGTGATCTCGGCCTTGCCCAGCTTGTCCATGTTGTGGCCGATCTCGTGGGCGATGCCCCAGCCAAAGAGGCCGTTGGCCGTGTCCCCCTCCTCCAGGGCGCTGACAGGCCTGCCGCAGGCCATGCCGGCGCAGGAGCCGTAGCCGATGCCGATATGATTCCCGGCGGCGTACATGAACGCGCCGGAGAACATCTGCATACACCGGATATTCTGCCGGGTGGTCATGTCATTGCGCTCATAGGTGCCGTCGATGCCCTGGGTGGTCTTGCAGACGTGCATCAGGTCCTCCCAGGCCAGGACGTTGCGGTACAGCGTCTCCGCCCGCTCGGCCTGGCTTCTGCCGCTGCCGCTCAGCACCGCCAGAGCGGGCAGGGACAGCAGCACCGTGGGCAGGGAGATCTCCGTGACGTTGTGCCAGTCGGTGATCTTGGCGGCGTCCGTGACGCCCTGGGCGGCGGTATACGCCTCCAGCTCCGCCGCGTACGCCCCGATGCGCTCTCTCCGGACCGCGTCGCTGAGGCCGTACCAATCCGAGAGCTCCAGCATGGGAATCTTCACCGCCCGGCGGACGGTGAGGGAGACCCTCTCCAGCTCCTGCCCGCTGCAGGTGACATACAGGCTGCCGCCCCGGGGGGTATTCTGGCTGCCGATCCTGGGAACGGTGAGAATGTTCCGCCCGTTCCGCAGGGTGCCGATCTTCTGGAGCCACTGGCCGGCCTCCGCGTTATACTGGCTGGCATAGACGGAGACGGTCTGACTGCCGGGAATGGAGGCGTAAACGGTGATCTCCTCTCCGGCCCCGGCGGCTGCGCCCAGGGGCTGGAGCTCGCTGCCGCCCTGGCCGTACCTCGCGCTGTCCAGGGCTCCGCTGCGCCCGTCCAGGCCGGAGAGGACGCGGCTGCCGCTGGGCTGGCGGCGGAGGAGGGCCTCCGCCAGATCCAGCTCGTCCGCCATGGCGGCGGTATAGAGGTAGTAGTTCCGCTCATCGCCGCTCAGGCGCTGGCGCAGGGCGTCAATGGTCCCCTGGGTGACGCCGGAGGCCAGCTCCGTGTGGGGACCGTCCAGGCCGCCGGCAAAGAGGGCGGAGATGTCGTCCTGCAGACTGCGGGACGGGTCGTACTCCATGAACATCAGCTCCGACAGGCTCACCGCCGTGTAGGCCCGCTGCTCGATGGAGACGGCGATTTTCACCACGTCCGTCACCGGCTCAAAGGGCAGCACGGCAAACCTGGCGGAGACGGGGTTCCCCTGGACCGGGAGCCAGGTCTTGGCGTCGGAGGCGCTGCCTCCCCGGTCCGGGTCGGGGGCGACCAGCGTGCCGGGACCGCTCAGGTCGTCCCCCTGCCGCCACACGGTGACGGCGTAGAGCCGGAGGTTTCCGGCGTAGCTGCCGTCCAGCCGGGGCACCCAGATCACCGCGCTGAGGTCCACGGGGCGGTTGAAGGAGGCAAAGACCTGCTTGCTGTCCCACCAGTTGCCGTCGCCATAGGAGTGGGAGGTCCAGTGGGTGCTGAAATTCCCATCCGCCATGTTCTCCGGCCGGAAGGGGTTTTGGGGCGTGTAGGCGCTGGGGGAGACGTTGTTGGGGTCCCCCAGCCAGACCCGCTCAATATCCCGCCAGTCCAGCACGCCGGCAGCGGGGATGCCCGCCGGGCGGCTGTAGTCCGGGGCCTCCGGCGTGCCCAGGGCCGTGCGGGAGGGACCGCTGAGGCCCATGCTGTTTCCGGCGAGGACATAGATCTCATAGGCGGTGCCGTTGACAAGGCCGCCGATGGTAGTACCGGTGCCGGAGAGCTGCCCGCCGTACCGCTGGAAACCGCCGTCCCCCTGGGGCCGGTAATAGACCTCGTAATAAGTGGCGTTTTCAGCGGCCTTCCAGGACACGGCGAGGGCCCCGTCCAGCGCGCCCACGCTCACCATGTCCGGCGCGTCCGGGGCCCGGGCGGGCCGGGGCATGGCCGCCACGGCGGGAGAGGTCCTCCCCTGCCAGCCTCCGTCCACGGGGGTCACGGTGAAGAGATAGGTCTTTAAATTCTCCAGGCCGGTGATCTCCGCCCGGGGCACGTCCACGGTCTGAGACCGGGCCTCGCCGCCGTCCCGGAGGCGGTAGTCCACCCGGTAGCCGGAGACGTTGGGCAGCTCGCCCCAGCGCAAGTCCACCCTGCCGTCCCCCGCCTGGGCGGTGAGGTTCCTGATCTCGCTGTTGGGCGGGGCGGGGTTCTCCGGCACGATCTCCCGGAGGAAGCGGATGGACTCCACCACGGCGTAACCGCCGCCCTCGGTGCGCTCCACGGAGATGACGACCTCCTTCACCGGCACCCGGCGGCCCAGGGAAATGGAGATCACGCTGCTGCCCGGCACAGGGCCGATGGCGTAGATCCCCTCCGGCAGGGACCGGTCAAAGGGGATGTCCTCCCGGGCGCCGTCCTGGTACTCCACCGCGGCGGAGCCCGCCACAACGGCCCCCGCCCCCTCGGGGGAGACGATCTGGAGCTGCTCCAGCTCCACCGGGTCCGCCAGGGGGATGTCCAGCTCCAGGCCCCCGTCTCCGCCGGAGAGGGTCACGGTCTGCCCGTTGCTCAAAAAGAGGTCGTCCAGGCTGCCGGAGAGCACGCTCCCGCCGGAGAGGCGCAGGGCGTCCAGCATGGCCGCCGTATCCACCGGGGGACGCAGCAGAGCGGTGTCCCGCACCGCCGCCTCGCCGTCCGCCTCCATGGCCCGGGTGACATAGGCCAGATCCACCACGCCGATCTCCCCGTCGCCGTCCAAATCAAACCGCTCCAGGTCCCGCGGGTCGGAGGAGCCCAGGGCCTGAGACAGCAGCTCCCGGTCCCGGCGGTCCACGGAGCCGTCTCCGTCCACGTCGCCCAGGGTAAAGGTCCCGCCGCCGGTGCCCAGGGTCACGTGCTGGGAGCAGTCCCCGAGGGTGAGGCGCTGGGTATAGGCCGCGTATCCCTCCCCGGTAAACTCCAGGGCATAGTCCCCCTGGGGAAGATTCTCCACGGTCACGTCCAGATAGCCGGGCCAGCTCCCGCCGCCCAGCTCTCCGCCGTCCTCATTCCGCAGGGCCACCGCCGCCGGGAAGCCGCCCACCTGGGCGCCGCCGTCCTCCCAGCCCAGGGAGAGCCGCCCCAGGCGCGCTCCGTCCTGGAACAGCTCCACCTGCACATTTCGCTCCCGAATCTCCTCCAGGCGCTGGGGAAAGTCCAGCCGCAGCGTGGCGGCGATGCTGCCCAGGGCCTGTCCCGTGACCGTTCCGTCCGCCCGCGCCGCAGGGACGGCGCCGGACAGCAGAGACGCCGCCAGCAGCAGGGAAATGATCCGTCTCTTCATCTCTCTTGTTCCTCGCTTTCGTGGGCCCGCCGCGAATCCGCCGCGGGGCTGTCGAAATTCCGGCAGTATTATACCAAATTCCCCCGGGTTTTGACAAGGGCTTTCCCCGCTTTGGGAAGCGTCCCAACGCGTATTTTGCGACGTTTGATTTTGCCCTCCGCGGCGGAGCCTGAAATTTTTTCCGGTCCCCCTTGACATTTGGACTACAAGATGTTATCTTAAACCCAAGAATCTAAGACTACAAACCGTAGTCCAAAAGGGGGCATGATCCCATGCGGCAGCAAATCTCCGACTCTGAGCTGGAGCTGATGAAGATCGTCTGGTCCAACGGCGGCGCCGCGCTCTACGCCCACATCATGGCGGAGCTGGCCAAGACGGGCCGCGCCTGGCAGAAATACACCGTCATCACCCTGCTCTCCCGCCTGGTGGAAAAGGGGTTTTTAACGGTGGGCAAGATCGGCCGGCGCAACGAGTACACCGCGGCGGTATCCCAGGCGGACTACCAGGCGGCCCAGACCCAGTCCCTGGTGAACAAGCTCTACCAGGGCAGCGCCAGGGACCTGGTAGCCGCGCTGATCCAGCGGGAGGCCCTGTCGGCCCGGGACTATGAGGAGCTCAAGCGGTTCTGGGAGGACGGGAAGCCATGAGCGGCGTCTTTAAAACTGTGCTGTCGCTGTCCGTGTCCGGCTCCGGGGTGATCCTGGCGCTGCTGCTGTGCGGACCGCTGGCGCGGGACCGGCTCAGCAGGCGGTGGCAGTATTATATCTGGCTGGCGGCGGCGGCCCGGTTGCTCCTGCCCCTCTCCCCGGCGGAGAGCCCCGTGGGGGCGCTGTTTCAGGAGATCTTTGAGCCCGCCCCGGCGGCGTCAGTCTCCGCCCCTGTCTTCGAGCCGCGCGGCGAGACCCCCTATGACGCGCTCCCCTATCTCCCGGAACCCGCCGGGGACGACGGCCTGCCGGAGACTCCGCCCGCCGCGCCCGCCGGGCCAAGGCCGCCGGAGACCAAGGCCGATCTCTGGGACGCGCTCGCCGCGGTGTGGCTGGGCGGCGCGCTGGTCCTGCTGGCATGGAAGACCGCCGCCTACCGGCGCTTCTCCCGATCCATCCGGGCCGGGTGCCGGGAGGTCTCTGACCCCGCCCTGCTGGACCGCCTGGCCCAGGCCGGGGCGGAGGCCGGTGTGGGAAGGCCCGTGGAGCTGTACGTCAATCCCGCGGCCGCCTCCCCCATGCTGCTGGGCCTGTTTCGGCCCCGCATCGTCCTCACCACCCTGGAGATGCCGGAGCGCGATTTCCGGTACACCCTCCTCCACGAGCTGGTCCACTACCGCCGGCGGGACCTGGCCTACAAGTGGCTGGTGCAGGCGGCGGCGTGCCTCCACTGGTTCAACCCCCTGGTATGGCTGATGGCCCGGGAGACCGGCCGGGCCTGCGAGCTGGCCTGCGACGAGGCCGTTCTCCGGACCCTGGACGATCCGGGACGGCGGGCCTATGGGGATATGCTGCTCCGGGCCGCGGAGACCGGCGGGACCTGGGGTCCCTTTCCCGGCTCCGCCACTCTGAGTGAAAATGGAAAACTGCTGAAAGAGAGGCTGACGGCCATTATGAAATACAAAAAACGCACCCCCCTGGCGGCGGCGCTGTCTCTGTTCCTGATGGCGGCGCTGATCACAGGCGCCGCGGCGGCGGGCGCGTATCGAGGCCCCGGCAAAAGCCCGGGAACCTCCGCCCCAGAGGAAGACCCGGACGCGGCTTTTTTCTACACCCAGGACTGCTATTACCAGGAGCCCTATCTCTTTGAGATCGCCTGGAACATCGGCGAGACGGCGGCAGAGGACTATGCCTCCGCCAGGGCCGCCCTGCCGGGAGGCGGCGCTATGACCGTCTATTTTGAGGCGGACTGCAAAGCGCTGGCCCGGGACAAGGGGGCCATGGCCTCCCTGTCCGCCCTGCTGGGCCGCCTCCAAACCGGAAATCCGGCCCTTCCCATCACCCGGCCGCTGGTGGTCGGCGCACGGAACATCCAGGGGGCCGACCCCGCCGCCCTGGCGGAGCGGTATTACCAGGAGGGGGCCCTTCCCCAGTTCGGGGCGGTGTTCGCCCTGCTGGACGAGGCCGCCCAGGAGACCATGCTGGAAAAGCTCCGCGGCTCCGCCGCCTTTTTCTCCACAGCCCTCAAGCATCTGGAGCCTGACAGCCCCCTGATTCCCCGGCTGGCGGAGGAGGTCTACACCGGCGGAGACGCCGCCCTCTTCTCCCTTCTGGCGGACCGCATGGATCAAGCGGCGCTGGAGAGCTGGCTGGACAAGGCAGAGGAGGACGGGCGGACCGGCTTCCGCGCCATCCTGCTGGAGGCCCTGGGCCGGGACCGGGAGCTGGAATCCATGAAGGCGGAGCTGGAGGCCCGGCTGGTCCGGGAGTACGCCGCCCACGGCATCATCAAGAGCGGCTCGGAGTACCGCTATCAAGGTCAGCTGGTACGGCTCTTTCTGGACATGCGGTCAAACGACGGTTCCCTTGTCACCCTGGGCGTGAATCCCCAGGGCACGGTGGACCTCAAGGTGACCCGGGGCGCGGACGGCGCCATCACGGCGGTCTCCCCCATGCCCAGGACGGAGGCGGACGCCCTGCTGGCGGACATGGAGGACGACGGCCCGGCGCAGCCGGTAAATGCGGCCTCCGGGGAGACCGCGGTCAGAAATGTGAACCTCCCCCGCCTGGGCCCGGAGCAGGGCGGCGTCTGGTGGCTGGGGGAATATGACCTGAGCCACGGGGACCAGATCCGCTACAGCGTCTCCGCCCGGGCGGGAGCGGCCCTCCAGGCGGGCTTTGCCAAAGAACAGGAGGACCCCGCCAATCGGTCCTATTACTCCGTGACCAGCCGGCGCACGGACGGCGCGCTGCGCTGTGCCGCCAGCTTCACCGTCTCCCCGCCGGCAGAGGAGGGCGCCTACCGTCTGTTCGTCCGCGTCCCGGAGGGGACGGCGGAGGGCGTGCGGGGCCACGTGGTCGTCACGCCCCGGGAGGCGCTGGAGAGCCGTCCCTTCGCCCCCTCGGAGGAGCAGGTCCTGGCCGCCCGCGAAACGGCCCTGGCGGGCATGGCGGAGGAGCAGGTCCTGCGGCTGAGGCGGATCGTGAAGAAAGCAAATCTCTGGTGGGAGCACCAGTATCTGTGGGGGAATATCTTCGGAGACCTGGAGGACCCGAAGAGCCTCCAGTGGAATTACTTCGACAAGACAGGGGAGATCCAGATCGCCTGGGCCTATGACGGAAATCTGGACAAAGACGAGGTCTGCGCCCGGGAAAAGCTCACCGAGGACCAGTTTTACGCCAAGTACGGAACACAGGTGGTCACGGAGAACGAGCACACCGCAAAGGACCTCATGTCGGCGCTGGATGAGCTGATCGCCGCCGCCAAGAGCGAGAATCTGCGCTCCGCCCTGCGGTACGTCCGGGAGGAGACCCGGCTGGCCGCGGAGCAGCACTCCGTGGAGCACGCCAACAACGAGTACCGGGCCCTCCACGACCTGGACTACTTCCTCCTGCGGTACGGTCCAACAGACGTGGGACCCTATGTGACGGACGACTCCACCATCACCAAATACTACGGAACCCTCTCCTCTCTCTACGGCAGGTAGACGGCAGCCGGGGCAGGCCGACAATCGGCCCGCCCCGGTTTTGCTTCAGCTCTTCGCGGCGGCCCGCCGCAGGTCTCTCCGCAGGGGAACGCTCCAGCAGGAGACCACCCCAACCCAGCCCAGGCCCGTGGCCAGGGCCACGGCGGGCAGGCCCATGCGGGGAGCCAGCAGGGCGGAGAGCGCCACCCGCAGCGTAATGTGCCCCGCGGCGCCCATGGCAGGCAGATTCACCAGTCCCCGCCCCTGGAAGCAGCCCACCATGCCGCTGCCCAGAAAGTTGAAGAGGTAGAAGCAGGCCACCAGCCGCAGATACCCCACGGCCTCCCCCAGCGCCGCCTCCCCGCCGCCTTGCGGCAGTACCGCCGACAGGGCGGGAACGGCTCCCAGAATCATCAGTGCGGACATGGCAAGCCCCAGGACCGCCAGCAGCCGTTCCCCGGTGAAAAAGCCCGCCCGGGTCCGTCCTCCGTCCCCCGCCCCGGTGTTCTGGCCGATGAAAACCGACATGGAGGCCGCGCCGCTGTCCCCGAAGGAGTTGGCGAAGCCCTCCACCCGAGTGGCGGCGGTGTATGCCGTAATGGCCTCTGTCCCCAGGCCGTTCACCGTGCCCTGGACCAGGAGCTTGCCGATGTACAGGCTGCACATATGCAGGGCGGACACCAGGCTGTACCGGACGATTTTCCCTAGGAGGCGGGGGTCATAGCCCATGTCCGCCCGGTGAAAGACCAGCTGGGGAAACCGCCGCCGGAGATATATTTGACAGCACGCCGCCGCCAGGGTCTGGGCCAGCACCGTGGCCCAGGCCGCTCCGGCGGCGCCCCAGCAAAACCCGGCCACAAAGAGAACGTCCAGCGCCAGATTCGCCGCCATGGAGGCCATGAGGAACCCCAGCGCCGCGGCGGTGTTCCCGATGGACCGCAGCGCGGCGAAGCCCAACTGATAGGCGAAGGCCGGGAGAAAGCCCAGAAAGATCACCCGCAGGTACTCCGCCGCGGGGACCGCGATCTCCCCCGGCGTGCGGAGGGCCGCCAGAAGGACGGGCAGGGTCAGCGCCGCCAGAGCCGCCAGAGCCAGAGAGACCCCGCCGCCGAAGACAGAGGCCAGGAAGAACTCCCTCCGGAAGGCGCCGCCGTCCCCGGCGCCCCGGGACTGGGAGAACAGGGTCCCGACGCCGCCGCAGCAGCCGGTGATGAGAAACAGGAAGAGGTTCATCACGGACCCGGCTACTCCCACGGCGGCAAAGGCCTCCTCCCCCACGAACCGCCCCACGATGGTCACATCCACCGTATTGTAGAGCTGCTGGAGAATATTGCCGGCCAGCAGCGGAAGCGCCAGAGAGATGATCTGCCGCCGGATGGGCCCCTGTGTCAGATCGGCTGTGGAAGTCATGCCGCGCCTCCTTCCGAGAATTTCTATCAGAACCTGTATTCATAACCGGAGAATGCCGGGTGGGCAGGGGATTTTTCTTCCGGACCGGGAAATTTTCCGCGGGAATCCTGCCGCGGTATGACAGCCCCCTCCAGCCAGGCGGCGTTCAGCGGCTGTGAATACAGGTTCTCAGTATACCGTGAAAAGTTTTTCTTGTAAAATGCCAAAACTGGCCTTAAAATATAATAAAACTATTATATTTTGGAGGACAGGTCATGACCCATCAGGACATTGAGGTGTTTCTGGCCGCCGTGCGGACCGGCAGCCTCTCTGCCGCGGCCCAAAAGCTGTACATCACCCAGCCGGCGGTGAGCCGCCATATCCGCGCCCTGGAGGAGGAGCTGGGCTGTCTCCTGCTGGTACGAAAGCGGGGCCAGCGGCAACTGGAGCTGACGGAGCAGGGGCAGGACTTCGTCCACGTGGCGGAGAAGTGGCGGCAGGTGTGGCAGGAGGCCCGGGACGTGGCCCGGCGGGACCGGGGCCGGACGCTGCGGGTGGGGTCCGTGGGCAGCGTCAGCACCTACCTTCTGCCGGCCGTGTTCCGCGCCTTTCTGGAGGAGAACCCCGCCTGCGCCCTGACCTTTCACAACTGCCACTCCTGGGAGGCGTACCGGTATATCGCGGAGGGAACGCTGGACGTCGCCCTGATCTCCGACGACATGTTCTGCCCCCAGGTGGAGACCGTTCCCGCCTACCGGGAGCCCATGGTGCTGGCGGCGGGAAGCGCCTGTGATCTGCCGGCCCGGGCGCATCCCTCCATGCTGGACCCCTCCCGGGAGCTGCGGCTGCCCTGGAACCCGGAGTTTGATCTCTGGCACGGCTTCTGGTTCTCCGGCGGGGCCCAGCCCCGGGCGGTGCTGGACCAGATGTCCCTGCTGGAGCAGTTTTTCAGCTGGCAGGGAAGCTGGGCGGACAGCTGGGCGGTAACGCCCATGTCCGCGGCCCTCTCCATGAAAAATCGGGTCAACATCCGGATCCTGGAGCTGGAGGAGGGTCCGCCGGAGGAGCGGATCTTCTACCTTCTGGGCCCCCGGCGCAAGCCGGAGCTCACCGGGGCCTTTCTGGACTGTCTCCGCCGGGAGCTGGGCCGCCTGCCCCACATACAGGTGTATCTGTGAAAAACAGGGACCGCCTATAAGGCGGTCCCTGTGATTTACTCCGAGGGCTGGTCCGGGTTCAGCGCGTCGATGTGCTCCTTGGCCTCCCGGCCCTGGCGGAGCAGGTCCTCCAGCCGGTCCCCGTCCCCGGCCGCGATGGCCTCCCGCAGCTCCGTCATGTGGCGGACCAGCAGATCGATCTCCGGCAGAAGGGCCTCCCGGTTCAGCATGAACAGCTCCTTCCAGACCCGCTCATTGAGGCAGGCGATGCGGGTCATGTCCTTGTAGCTCCCTCCGGCAAAGCCCACATAGTCCGGAGATACGGGGCTCTTCACATAGGAGTTGGACACGATGTGGGCCAGCTGAGAGGTGTGGGCGATCATGCGGTCGTGGGTCTGCGGGTCGCAGACCTTCACCCGGCGGAAGCCCACCTGGGCAAAGAGGCTCTCCAGCGCCTCCAGGTCCCCCGGGGCCGTGGCCTCCGTGGGCGCCAGGATCATGCTGGCACCCTGGAAGAGGTCCGGGGTGGACCGCTCGTACCCCGCCCTGGCCAGGCCCGCCATGGGGTGGCCGCCGGTGTAGCGGACGCCGTGGGCCAGGGCCAGGGGGGCGATCTCCTCCACCAGCCGCTGCTTGACGCCCACCAGGTCCACCACCTGGGCCCCCCGCTTCATCAGAGGGATGGTCCTCCGGAGAAACTGGATGGTGGCCTCCGGGTACAGCACCGGAATCAGCAGGTCGCACTGGGCGAAGATGGCGTCGTCGGCGATGCCGTCAACAGCGCCATCCGCCCGGGCCTCCTCCGCCACGGCGCGGGTGCGGTTCCAGCCGTAGACGGTGTAGCCGGTGTAGCGTTTCAGCGCCTTGGCCATGGACCCGCCCAAAAGGCCCAGGCCCGCCACAACCACCAGCTTGTCCGGTCCCCGCTCGCTGAGGCGGATCAGCTCAAACTCCGTGGCGTTCTCCGCGTCGTCCTCCAGATTCTCCCGCACCAGGTGCAGTCCGAAGGCCTCTCCCGCGTCCCGGCGGCACAATACGCCGGTATCCGGCGGCAGAAGGCCCTCCGCCAAATGCCGGGCGGCGATGGCGGTGTCCTCCTCCTCGCGCCAGGCGACCTCCGGGTAGTCCCGGGCCAGGGTGGCCCGGCACTGTTTCAGGGCCTGGATGTGGGAGGCAATCGTGCGGATCTCCGTCACGGAGGGGTCCTTGACAAACAAACAGTGGTGGATCGGGATACAGTCCAGGGCCAGCATCCGGTAGCTGAGACCCCGCAGAGCCGTCTCCGTCTCCAGCACCACGCCGGCCACGTGGTTCAGCGTCGCCATAACGCCGCAGTCCACCGCGCCGGACTTGAGGGCATCCACCACGCCCTGGGAGTGGACCAGGGGGACGTACTCCACCTCCGCCCACCCCAGGCGCGCCGCCATGCTCTTGGCGGAGGCCTCGGAGTTGCTGCCCTCGATGCCCTGATAGCCGATTTTCATGGGTCTTTCCTCACTTCGCCATGGAGCCGTCGTACTCGCCGATGCTCTTGGCGATCATCAGGTTGGCGGCCACGTCGCCCTCCACGTTGATGGTGGTAAAGGCCATGTCCAGCAGACGGTAAAAGCCGCTGATGGGGCCCATCAGGTCGATGGGCAGGCCCAGGATGGACAGGAAGGAGGCGCCCAGCACCACGCCGCCGCCGGGGATGCCCGGGGCCGCCATATTCAAAAGCGTGGCTACCAGCACCAGAAAGACGATGGTGCCCAGGGGCAGGTTGATGCTGTAGAAGTCCGACACAAAGACGGCCAGGCAGCAGAAGGAGCAGGCGCCGCCGCACATGTTGATGGTGCAGCCCAGGGGCAGGGTGAACTTGGAGACGCCCTCCGGCGCGCCCAGGTCCTCCACGCTGACGTTGATGGTGGTGGGCAGGGTGGCGGCGGAGGAGGTGGTGGAGAGGGTCACCAGAGCCACCTTTCCGCAGGCCTTCAGGAATTTCACGGGGCTGACCTTGGTGTACAGGCTCACAGGCAGCACCATGGCCACCAGGAACACCACGATACAACACAGCCAGCAGGTGCCGATGTACTTGGCCAGGGCGCTGAAAATACCCGCGCCGTACTGGGCCACGGAGTAGGCCATCAGGGACAGCACGCCGATGGGGGAGATCTCCATGAAGTATCCCAGCATCTTGAAAAAGGCGTCGGACAGGCTGTTCATGAAGTCCAGCACCGGGCGGCCCTTCTCGCCGATGGCGAGGATGGCCACGGCGAAGACGATGGTAAAGAGGATCACCGGCAGGGTGCTGCCGTCGGCCCCGGCCTTGATGATGTTGGTGGGCACGATGGTCAGGAGGAAGCTGGTGATGGTGGGCGTGGTGACCTCCCCCTCGTAGACGGGGGCGTTCTCAAACACGGTGCCAAGGCCCGGCCGGATGGTCCAGGCAATGGCCAGGGAGATCACGGCGCAGACGACGAACATCACCACATACAGCGCCACGGTGCGCACGCCGATGCGCCGCAGGAGCGTGCCGTCCTTGATGTTGGCAATGCCGCAGAACACGGCGCAAACCACGATGGGGATGATCATCAGCTTGATAAGGTTCAGGTAGATGTCGCCCACCACTTTGGTGGCGATGGAGAAATCCTTGGCCGCCAGGCCCAGGATGACGCCAAGGACAAAGCCTATGGCGACCCGCAGGAACAGGTTTTCTTTTTTCAGCAGAACTTTCAAATTTCTCTCTCCTCACTTTGCCTATATATCGCTTTACAGTACGAAAGCGATAGTGATTATAGCACACATCGCCTTCCATGTCCAGAGGTTTTTGCGGACAAAAGTGAGCCCCTCCGGCGCTGCCGGAGGGGCTCACTTTCTGCTTAGAGCCGGGTCTTTTCAGACGCCGGAAAATCACTCATCCCACACGGGGTCCTCGTTGAGCACAGTCCAGTTCTCCATAAGCTGGCCCTCGGTCCTGCGGGTGTAGTCATGGGAGTTGGTGGCCTCCTCCACCACATAGTAGTTGGGGTCGGTGACGGGGACATCGCTCCATTTGGCCGCGTTCTCCAGCAGGCCCTTCTCGTCCACGTGCCGGTCCAGCACGTTGTTGATGAAGTCCATGGCCTCCACGCGGGTGATGTTCTCCAGGGGACGGAATTTGCCATTGCTGCCATTGATCCAGCCCCGGTCCGCCGCGTAGGCGATCAGATCACGGGCCCAGTAGTCCTCCGCCACATCGGAGAAGGGATTGGCCAGGCCGGGCACGACGCTGTCGAACCGGGCGGCGATGGCCGCAAACTGGGCGCGGGTGATATAGGCGTTGGGACGGAAGGTTCCGTCCTGGAAGCCGGTGATGATGCCGGCGTTGGTCAGGGTGGAGATGGCCTTGCAGGCCCAGAAGTCGTCCTCCACGTCGGTGAAGTCATTGGTCTCCTGGAAGTAGATGGCGCGGGACGTCTCGTCCAGCAGCCGGTAGAAGATGGTCGCCACCTGTGCCCGGGTCAGTGGGTTGTTGGGGCGGACAGTGCCGTCCTGGTAGCCCTTGATGTAGGCGAAGTGGTCCGTCTTGTTCAGCTGGAGGTCTCCAGCCAGGGGGGACCTCGCCATCGTTGATGGTGGTCGTGGTATTGCCGGTGCCGCCAGTGGGCCGGCGGATGGGGCCGTCATCGTCGTCGTCATCGTCATCATCATCGTCGTCATCGACGACAGGACGGCCAAGGGGAGGAATGTCCTCGGTGCGGGTCCGGAGGCAGTCCGTGCAGGTGAAGGTCCGTTCACCCCAGGAGGTATAGGTGGGCGCGGTGGTTACCACGCCGGCGTCCCAGACGTGGTCGGCCCGGTCCGTCTCCACCTGGCAGCTGCCGCTGCCATCACAGATATGCCAGTGATTGCCGCTGTCGTGCTGCCAGCCTCTCTGGTGCGGCTGATGAACGTTGAAGTAGCCCGCAGGGGCGCTGACGGGGTGGGAGGCGTAGGTGTCGGCCACATAGTTGGGCCTGCCGCCGGTGGTATCATCAATATCCTCGCTGTAGTAGCCGCCGGTGATGCGCTTGGCGTCCATAGCAAGCTCTTCGATGTCCAGCACGCCCTTGTCAGGGCTGCCGGTAAAGGTGCCGCCGGTGATAGTCAGGCTCTCCAGATAACTGGGACGCCCAGTGGCGTCGCCTACAGCCCAAGACTTATCCGCATTTTGCTTAATCCGGTACACAGATACGGCGGAGTTGTGCTCACTCATCAACTCGCCGCCGGAAATTTCGACGGTCATGGTCTGCTGAACACCGTCCACAACGTTCTGCCAGCCGTCGCCCCGGGAGACGATGGAGAGGGCCGCGCCGTCGGCAACCGTGCCGTCGTTGTGCTCCGGGGGTTTCTGGGGAAATTCGGTATAGTCGAACGTAGCTTTGATCCTGCCGCCGGTGATTTTCAGGCTTCCGGCGCCGGAATACTGCACGCCGTTCTGGCCTTCGAACGTGCCGCCGCTAATGGTCATATCGCCCACCTGGGGGTGATAGACGGCGGTAATCCCGCCAGTGATGGAACCGCCGCTGATCTCAATGTCAGTACCATCCCACGAGCCGTTGCCGGCGATGCCAAACGCCGTTCCGGTCATATCTCCGCCTTTTATGATCACTTTGCTTGGAGCCTGGGCATCTGCTTTATAACCAGACACAGACACGCCTGTATAACCGCCCTCAATCTGCGCATTACCGTCAATCGTAAGCTGGCCGCCCTTCTGAATAATAACACCGCAGGAATTGCGATTATCATTATTAGCAGGGTCGGACCTGACAACAGCATCACCGGAAATCAGGGTTTCACTATTCATAACGGTGGTAACACCATATATACTGCCCACAACTGTGCCGCCGGTCACATTTACCTGTCCAGCCGAAACATAAACGCCAAATTTGCCGCCTTGAATCGCGCCGGCAGTCACATTTGCCTGCCCAGCCGAAACATAAACGCCATAGCCAGCACTGTCAGCAGCAGAAATTACGCATCCCTTTACATTGAGCGTACCTCTCTGCTGTGCCACAACACCATATTTTACGCCCTGAATGGTTCCTTTACCAGTAATGGTCAGCTCCGCGCCAGTATTGGCAGCAGCAAAGACATACTGCTTCCCGTCGGCAGGCTTCACGGTCACGCCCTCAGGGATGTTTACCGTGATTTTTCTGCCATCCTGCAAAGCCGCGCCAGCAGTATCGCAGAGCACTTCTACCGTCTGCCCGTTCTTGGCCGCGTCAAAGGCATCCTGCACGCTGGCATACATCGCGCCGGTCTCCACGATTCTAGCCACAGCCTTTGCTGCCGGCCCGCTCCCCTCGGGGGCGGCCACAATGCCCGCCGACTCCTCCTCATCGATCTCGCTGTCATCGTCGATAATCAGGGTCACGAGGTTCTTTGTCTGGCGGTTGTCATAGACATAGATGGCAGGGAATTTGACGCCATTGGGGTCCTGAGACTGAACCGCAGTACGGTACAGCGTCACATGGGTGGGATACTGGTAGGCGTCTGTACCCTTGTGCCCAAGCGTGATGGCCGCAAAGGGAATTTGATTGCCCTGGCTCCATTTTTCATTGTCCCCGTGCTTCGCACGTGCCATAGCTTCGGACTCATCTTCGGTATAGTCAGGACAATTCCGCGTAATGGCGCTGTCCTTTATTACGGCCGTGCCGCCCCGGACAATCAGGCCGTGGGAAGCGCCGGTCATATCGCAGCGGTCAACACGCAGATCACCAGGCAGGTTCAGCAAAACCGCCGCGCCGGTGTGGCTGACCAGCTGGGAATCTGTCAGCTCTATGACCACTCCGCCGTTTTTGCCGCTGCCGCTGGCGTTTGTGCCCACAGCATAGGCCATCGCGTCAATGGTGCTGTTCTTGACAACCACCTTCGCCGCGCTCCCCATGGGCTCCAGGGCCGAGCTGTTGGTGGTAAATGCCACATTGTCCAGCTCTACAGATGCGCCCGCCCTGACCTTTATAGCCGTCAGAACGCTATAGTCATAACTTTTCCAGTGGGTCGTTTTAATGGAATCGGCCACCACCACGCCGTTTTTAATGGTCAGAGAGGCCCTTTCGTCCACCGTGATACCGGCCGTCTGCGTACCGGCCCAATCCCAAGCCTCGCCGTTTTTGTGCTTGCCGTTTATGCCAGTAATATGCAGGGTCTTTCCATCCAGATCCAGCGTAATATTTTTGCTGATCGTCTCGATACCGGTAAGCGCCCACTCCACTTCATCCTGCAGAAGGGTGACGGTCTGGCCGTCCCCGGCGGCTTCAACGGCGGCCTTTATGGAGTCATAGCCATCCGCCCCGACCCGGACCACCGCCTCGCCGGCGATCCGCTCAAACGGGTCCCCATTGCCGGCGGCCGGGACTGTTTCCGGGAGCTGGCTCTCTGTCTCAGTCCCAGTCTGCTCAGGGGCGGCCGCCTGCCCGGCGTCGTCCGCAGAGCCCGCGTCCCCGGCAACGGCCTGCGGCGGAGACATTTCCAAGTCCGCGTCCTCTGCCTCCGGTCCCGTGACGGTGTTCTGTTCCGGCTCCAAAGCCCTGCCTACGCAGACGCTCTCCAGGTCAGCGCCCTCGGCGGCGCACACCGCGCAGGCAACGTCGGCCGTCTCCACGCACTTGCTCTCGCAGGTGCAGACGGCCTCCGGCTCCGTGTCGGTGTTCTGCTCCGGCTCCGGAGCCCTGCCCGCGCAGACGCTCTCCAGGTCAGCGCCCCCGGCGGCACACACCGCGCAGGCCGCCTCGGCCCCCTCCACGCACTTGCTCTCGCAGGTGCAGACGGCCTCCGGCTCCGTGACGGTGTTCTGCTCCGGCTCCGGAGCCCTGCCCGCGCAGACGCTCTCCAGGTCAGCGCCCCCGGCGGCACACACCGCGCAGGCCGCCTCGGCCCCCTCCACGCACTTGCTCTCGCAGGTGCAGACGGCCTCCGGCTCCTCCGCGTCAGGATAGCACGCTCCGTCGTGTTTGTGCTCCTCCAGACCGCAAATCAGAGCCGTTCTCTCCGTGTAACAGCCCTCCTCACCGCTGTGGTCGTGCTCCTCCTCACAGGTGAGGTCCTGCTCCAGGGCGTAACATAGGTCCTCGTGCTTATGCTCTGTTTTTCCGCAGGACGGCGCGGCGCTCTCTTCCGCCAACGCAGTCACGTTCAACGTCCCCAGCGCCATGACCAGCGCCAGGAACAGAGACAGCCGCTTCTTCATTTTCCTCAATTCAACACGCTTCCTCTCTTTACAGAATCGGACACAGGGCGGCCACAGCGCCCTCATGGGGAGGTCTCTCCCCATGAAAGAACGCCCATGGGCGTTCTTTCAGCAATATAGCCCCACGCTTTGCGTCCCAATTATTTTTGACCCAGGCTGCCGCCAGCATCTGCGCGGGATACCGCCGCCAATGCCAGCTCGGCGGGTTCTCTTAGAACCCCCTCTCCTCTCCGTGCCGAATTTTCGTCTGGCGCCCATTTCCGAAGCCGTCTCCCGCCGTCCGGCGGGCGCATCGGACCCCGTAAGCGCTCAGAGCCATACTTCCAAGCGTATTGTATCATACCTTATTTATGAAAAGCAATAGCGGCTTTCCAAATTCTCTGCCAATTTTTGAGAGTTTTTGAGCTGGGAAACCGGGCCGCCTCTTTACAATGCCCCGCTTTATGGTATACTAATGGAGGAAACATACAAAATAGAGAATCCGGAGGGACTGGGATGAAAAAGAAATACCTCTATGGCATCGCGGCCGCGGCGGCGTTCTGTGTGCTGGCCTTCGGCCTGTGGCGGGTCTGGCAGTCCAGCCTGCCTGAGACGGCGGAGGGCTCCAAGGCGGTGACGGTGGAGGTCACCCACGCCGACGGCTCCACCGCGGAGTTCACCTACCGGACGGACCTGGAGTACCTGGGCGCGCTCTTGCAGCAGGAGGGCCTGATCTCCGGAAGCGAGGGCCCCTACGGCCTGTTTGTGGAAACCGTGGACGGCGAGACGGTGGACTACGCCAGGGACCAGAGCTGGTGGCGCCTGACCTGCAACGAAGAGGACGTCACCTCCGGCGTGGACGCCGTGGTTCTCCATGACGGTGACCGCTATGGCTGGTTCTACACCATCGGCTGAGCGGCGGCGGCTGACCACCGCGGAGCTGGCCCTGTTCGGCCTGCTGGGAGCCATGACCTTCGCCCTGAAAATGGCCATGGCCCAGCTGCCCAACATCGAGCCGGTATCCCTGATGGTCATGCTGGCGGCCGTGTGCTTCGGGTGGCGGGGGCTGTACGCCGTCTACCTCTATGTCTTCCTGGAATTTGCGGTATGGGGCATCGGACTGTGGAACATCGCCTACCTCTATGTGTGGCTGGTGCTCTTCGCCGCCGCCCGGCTGCTGCGGCGGGTGGAGTCCCCCCTGGTGTGGGCCGCCCTCTCCGGGTGCTTCGGGCTGCTGTTCGGCGCACTGTGCACCCTGGTGTACTGGGTCACCGGCGGCTGGGCCTTCGCCGTGAGCTGGTGGGCGGCCGGCATCCCCATGGACCTGCTCCACGGGGCCGGAAACTTCGTGGTGGCCCTGGCGCTGTTCAAACCCCTGCGGAAAGCCCTGGCGTCGTTCCGAAAAAAATATGGAAGCGCGTAGCGCATAGGCAGAGCGGACGCCTCCCGAAGGGGAGGCGTCCGCTCTGCCTCTCAAAAGACTACTGGGAAAAGGGACCACGCCACCCGTTATGCGGGGGAGCACGAGGGGGCAGCGCCCGCCTCGTATTGGATCGCATGTCTGCAAAGGGCTGCACAGCAGGCCTTTGCGCCGCGGAGCGGCAGATTTTCAAACCGCGCAGCGGTTTGAAAATTGAGACATGAAAGGCTGTCGGGAAAGTCCTGCTGGACTTTCCCGACAGCCTGAGCGGACGCCTCCTATCAGGGAGGTGTCCGCTCTATTCTCTCTCCCGCGCTCACGCCCTCCGAATCTCCCGGAGGATGCGCTCCACCAGCGCCACCCGCTTGAAGGGGGTCATGAGGTAGAGGCCGTCGGTGCAGGGCGCAATTTCCCGGGCGATCCGGACGGAGACGGCCACGGCCACGTCCTCCGCCTCTTCCCTGCTCCTGCCCTCGTACAGGGCGGCGATCTCCTCCGAGATGCGCATACCGGCGATCTCGTTGTTGAGAAAGCAGGCGTTCTTGTAGCTCACCACCGGGTAAATGCCCCCCAGAATCTTTCCCCGCAGCGCCTGCCGGGCAGTCCTGAGATTGTCCAAAGCCTCCCGGGACAGCACCGGCTGGGTGAGGAAGCCGGCGACGCCGGCGGCCTCCTTCTCCCGGGCGATGTTCAGCTGGTGATCGAAATTTTTGGCGTTGACGTTCAGGGCTCCGAAGATGCGAAAGGGCGTGCGGAGGACCGTCTCGTTCAGGCCGGAGACGTAGGCCGCCAGCCGCCGGGAGTTGAAGTTGAAGACGCTCTTCACCTCGTCCCGGTCCTGGGAGGGGATGGGGTCCCCGGTGACCAGCAGCACGTTATGGACTCCCTCGATGGCCAGGCCCAGCAGCAGCGCCTTGGTGGCGTTGAGGTTCCGGTCCCGGCAGGTCATGTGGGGCAGGGGCTCCACGCCCAGCTCTCGCTTGAGCTTGCAGGCCAGGAGGCTGCTGTCCGCCCGGGGGCGGCCGATGGGGCAGTCGGCGATGGTGACGGCGTCGGCCCCCGCGTCCCGCAACCGCTTCACGCCCTCCAGGAAGAAAGCGATGTCGTCGTCCACCGGCGGGTCCAGCTCCACCGCGACGACCCGCCGCCCGCCGTCCAGCTTCTCCGCCAGGGTGTTGGCGGAGGCGGCGGGCCGGGGCTCCGGCGCCTCCGGGGCCCGGACGGGGACCGTGATCCGCCGGGGCGCCGCCAGGGCCTTCGCCGCCTCGGCGATATGGGCGGGGGTGGTGCCGCAGCAGCCCCCCACGATGGCCGCCCCCGCCTGGTGAATCTCCGCGATCTTTGCGCCGAAGTAGTCCGGCGTCCCCTGGAACACCGTCCTGCGGCCCAGCACCGTGGGATACCCGGCGTTGGGCATGACGGACAGCGTCGCGCCGCCGCTGTCCAGCCCCCGGATGTACTCCAGCAGGTGGTGCGGCCCGGAGACGCAGTTGAAGCCCACGGCGTCGATCTCCTCCAGGGCGGCGGCCCGGCGGAGCAGGGTCTGTCCAAAGTCCCCCTCCCGGGTGGCCCCGTCGAAGGATACGGCGAAGGAGGTGATGAGGTACGCCTCCGGGCAGCGGGATTTCAGGTGCTGGGCCAGCTGCCGCAGGCCGTGGTCGCTGGGCAGGGTCTCCAGCAGAAAGTGCCGGAGGCCCTGGTCCAGGAAGAGGTCCGCCTGGCGGCAGTAGTTCTCCGCCCGGCTCAGCCCCGGGCTCTCCGGGGCGGGACCGATGTCCGCGAAGACGTAGGCCCCATAGGGCCCGGCGCACTCCCGGGCCAGACGGCAGGAGGCCTCCACGATCCTCCGGGCCGTCTCCCCGTCCCCCCGGGCCAGGTCGGTGCCCACGGTAAAGGTATTGGTCTTAACGGCCTGGCAGCCGGCCTCCAGATAGGCCCGGTGGACAGCCGCCACCTCCTGGGGGCACTCCAGGCTCCCCAGCTCACACCGCTGCCCTGCGCGGCCGGGCAGGGAGGCGAAATAGGTCCCCATGGCTCCGTCAAACAGCAGGGGCCGCCCCTCTTTCAGGTACGTGCGTATATCGCTCATCCCAGCACCCCCCTGGCGATCTCCACAGATTGACGGGCGTCTTTGGCATAGCCCGCGCCGATCCGCTCCGCGTACTCCGGCGTCACCACCGCGCCGCCCACGAAAACCGCCGGGGGGCGCTCCAGGGCGCGGAGGAGGCGGACGGTCTCCTCCATGGCGGGCAGGGTGGTGGTCATCAGGGCGGACAGGCCCACCAGGCG
>CANRYZ010000008.1 GCA_947644365.1 uncultured Oscillibacter sp. | reverse complement strand
TCATCTTGGCCTGGGTGAAGCGCCACAGGTACTCCACGCCGGCGTTGTTCTCGGGCACGGGGAAGGCGAAGCCGGAGGGATCATAGGTGTACTCCAGGTCGGTGCCGTAGATGTCCTTATAGGACTGCTCCATCTCGTCGGCGTTGGTGATGAAGCTGGCAAACAGGGAGAGGTAGGCGGTCTCCTGGCCGATCTCCTTGGCGAAGATGCGGTACTTCTGGCTGCCGTCGGGGTTCTTCTCGATGATCTGCCACCAGCTGTCGATGGGCTGGCCGTCGGGGAACGCCTCGGTGTTATAGTACCAGAAGGCCTGGGAGGCGTACAGCGGGAAGCTGAACTTCAGGTTCTCCTCCTCGATGTGGGAGCAGATGTCCCGGGGATAGAAGGGCTCCAGAACGCCCTTGCTGTAGTACTCAAAGAACACGTTGCCGTTGACGTCCTTGGTCTGGAGCACGTCGGCGGTGATGTTGTTGGTGCTGTTCTCGATCTCGGCCTTGCTCAAAACCTCGTCGGAATCCAGGTCGGAGACCACCAGGTCCAGGCCGGGATACTTCTCCTCAAAGCCCTCTTCGCACTTGAGCATCTTGGAGGAGGTGGCGTAGACGTTGATCTCCTTGGCGCCGCCCTCGACTTCCTTCAGGGCCTGCTCATAGAGCTCCTCGTCGGTCATATCGCTCCACTCGTCCCAGTAGGGGCCATAGACCTCTTCCTTGGTCTCGCGGTTGTAGCCGAACTGCTTGGCGCCGGTGTCGGCATCGGAAGCGGAATCACCGCCGGCGGCGGGCTCGTTCTGCGCGGGGGTGTTCTCGGCAGGCGGCGTATCCGTCTTGCCGCCGCAGGCCGCCAGGCTCAGCACCATGACGGCTGCCAGTAAGAGTGCCAGTAACTTCTTCTTCATCGGGTTCTTCTCCTTTCGTTTTTCCAGAATGATTGGGGAATTTCGCCGGAGCTGTATAATCAAGCGGGGCCGGGCGGCATCCTCCGCCGCCCGGGAGCGCCTTGATCCGGATGGGCGGGGGGGGATTACACCGCGCGCTTAATGAGGCGGGTGGTCTCCTTATTGTACACGTTGATCTTGTCCTGGTCAATGATGGCCCAGACCTTCTGGTCGATGTCGTAGTGGACCTGGCCGATCTCCTTGGACAGGAACTCCTCCTCGCCGGCCTTGAGGGTGACGATGGTCTCGGAGCCGGCGGGCTGGCTGGCGTACACGTTGACGGGCAGGGCGCCCTCCACCGGCTCCCGGGAAATGAGAATCTGCTCGGGGCGGACGGCCAGGACGCAGTCGAACTCGCCGCTCATGGGCTTCTGCTCGTCGGTGAGGTGGCCGGCAGGGAAGGTGTGGCCGCCCAGCTCGCTCTTGACCACCAGCTCGCCGCCCTTCATCTCGGCCCTGCCGGGAATCAGGTTGATGCGGGGGTTGCCGATGAAGTCGGCGGCCTCCAGGTCGATGGGGTTGTTGTACAGCTCCATGGGAGTGGCCACCTGGTTCAGCTCGCCGGCCTTGAACAGGGCGATCTTGGTGGACATGGTCAGGGCCTCCACCTGGTCGTGGGTGACGTAGATGATGGTGGTGCCCAGCTCCTTGTGGAGGCGCTGCAACTCGGAACGCATGTCGATGCGGAGCTTGGCGTCCAGGTTGGACAGGGGCTCGTCAAGGAGCAGCAGCTTGGGGCTGGAGGCCACGGCCCGGGCGATGGCCACGCGCTGCTGCTGGCCGCCGGAGAGCTCGGTGGGATAGCGGTCCTTGTACATGTCGATGCGCATCATCTTCAGGGAGTCCATCACCCGGCGCTCGATCTCGTCGTGGCTCATCTTCTGGATCTTCAAGCCGAAGGCGATGTTGTTGTACACCGTCATGTGGGGCCACAGGGCATAGGACTGGAACACCAGGTTCAGCCCCCGCTTGCTGGGCTCGGCGTAGTAGGCGTCGTCGGCGTTGATCATCTCCACGCCGTCGATGGTCATGATGCCGTTCTGGGGCTTCTCCAGGCCGGAGACCACACGCAGCGTGGTGGTCTTGCCGCAGCCGGAGGGGCCCAGCAGCGTCATGAAGTCGCCGTCCTCAATGGTGAGGTTGATGTTGCGCAGGACGTGGTTGCTGCCATAGAATTTATCAATATTTTTTAACTCGATACGACTCATTATCGTTCTTTCCTTTCTGTCATGTCATGTGGTCCGTGGTTTACCAGCTCTTGCCGATGTCGGCGCCGCCGACCTTGTTGGCGACGATGTAGCAGACCAGGATGAACAGCAGCACGCACACGGAGATGGCGTCGGACATCTGGTTGTAGCCCTCCTGGGAGTAGGTGAAGGCCAGGAAGGACATGGTCCGGGTGGTGGGCGTCATCATGATGATGATCAGGTCCAGCTCCTTGGCGATGGAGATGAAGACCAGCATCAGACCGGAGATGAAGCCGTTCTTCGCCAGGGGGACGATGATGGTGGCCATCCGCTTCCAGAAGCTGGCGCCGGCGATGTCCGCCGCCTCCTCCAGCTCCACGCTGATGGAGAGCATGTTGGCGGTGCCGGAGCGGCTGGCGAAGGGGAAGTGCTTGACCACGGAGGTCAGAACGATCAGGGTGAAGGTTCCGTACAGAGAGGGAATCAGGCCTCCCAGGTGGGGGATGCTGAACATGGAGAAGTACATGGTGGAGAAGGCCACGCCGCTCATCAGGTAGGGCACGAACACCAGCTGCTCGGTGAGGTTGCCATACCACTTGCCGCGGCCCCGGGAGCTGATGTAGCCCAGGAACTGGCCGCAGATGGCGGTGATGATGGAGCCGATCAGCGTCAGCTTGACGGTGTTCTTAAAGGCGCTCCAGAACTCGTCATGCTGGAAGATGCCGGGATAGTTGGTGTACTTCTGGGCCTCGTCCACGGTGCCGATCCAGTTGTAGAGGGTCAGGTTGTCCAGGCCGTAGCCCGCGCCGGTGGTGATCTGGAAGGTCTCCATAATCAGCACGAAGAAGGGCATGACCATGGCCAGGAACAGGAAGATGGCCAGGAACGCCATCATGGGCTTCTTGGCCGCGCCCAGAGGCATCAGGGTGCTGCGGCCGCCCTTGCCGCCCACGGTGGCGTAGGACTTGCGGACGCCGATGGCCTTCTGGTTGCTCATGAGGATCAGCGCGGCCAGGCCCACCAGGACAATGCTCATGGCGTAGCCCACGGCCTGGGGACCCTGGTCGATGAACACGCGCATGCGGGTGGCCAGGGTGTAGTAGCCGATGCGGTTGCCCAGGTTGGCCGCCACGCCGTATGTACCGATGGACTTGGAGACGGTCATGACCAGGGCGCTGAGCACGGAGGGCAGGATCAGCGGCAGGGTGATGTGGCGCAGGATCTGGGCCTTGTTCGCGCCCTGGATCTCACCCATCTCCTCCAGCTCGGAGTTGATGGAGCGCAGCGCGCCGGAGACCTGGATGTAGGAGAAGGCGTAGTAGTGCATGGACATGCACAGAACGATGGCCACGGGACCATAGGCCAGCCAGTCGGGAATGGGAATGCCCATGCCGGTCAGAAAGCCGTTGGCGCCGCTGGTGGGGGTGCGGAACACGGCCAGCCAGGCCAGGGCCTTGGTCCAGGAGGGAATCATGTAGGGCACTGTGACCAGAATGCCCAGGAGCTTCTTGCCGGGGATGTCGGTGCGGATCATCAGCCAGGCCAGCACCGAGCCCAGGGGCACGGAGATCAGCGTAGTGAAGAAGCCGCAGACAAAGGAGTTGAGCAGGGGCTTCCACAACACGGCCTTGGACATGTTGCTGACGGCCATGTACCACCAGTAGTACAGGGTGAAATCGCCCACGTTGCCGTCCACGCGGCGGAGCTCGCCCTCCGCCAGGGTGAAGGTGGACTTGACCATCGTCAGCAGAGGGATCAGGATCAGGCAGAACAGCACAATGAGGCTGACCAGCACGATCATGTTGAAGGGATTGCGCAGAACATTCAGGATTAGGTTTTTAAGCCTTGTTTTTGTCAGGGGTTTTCTGGGAAGATCTTTCTTTGCCACGGTAACACCTCTTTCTGATTACTGCCGGGGAATCGCTGGGACACAAATCAGTCTTCTTTTCCCTCAACTCTCGCTCCGTCTCCACAGATTCGCGGTGATCAGGCGCAAATTTGTGCAAACGTTTGCGTTTTCGCATTTTCATTATAAAGAGTTTTACCACCCTTTGTCAATTGATATGTTCCCTATTTTGCGGCGGGTTTTTTGGCCATTTTCACAACTGTTGTGGACACTATCTAAATTTGCCGCCCAAATTTTTATAATTTGCCGATTGACTTTTCGGGCGTTTTCGGATACGTTTTCGTGTCCTCTCTCCAGAGACGCTCACTCCGCCGCCCGGGACAGCGAGGCGTAGACGCCCCCCGCCGCCAGCAGCTCCTCGTGGGTCCCCGCCTCCGCCACGCCGCCCTGGTCCAGCACCACAATGCAGTCGGCCCGGCGGACGGTGGCCAGCCGGTGGGCGATGACAAAGCAGGTCCTCCCCTGCCGCAGCCGCTCCATGGCCAGGCTGATCTCCCCCTCCGTCTCCGTGTCCACGCTGCTGGTGGCCTCGTCCAGAATCACGATGTCCGCATCGGTGAGGAAGCACCGGGCGATGGCCAGCAGCTGCCGCTGGCCCTTGGAGATGCCCGCCCCCTCGTCGGTGAGGACGGTGTCGTATCCCCGGGGGAGGGAGGTGATGAAGCGGTGGACCCGGGCGGCCTTGGCGGCCTCCACGATCTGCGCCCGGGTGGCCCCCGGCGCGCCGTAGGCGATATTCTCCGCAATGGTGCCGCCAAAGAGCCAGGTGTCCTGGAGCACCAGAGCCAGGCGGCGGCGCAGGCCGTCCCGGGCGTATCTCTCCAGGGGCACCCCGTCGATCTCGATGGAGCCCCCCTGGGGGTGGTAGAACCGCAGCAGCAGCGATACCAGGGTGGTCTTCCCCGCCCCGGTGGGCCCCACCACCGCCGCCAGGCTCCCGGCGGGGATCCGGACGGTGAAATCCCGCAGCACAGGGCGGGCCGGGTCGTAGGCGAAGTCCACGTGGTCAAAGGCGATGTCCCCCCGCAGGGTCTCCGGCTCCACGGCGCCGGGGCCGCCGCTGGGCTCCGGAACTTCGTCCAGCAGGTCCAGCACCCGCTCCGCCGCCGCCGCGCTGGACTGGAGCTCGCTGAGAAGATTGGCCGCCTCCCGGATGGGGCTGGAGAACTTCCGGGAGTACAGCACAAAGGAGGAGAGATTCCCCAGGGTCAGCCCGCCCCCCAGGTACAGCAGCGCACCGAACATGCTGACGGCGGCCAGGGAGAGGTTGTTGATGAAATTTACCGAGGGCCCCAGAGAGGCGCTGGCCCGGTCGGCCTCGTAATAGGCCCGGGAGGCGGCGGCGTTGTACCGCTGGAACTGCTCCAGGTCCGCCTCCTCCACGCCGTAGGCCCGGATGGCCCGCTGGCGGCCCACCCGCTCCTCGGCAAAGCCGTTGAGCCCCCCCAGCTCCCTGGAGCGCAGGCGGAACAGGGGGTGGATGCGCTTCATCTGGAAGCGGGTGAGGAAGAGGGACAGGGGCACCGTGACGAAAAACACCAGGGTCAGCCGGGGGGAGATGGCCAGCAGCATGAGGAAGGAGCCCCCCACCGTCAGGGCGCTGGTGCACAGGTGCAGCAGGTCCGTGGAGACGGCGGCGTTCACCGTGTCCACGTCGTAGCACACCCGGCTCACCAGGTCCCCCGCCGGATGGGTGTCGAAATACCCCACGGGCAGCTCGCTCATGCGGTCAAAGGCCGCCTTCCGCAGATCCCGGGACACGGCCTGCCCCACCTTGATAAGCCGGGCCGCCACGGCGTAATTCAGCGCCGAGGAGAGGGCGTAGCAGGCCAGCATCGCCCCGCAGGCCCGGAATACTCCGGGGAAATCCACCGCCCCGGGAGTGACGCCCACGGCGTCCACCGCCCGGCCGGACAGCAGGGGCGCCGCCAGGGACAGCAGACTGGAGAGGACGGTCAGCCCCAGGGACAGGGCCAGCCACCAGGCGTAGGGCCGGAGAAACCGGACCAGCCGCCGCAGAATATGCCTTTTCACAGCAACACCCCCCTTTGGAGCTCCGCGATATGGCGGTAGCGGGCACAGCTCTCCATGAGCTCCCCGTGGGTTCCCTGGGCCGTGACGCGGCCCTCCTCCAACACCAGGATACGGTCCGCGTCCCGCAGGGAGGCGACGCGCTCGGAGATCACCACCAGCGTCACGCCGGGGCAGTCCCGGCGGACGGCCGCCCGCAGGGCGGCGGCGGTGGCGTAGTCCAGGGCGCTGTCGGCGCTGTCCAGCACCAATACGGCGGGCCTCCCCGCCAGGGCCCTGGCCGCCAGCAGCCGCTGCCGCTGCCCGCCGGAGAGATTGGCCCCCCGGATGTCCAGGCGGCTGTCCAGCCCCTGGGGGAGGGCCTGGATGAAGTCCCAGGCCTGGGCGGTTTTGGCGGCGGCAATCACGTCCTCCCGGGGGATGTTCCGCAGGAAGGAGATGTTCTCGTACACGCTGTCGTTCAGCAGGGCCTCATTTTGAAACACCACGCCGAAGCGGCTCCGCAGCTCCCCCTGGGGAATGCTGTTCACGTCCCGGCCCCCCACCCAGACCACGCCCTCTCCGGCGTCGTACAGCCGCAGCAGCAGCGCCGCCAGGGTGCTCTTTCCGCTGCCGGTGGGCCCCAGGATGCCCAGGGTCTCCCCTCTCCGCAGGGTAAACGTCACATCCGCCAGGTCCCGCTCCACCCCCAGGTAGGAGAAGGAGACGTCCTCCATCCTCAGCTCCGCCCCGGAGGAGGCCTCGGAGACCCCCAGGGGCTGGTCCTCCGGCGCCAGCAGAATCTCCTCGATCCGCCGGGCGGAGGCCGCGCCCTTGCTGATCCGGATGAATACCTTGGCGATGCCCAGGGTGGCGGTCTGGATCAGGGTGAAGTAGGACAAAAACGCCACGATCTGGCCCGGCGGCATCTGTCCGGCGTTGACCCGCAGGGCCCCCACCAGCACCACCAGCACCAGCCCCGTGTTCAGCAGCAGGTCCGTCAGGGGATTGGCGGCGGCCATGACGCACCCGGCGGTCTCCTCCGCCCGGCGGGAGGCCTCGTTGGCCTCCCCGAACCGCCGCCGCTCCCGGCCCTGGCAGGCCAGGGCCTTGATCACCCGGACGCCGGAGGCGTTCTCCCGGATGATCCGCACCACCGTGTCCCCGGCCTCCTGGGCCGCGGCGTAGCGGGGAATACCCCGGCGGGTCACCTGCCAGATGGTGAAAAAGGTCAGCAGGCTCACCGCCAGCTGCACCGCCGCCAGGGCGGGCTCCAGCAGGAAGGTCAGTACCAGCCCTCCCAGTACCAGCATGGGGGCCCGGATGCCGCCCCGCTGGACCTTGTCGAACATCTGGTGGACGTTGTAGGTGTCGTTGGTGAGGCGGGACACCAGGGAGGAGGCGGAGAACCGGTCCATCTGTGCGCAGGAGAGGCGCTGGGTCCGGCCGTACAGGTCCCCCCGCAGGGTCCGGGTCACCTCCATGGACACCCACGCCGCCATGCGGTTGGCGGTGATGTTGCAGAAGGCCGCCCCGAAGGCCAGGGCCGCCATGATCCCTCCGCAGAGCCAGATGGCGGCGAGGTCCCGGGCGGGAACGCTTACATCCACAATGTGCTCCAGCAGCAGCGGCAGCACCAGCTCCAGCAGCGCGGCGGTGAATTTCACCGTCACGCCGCAGGCCACCCGGCGGCTGTGGGGCCGCAGGTATCCCAGCACCGTGCCCATAGCTCTCCCTCCTCCTGTCTTTGTTCATCTTACAAGAAAATGATACCACATCCCGGCGGCAAGTCAATCCGCAAATTGTTGTAATGTGCAACTAATTTTCCGTGATTCCCCCAGAGAGACGAAAGCGGGCGGGCCCCTCTGCCCGCCCGCTCCCGATGTACCGTCAGAAGTCCCGGCGCTTCAAATCCGCCGCCAGCTTCACATAGAACTCCCGCACGTCGAAGCCCCGGATGTTCTCCCGGTTCAGATCCACCACGTCCCCGTGGGAGATGCCCCGCTTCCCCTGGGGCTCCAGGAGGGTGAACCGCTCCCCCCACTTGGCCGACTCCACCGACACCAGCCCGTCGTTCAGGCCGTCGAAGTGCTTGACGATGGGGTAGGTCATATTCAGCGGGAACTTGCCATGCTGGGCCTTCTTGCAGTAGGACATGACGCTCTCATACACCACGCCGGGGGCGTCGGGGGTCGCCTCGTTCCGGGCCAGGCACGCGCTCTCCGTCAGGTCCGTCACCGCCGCCAGGAAGTCCGGGTTGGGGTCCCCCACCTTTTTCATGGCCGCGTTGTAGGCCGCGGCGATTTTCAGCCGGGCGGCCTGGGGGACCTTGCCCAGCAGGTACTCGGCGAAGATACAGCCCCGGTGGGGGGTGTTGATGGTAGTGAGGGTAGCAACATAGGGGGCCATCCCGCAGTGGGCGATGGCGGCCCGGCTGTCCAGCCCGCCCTTGGAGTGGGCGATGATGTTCACCTTCCCGCAGCCGGTCTCCTCCACGATCTGCCGGATGCGCTCCGCCAGCTCCTTCCCGCTGTCCTCCACCGCCGCCGCGGACTGCTGCTGGCCGTAGTAGACCGTGGCCCCGTTGCGGATCAGCTCCTTGGGGATGCGGCCCCAGTAGTTGAGATAGCGGAAGTCCCGGAAGAACACGCCGTGGACCATCAGGAGGGGATACTTCGTCTTGCAGACCTCGCTCTCCGCCCGGACCGCGTCCAGCTCCCACTTCTGGGTCTCAAACTCCGCCTCGTCCCCGCAGATGCGGAGGATCTTGGCAAGATACCAGAGGTTCACCAGGGGAATCCACCCGCACAGGGCCGCCAGGACGCGGTGCTTGATCCCCAGCTGCACAGAGGTGAGGTAGACCCGGATCATGCCGTTCCAGAAAACCACGGCCTCCAGGATCACCGCCAGCAGCAGGCCCATGGCGCCCCCGAAAAACGTCCACCACGGAAGGAGGCCGTTCTCCAGAAAACCAACACGCAGTACGTTCAGCCAGAGGAGCTGGAGCAGGACTGTGGCCGTGGCGGTGACGCAGAACAGCCACAGCAGCTCATAGCCCTCCGCCAGCCGCTGGATGCGCTGGGTGGGGCCGGTCTTTGGAATGGGGCGGAAATTGACCCAGAGGAACGCCGCCGCCAGGGGTAGACACAGCCACCCCGCGCCGGGAATCAAACTGTTGGCGTGCAGCAGCCACACCAGCGGCAGGGCGTTCGCCGCCGCCGTCAGCAGCAGCGCGTAGACTGTCCTTCTGACATATTTCATGAAAACCACTCCCCCGTTCTCAATAGGAGCTGATGTCCAGGCTCTCGTCGTCCGTGCCCTTCTCGATGGCCCGGATCTCCACAAAGTATTTCGTCTGGGAATCCACCTCCACCTGGACCCGGTCTCCCGCCCTATGCCCCAGCAGGGCCTTCCCCACCGGAGACTCCTTGCTGACAAGCCCTTTCAGGGCGTCCTGGCGCAGGGTGGTGACGATGCGGATGGTCATCTCCCGCTTGACGAGCTCGTTGTAGATGGTCACGCTGTCAAAGAGGCCCACCGTGTCCTCTCCGCCCTTGACCTCGATGACCTTGGCGGTGCGGATCATCCGCTCCAGGTAGCGGATGCGGCTGTCGTTGCGGTTCTTGGCCTGCTTGGCGCACTTGTACTCAAAGTTCTCGCTGAGGTCCCCGAAGGCACGAGCGGTCTGCACCTCCTCGATGAGCTGGGGCCGCAGGACCCGAATCCGGTGGTCCAGCTCCTCCCGCATTTTTTTAATGTCCACCTCTGTCAGTTCGTCGTACACGGAAATCACTCCTCCTGTGTCTCAGGCACCGGGAAAAAGGCCTCCGGCACCTGGTCCAATGTCTCCTCCACCCGCGTCTCCATATCGCGCTCTCCCGCGATGTTGAAGCGGTACAGCTATCACTGGTATGTTACCACAACCCCGCCTCCCTTTCAAGGCTGCGGAAGCCATCGTTTTTGCAGCGCCCTTTTCTCTTTCACTTTTTGAAACGCTGATAAAATTTTCCCGTCGCCAGAATGACGGAATGGACAGCGAACCATTCTGGCCCGCTGTCCAATAAATTCCGGTCTGTGTCACTGATTTTCTACTACTTCTTTTTACTCGTATCAATCAGTGTCTTAACGCCTAATACAATGAATATGACGCCCAATACAATTGTTATAATAATTGGCATCTTTATATCCACCACTACAATTATAATTTCTGCTAGACCGATTAAAATCAGTATGATAGATAGTATCCTTTTCATATTGGCCTCCATAAATTACGTTTTGTCAGACTGATTATACCATGGACGATTTTCCGCTTCAAGGCATTGGTGAAACCGCCGGCGGTCCAAGCGGTCGGCACACAGGAGAAACGGGACTTTTGCAATCCCCTCTTGACTTGGACCCCGCTCCATGCTGTATAATTGGGATAAGCGCACTTCTCACAAAAAACGGAGGGGCCCATGGACGAGCGGCAAGCCACAACCGAATTTCTGCTGGCCCAGTGCCGCGCCTATCCCGCCCTCCGGCCCCGGGACCTCCTGAAGGCCCTGCACCAGAGCGTGTTCGGCTGCGGCCACTTCGTCACGGACGAGGCGGAGGGTCTGCGCCTGCTCCTGGAGGAGCTGGCGTCCCTGCCCGCCGGGGCGGAGGGACCCGGCCCGGAGCTGCTGGACGGCCCCTTCTGCCGCCTGCACCTGCGGGGCAGCGGCCTGGCCCCCCGGACGCTGTTCCGCCTCTTCGCCCTGTCCGCCGAACCGCCCGCCGGAGACGCGGCGGCGCTGGAGGAAAAGCTCCTCTGCCTGCTGGACCTGGCCCGGGAGGGGCGGCTGCCCTTCTCCCATGAGGAGACCGCCCGGGCCGTGGAATCGTGGCGGGAGGCGGGCTTTCCGGCCTGCCGCCACTCCCCGGCGTTCCGCCGGGCCTATGCCCCCGCCTACCGGGTGATCCGGCGGGAGTACGTCCGGCTCCTGCCCCTGCTGGCGGCCCTGGACCGGCTCCTGGCGGAGAGGGAGCGCGTCACCGCCGCCTTGGAGGGCGGCAGCGCCGCGGGCAAGACCACCCTGGCCGCCCTGCTGGCCAGAATCTACCCGGACTGCAATGTGTTCCACATGGACGACTTCTTCCTCCGCCCGGAGCAGCGGACGGAGGCCCGTCTGGCGGATCCCGGCGGAAATGTGGACCGGGAGCGGTTTTTGGAGGAGGTCCTCCTGCCCCTGAGCCGGGGGGAGACGGTCCAGTACCGGCCCTATAACTGCCATACCCAGACCTTGGGCGGCCCTGCGGCCATGGCGCCCCGGGTGCTGAACGTCGTGGAGGGGGCCTACAGCACGCACCCGGCCCTGGCGGAGCGATACGACCTCTCCGCCTTCCTGCGCGTTTCCCCGGAGCTCCAGCGGGCCCGTATCCGAAAGCGGAATGACCCGGCGGCCCAGGCGCGGTTTTTCAACACCTGGATCCCCCTGGAGCAGAGATATTTCGACGCCACGGCGGCGGAAAGCCGCTGTGACCTGATCGTGGAGGTGGAGAAGTGAAAGTCCTGGTCATCGACGGTCAGAGCGGCCGCATGGGACAGGTGCTCATCGAGCGGATCAAATCCGCCGCCCTGCCCTGTAAAATCGTGGCCGTGGGCACCAACGCCATCGCCACCTCCGCCATGCTGAAAGCCGGAGCGGACGCCGGAGCCACCGGAGAGAACCCTGTGGTGGTGAACTGCCGGGATGCGGACGTCATCGCCGGCCCCATCGGCATCCTGGCCGCCGACTCCCTGCTGGGGGAGGTGACCCCCGCCATGGCGGTGGCCGTGGGCCGGAGTCCCGCCCGAAAGCTCCTTCTGCCGGTGAATCACTGCAACAACGTGGTGGTGGGCACCCAGTCCATGACCCTCTCCAAACTCATGGACGAGGCGGTGGAGCTGCTGCGGGCCATGTGCTCCGAGGCGCAGTAATCCCCCCGCGCAATTCCCCGGCCAAGCCGGAGATTCATATAGATATCCCCGCACCCAATCGCGCCATGAAGGCGCGGCCTCCCGTTCAAGACGGCAATACACTATTGAAAGGGAGAACGACACTATGAAAAACCCGAACACCAAGAACCTGGTCACGGCGGCTCTCTGCCTGGCCCTGTGCATGGTCCTGCCCTTCCTGACAGGTCAGATCCCCCAGATCGGCAATGCCCTGAGCCCCATGCACTTCCCCGTACTGCTGGCGGGCTTCCTCTGCGGTCCCTGGTGGGCCCTGGCGGTGGGAGCCGCCGCGCCGCTGCTGCGCTTTTTCCTGTTCCACAGCCCCGCACTCTATCCCACCGGCATCGCCATGTGCTTTGAGCTGGCGGCCTACGGCCTCACGTCCGGCCTGCTGTACCGCTCGCTGCCCAAGCGGCCCGCCAACATCTACGCGTCCCTCATCGCCGCCATGTTGGCGGGACGGGTGGTCTGGGGCGCGGTCCGGGTGGTCCTCAGCGGCGTGTCCGGAGAGCCCTTCACCTGGCAGATGTTCATGGCCGGGGCGTTTTTGAAGGCCGTTCCCGGCATCATCATCCAAATCGTGCTGATCCCCCTGCTGGTGATGGCCCTGAGACGGGCCGGATTCTTCGAAGGAACGGCAGCCGTCCCCGCCTGAAAATTTAAGAGCCCTCCAAAACGGAGCAGCGGCCAAGCCGCCGCTCCGTTTTGCTTGACATCTTCCTCCTACAGGTGTAGTATACAGTTGTAACTACACTTGTAGGAGGTGCTCTTCATGGCGAATTTATCGGACCGGGAGTGGACCGTTCTCACCGCCCTGTGGGCCTCTGGCGGCAGTACGCTGGGAGAGCTGACGGAGGCCCTGCGGACCGAGACGGGCTGGAGCCGGAACACGGTGCTGACCTATCTCACCCGGATGGAGGCCAAGGGGCTGGTGGCCATCGACAAGACGGGGTATCCCCATCTCTACCGGGCGGCCCTGGGCCGGGAGGACTGCCGGGCCCGGGAGCGGCAGTCCTTCCTCCGCCGGGTCTACCCGGGGGCCGCCGGGGACCTGGTGGCGGCGTTTTTGAAGGAGAGCGCCATCTCCCCCCAGGAGCGGGAGGCGCTGAGGAAGCTGCTGGACGAGATGGAGGTATAGGCAAAAGCCGCGGGGGCGGCATGAATTTCTCCCGGAAGCCCTCCGCCGCCGGGCGCAGCCGGAGACAGCGTATGAATTGGAGGTCCTCTCAATGTCTGACATCTGGTCCTTTCTCCTACAGACCCTCACCGCCTCCGGCGTGGCGGCGGTGCTGCTGGCCGTCAAAGCCATGCTGCGGGACAAGCTGTCCCCCCGGTGGCAGTTCGCCGTGTGGGGCGTATTGGCCCTGGCGCTGCTGCTTCCCGCGGGCCGGGGCGGGCGGTATGTCCTCATCAACTGGCCTCTGGCGGTGGAGTTTTTGCGCTCCCTGCTGACGCAGGAGTTCGGCGTTCTCACCCGCGTGTCCGCCCCCGTGCCCCTGCCCCATCCCGCGGGACTGCCCCGGACCGGGGCGGAGTGGGCGTACGCCGTATACCTGGCGGGGGCGGTCCTCCTGCCGGCGCAGTACGCCGTGTCCTATCTCCGGCTGCGGCTGGCTCTGCGCCGGGGAACCCCCGCCGCCGGGGACCGGGCCGCCCTGGTCCGGGAGACGGCGGCGCGGTACGGCCTGCCCGCCTGCCCCGCCGTGGAGGTGGAGGGGCTGTCCTCCGCCTTCATCTGCGGCGTGTTCCGGCCCGTGCTGGCCCTGCCCGCCGGAGGGGAGACGGACGAGAAGGTGCTTCTCCACGAGCTGCTGCACCTGAGACACCATGACGCCGCCTGGGGCCTTCTCATCTGCCTGCTCCGGTGCGTCCACTGGTGCAATCCCCTGCTGTGGTACTGCGCGGACCTGGCGGGAAACGACCTGGAGTCCCTCTGCGACCAGCGGGCGCTGGAGCGGCTGGCGGGGGAGGACCGGCGGGACTACGGACGCATCCTCCTCTCCATGGCCAACGAGAGGTACGCCCGGGCTCCCGGCACCTCCTCCATGGCCAACGGCGGCAGGAACATCCGCCGCCGCATCCAGGCCATTGCCCGGTTCAAGCGGTACCCCGCCGGAATGGCCCTGGTGAGCGTGTGCGCGGCGCTGGTGCTGGCGGGGCCCTGCCTCATGGGCGTCCGGGCCCAGAGCGTCTACACGGGGCAGGACATCGCCCTCCCCCAGCGTCTGCGGCCCTATGTGGCCATGGCCTCCGCCCGCACCACCCCCTGCACCACTTATGCCGGGGCCTTTGACACCTACGCCAAGGCAGTCATAGCGGAAAATCCCGTTTACCTGGCCATGTGTTCCCCTCTGGAGGGCCACAACCAGCTGTGGATCAGCAGCCGCCTGCGGCGGGCCTCCCGACTGGAAACCTGGGATGCTGTACGGATGCCCCATCTGGAGCCCTTCTCTCCGAACCGGCAGTCCGGTTATCAGATTTACAATCTCCGCCCTGTGGAGGGCGGCGCTTACGAAGGGCTGCTGGTTCTGAAGACCGACAACATTGCGCCGTGGGTCGAAAGAGAGCTGCCGCCTTGGGACGGCACCGTTTACAGCCGCTATCTGGCCCTCCAGCCCCTCCGGGCGGAGAAACAGGGAAACCGCTGGGTCGTCCTTCCCCTGGAGGACTTCCAGGTGGTGCAGGGGGATGAGCGGGCCACCGGGAACCTGGGCCTGCCCGCCTGGGTCTACGAGGCCCAGTGCGGGGACTTCACCCTGCGGATGCGGTATCAGACCAACAGCTGGGTGGAGGAAAGCTACATAACACAGTACCATCTTTTCGGCGCCGCTCTCCAGCCCGACGGGCAGTTCACCGGCGGCTATTACAGCACAGACCTCACGGCCGTCTACACCGGGGCCCCGGAAAAGCGGCGGGAGATCAAGAGCGTGGGCGTCTCCTGCGCGCCAATGGAGGCCGGCGGGGAGCGGCCGGAGCTGCGGCATGCGGGTATCCCCGGCACCAGCGGCTCCAGCTCAGACGGCAGCGAGTGGGGCGTTAGAGACGACTTTAACTGGGCGGCGCACGGCGATGAGATCCCTCTGGGCGGAGGCGGAGGCGGCAGAAGCGGCGGCACCGAGGCCTGGGAGTACCAGCCCCCGGAGGCCTACGCCGCGGACTTCTACCTGAACGGCGAAAAAATCGGGGAGCTGACCCTGCTCCCCGTGGAAGGAGGCCCCCGATGACCGACCGGCAGACCATGTATACGGGCCTCTCCCACGCGGCCTGGGGCTATCTGTTCCTGTGCCTGGACTTCAATCTGGGCAATGTCAGCGTCCTGCCCCGGTTTGCCGGGTGGCTGCTGTTCCTCTCGGCCATCGAGAAGCTGAAGGAGGAGCGGCGGGACCTGGCCCTGCTGCGGCCCCTGGGCGTCCTGCTGGCCCTGTGGACTGGGGCGGACTGGCTACTCTCCTGGGCCGGAAAAGATGTGGACGGCCATTTTCCGCCCCTGGACCTGATCGTGGCCGTGGCGCAGCTCTACTTCCTCTTCCAGTTTCTCACGGATCTGGCGGCCCTGGCGAACGCTTACTGCCGGGAACCCGAGGCGGCGGACCTGGGCCGGAAAATCCTCCTCTGCCGGACCGTGCAGACGGTGCTGGTCACCGCCATCGCACCGTCGCCCTATCTGCCGCGGCCCGGGTGGCTGCCGGACGGGCTTGCGGACGGCGCGGTGCTCCTCCTGGCTCTGGCATACGCCCTGCTGGGCATCGCCCTCATGCTCTATCTCTTCCAGCTCCGCCGCGCCTTCCAGGACGCCGCGCCGCCGCCCCTTCCCCCCGCCCCCGGCGGCGGCGCTGGGGAATTTTGACCCTTGTGCCGGAGTCCGGAACGTGCTATCATAAAAGCGCGAGGCATGTCGATTTTTGTTAGGCGGGAGAGCCCGCCGGCAAACAATCCCGTTCTTCACAATAGGATGTATCATCCCAAAAACAAATTCAAATTGTAGAGGAGGTCCCCCCATGCTTGACGCCATTTTATCCTTCCTGCCCGTCGTGATCGCCGTGGTGATCCTGCTGGTCCTGCTGCTGATGGGCTATGTCAAGGCCCCGCCGGATCAGGCGTACATCATCTCCGGCCTGAAAAAGGACGGCAAGATCCTCATCGGCCGCGCCGGTATCAAGGTTCCCTTCTTCGAGCGGCTGGATAAGCTGTACCTGGGCCAGATGACCGTGGACATCAAAACGGAGCAGTCCGTCCCCACCAACGACTTCATCAACGTCAACGTGGACGCCGTGGCCAAGGTCCGCATCTCCCCCACGCCGGAGGGCATCAAGCTGGCGGCCAAAAACTTTCTGAACAAGAAGGCCGCGGACATCACCCGGGACCTCCAGGACTCCCTCCAGGGCAACATGCGGGAGATCATCGGCACGCTGTCCCTCAAGGAGATCAACACCGACCGGGACTCCTTCTCCGACCAGGTGATGCAGAAGGCCTCCAAGGACATGGATAAGCTGGGCATCGAGATCCTCTCCTGCAACATCCAGAACGTCACCGACGAGAACGGCCTCATCCGGGACCTGGGCGCGGACAACACCTCTCTCATCAAGAAGAACGCCGCCATCGCCAAGGCCCAGGCGGACCGGGACGTGGCCATCGCCCAGGCGGAGGCGGACAAGGCCGCCAACGAGGCCCGGGTCCTCTCCGACACGGAGATCGCCCGGATGAACAATGAGCTGGAGATCAAGAAGGCGGAGCTCAAGATCATCTCCGACACCAAGAAGGCCGAGGCGGACGCCGCCTACACCATCCAGCAGCAGGAGCAGCAAAAGAGCATCGAGACCGCCACGGTCAACGCCCAGATTGCCAAGGCCGAGCGGGACGCGGAGCTGAAAAAGCAGGAGGTGGAGATCGCCAAGCAGAAGCTGGACGCGGAGATCCGCGCCCAGGCGGACGCGGAGCGCTACCGCATGGAGCAGGAGGCCCAGGCGGACCTCTTCAAGCGCCAGAAGGACGCCGAGGCCAAGCGCTACGAGGAGGAGCAGGCCGCCGAGGCCGCCAAGAAGGCCGCGGAGGCCGCCAAGTACGCCAAAGAGCAGGAGGCCGCCGGCATCGCCGCCGTGGGCAAGGCGGAGGCCGAGGCCATCCAGGCCAAGGCCCTGGCGGAGGCGGAGGGCATCGACCGCAAGGCGGAGGCCATGAAGAAGTACGGCCAGGCCGCCATGGTGGAGATGGTCATGCAGGCCCTGCCGGACATCGCCCGGAACGTGGCGGAGCCCCTCTCGAAGGTGGAGAAGATCACCATGTACGGCGAGGGCAACAGCGCCAAGCTCCTCCAGGACATCGTCAACGGCACCACCCAGATCACCGAGGGCTTCACCGAGGGCATGGGCATCGACATCAAGTCCCTGCTCTCCGGCCTGCTGGGCGGGAAGATCGCCGCGGGCGGCGGCGGGGACAGCCAGACCGTCATCAACATCAACGGCGGCGAGGCCGTCCAGGAGACCCCGGCCCCGGAGACGCCGGAGATGTGATCCCAATCCGGATACGAAAATTCCCCTGACAAATGTCAGGGGAATTTTTATGCAGTCGATCATACTAGAATCCATTAAAAAGCTTGAAAAGCTTTTTATAGCGCCGAAGGCGCGTCGGATTCTTATGAGACGTGTTTTGCGCCATTTTGGCGCAAAACGGAAACGCAGAATGCGTTTCCAGTTCAAATAAAACTAAATGGTTTTATTTGAAATTAGTATCAGATGTGCTCCCGGATCAGGCGGCCCATCTCCCGGCAGCCCACCGGTCTGCCGCCGCCCTGCATGATGTCGCCGCAGCGCCAGCCCTCTTTCAGCACACCGTCCACCGCCGCCTCCACGGCGGCGGCCTCGGCGGCCATGTCGAAGCTGTAGCGCAGCATCATGGCCGCCGCCAGCACGGTGCCGATGGGGTTGGCCTTGTCCTGCCCCGCGATGTCCGGGGCGGAGCCGTGAATGGGCTCGTACATCCCCCGGGTGCCCTCCCCCATGCTGGAGGAGGGGATCATGCCGATGGAGCCGGTGATCTGGCTGGCCTCGTCGGAGAGGATGTCGCCGAAGAGGTTCTCCGTCACGATCACGTCAAACTGGCCGGGGTCCCGGACGATCTGCATGGCGGCGTTGTCCACGTACATGTGCAAAAGCTCCACGTCCGGGTACTCCTCCGCCACCGCCGTCACCGTCCTCCGCCACAGGCGGGAGGTGTCCAGCACATTGGCCTTGTCGATGGAGGTCACCCGCCTCCGGCGCTTTCGGGCCATGTCAAAGGCCACGCGGGCCACCCGGCGGATCTCGTGCTCACTGTAAGAGCAGACGTCCTCCGCTCTCAATTCGCCGTTCTCCTCCCAGGTGGTGTGACGGCCAAAGTACATACCGCCGATGAGCTCCCGCACCACCACGAAGTCGATGCCCCCGGCGGCGATGTCCGGGCGCAGGGGGCAGGCGGCGGAGAGGTCGGAGAACATCCGGGCGGGTCGGACGTTGGTGTACAGGCCCATGGCCTCCCGCAGCTTCAAGAGGCCCCGCTCCGGGCGGTTCCCGGCGGGCTGGCCGTCCCACTTGGGGCCGCCCACGGCCCCAAGGAGCACGCTGTCGCTGGCCAGGCAGGCCGCCAGGCTGGAGTCCGGCAGGGGCACGCCGAAGGCGTCGATGGCGCAGCCCCCCATGGGGGCCTCCCGGTAGGTGAACGTATGGCCGAATTTGGCGGCCACGGCGTCCAGCACGCCCAGGGTCTCCCCCACGATCTCCGGGCCGATGCCGTCGCCCCGGATCACGGCGATGGTCTTGTTCATATCCGCGCCTCCTTCGCTCTCAGGGACGCCATCAGGCCGCCCCTGGCGATCATGTCCTTGATGAAGGGCGGGAAGGGCTCGGCCTGATAGGTCTCGCCTTTTGTGACATTGGTGATCACGCCGGTGTCAAAGTCCACGGACACCTCGTCGCCGTCGCCGATGCCCTCGCTGGCGGCGGGGCACTCCAGAATGGGCATACCGATGTTGATGGCGTTGCGGTAGAAGATGCGGGCGAAGTTCTTGGCGATGACGCAGGAGACGCCGGCGGCCTTGATGGCGATGGGGGCGTGCTCCCGGGAGGAGCCGCAGCCAAAGTTCAGCCCCGCCACCATAATATCTCCGGGCCTGTTCTTTTGGGGAAAGTCCTTATCAATGTCCTCCATACAGTGGGCGGCCAGCTCCGCGTGGCTCTGGGTGTTGAGATACCGGGCGGGGATGATGACGTCGGTATCCACATGGTCGCCGTACTTGTGCGCAGTTCCGTGTGCGTTCATTTCAGCACCTCCTCAGGATGGGCGATATGTCCGGCCACGCCGGAGGCCGCCGCCACGGCGGGGGAGGCCAGATAGACCTCGCTTTCCACGTGGCCCATGCGGCCCACAAAGTTGCGGTTGGTGGTGGAGACGCACCGCTCCCCCGCCGCCAGAATGCCCATGTAGCCGCCAAGGCAGGGCCCGCAGGTGGGGGTGGAGACGATGCAGCCCGCGTCCAGGAATACGTCCGTATACCCCAGGCGCATACACTGGCGGTAGACGCTCTGGGTGGCGGGGATGATGATGCCCCGGACACCGGGGGCCAGACGGCGGCCCCTCAGGATCTCCGCCGCCGCCGCCATATCCGGCAGCTGGCCGTTGGTGCAGGAGCCGATCACGATCTGGTCGATGGCAATATCCCCGCCCTCCCGGGCGCTGTGGGCGTTCTCCGGCAGGTGGGGCCAGGCCACGGTGCAGTCCACCTGGGCAAGATCCATCTCCACGGTGCGCTCGTATTCCGCGTCCGGGTCGGCCTCCACGGCCTCCCAGGGGCGCTGAACGCGGTCCTTGACATAGGCGCGGGTGACGTCGTCCACGGGGAAGATGCCGTTCTTGGCCCCGGCCTCAATGGCCATGTTGGAGATGGTCAGCCGGTCATAGATGGTGAGCTCCGCCACGCCGGGTCCCGTAAATTCCAGGGACTGGTAGCGGGCGCCGTCCACGCCGATCATGCCGATGAGGGTCAAAATCACGTCCTTGCCGGACACGTGGGGCCGCAGCCTGCCGGTGAGATGGACGCGGATGGCGGAGGGCACCTTGAACCAGGTCTCCCCCGCCGCCATGGCGGCGCCCATGTCCGTGGACCCCACGCCGGTGGAGAAAGCCCCCAGGGCGCCGTAGGTGCAGGTGTGGGAGTCGGCGCCGACGACGGCCTCGCCGGGGGCCACCAGACCCTGCTCCGGCAGCAGGGCGTGCTCGATGCCCATGGCGCCCACGTCGTAGTAGTGGTCGATGTCAAACCGCCGGGCGAAGGCGCGGCACTGTTTGCACTGGGTGGCGGCCTTGATGTCCTTGTTGGGGGCGAAGTGGTCCATCACCAGGGCGATCTTCCCCTTGTCAAAGACGCGGTCGAAGCCCGCCGCCTCGAATTCGTTGATGGCCACGGGGGTGGTGATGTCGTTGCCCAGCACCAGGTCCAGCTTCGCCTGGATCAGCTGCCCGGGGCGGACACTGTCCAGCCCCGCATGGCGGGCCAGGATCTTCTGCGTCATAGTCATTCCCATTTTTGCGTACTCCTTCATTTTAGTCGTGCGCCGTACCGGCCTCGATGATCTTGTTGATGCCGTTGACGTAGGCCCGGATGGAGGACTCCAGGATGTCGGTGGAGAGGCCTGTTCCGGTGTAGGACTCGCCGCTGCCGTCGCTGATCTTCACCACGGCCTCGCCGATGGCGTCCTCACCGTCGGTGACGGCGGTGAGGCTGAAGCCCTCCAGCCTGACATCCATGCCCAGCATACGGTTGATGGCCTTGTAGGCGGCGTCCACGGGGCCGGAGCCGATGGCCACCTCCTCCATCATCTCCCCGTCCCGCTCCAGCTTGATATAGGAGGTGGTGGGCAGCACATCGCTGGTGCTGGTGTTGATGGAGTGGCCCACCAGGCGGCAGGTGGGATTGATGTTGTTGCGGCGGTGGAGCACCAGGGACTCCAGGTCGGACCCGGTGATGTTCTTCTTCTTGTCCGCCATGGTCTTAAAGCGCTGGAAGACACTCTCCAGCTCCTCGTCGCTGAGCTCGTAGCCCATGGACTCCAGCTTCTCCCGCAGGGCGTGCTTGCCGGAGTGCTTGCCCAGGACCATGGTGTTCTGGGGGATGCCCACGTCCGCGGAGTTCATGATCTCGTAGGTCTGGGCGTTGGCGATGACGCCGTGCTGATGGATGCCGGACTCATGGGCGAAGGCGTTGGCGCCCACAATGGCCTTGCTGGGGGCAATGGCCACGCCGGTGATGGAGCTGAGGAGCTTGCTGCTGCGGTAGATCTGCTTCGTGTTGATCTGGGTCTCGGCGTCGTAGAAGTCCCGGCGGGTGTGGAGCGCCATGACGATCTCCTCCATGCTGGCGTTGCCTGCCCGCTCGCCGATGCCGTTGACGGTGCACTCCACCTGGGTGGCCCCGGCCTGGATGCAGGAGAGGGTGTTTGCCACGGCCATGCCCAGGTCGTTGTGACAGTGAACGGAGATGTCCACGTTTTCCACGCCCGCCACATTCTCCCGGAGGTAGCGGATCAAATCCCCCATCTCCTGGGGCGTGGAGTAGCCCACGGTGTCGGGGACGTTCAGCGTGGCGGCCCCGGCGGCCACGGCGTTGGAGTAGCACTGGGCCAGAAACGCCCAGTCGGAGCGGGAGGCGTCCTCGGCGGAAAACTCGACGTCGGCGCAGAAGCTCCTGGCGTAGGCCACCATCTCACTGATGCGCTGGAGCACCTGCTCCCGGGTCATCTGGAGCTTGTACTGCATATGGATGTCGCTGGTGGCGAGAAAGACGTGAATGCGGGGATGGGCGGCCTCCTTTACCGCGTCCCAGGCGGCGTCGATGTCTCCCTTGGTGCAGCGGGCGAGGCTCGCCACCGTGCAGCTCTTCACAGCCCGGGCGATGCGCTGCACGCTCCTGAAATCCATGGGGGAGGCGATGGCAAACCCCGCCTCGATGACATCCACCCCCAGCTTCTCCAGCTGGCGGGCCATCTCCACCTTCTCGGAGAGATTCATGCTGCACCCGGGGGACTGCTCGCCGTCCCGCAGGGTGGTGTCAAAAATTTTGATGTGCCTCATAGTAATCATTCCTCCTGACGCTTGTTCAAAGCCAGCACAGACAGCAAAAAAGCCTCCGCCCCTTCGAATTTGAAGAGACGAAAGCCGAAACTTCCGCGGTACCACTCTCATTGGCAAAAAACTGCCCGCTCCCGGGATCGGTACGGCGCCGCCGCGCGAATCCCGCCCCTATGGTAACGGTGGGGAAACCCGTTCCCGCCTAACCCTCCTCCGGGCTCAGCGGAAATACTCGAGGGCCAGTGACGTCCTCCCCCTCCGCGCCGCCTCGCAGCAACCGGCGGCTCTCTGAAGCGCTCCGGGGGGACTTTCTCCCTGTCATCGTATCTGTGCATTTTGCTTTTTCAATAACTTACAGGAGTTTGGCGGATTTGTCAAGACTGAATTTTTCGAGTCCCTGTTCAAGATTCATGCTGCTGGTTGAAACTTCGGCAATTCCACGAAAATGAGTTGTCTGAAAGTCTGCGTCATGCTATAATTTAGAAAGAGAAATCGGAATTTGGGGAAATGATATGGATAAGAAAACAGAAGAATCAAGGATCGCGTACGATAAAATAGCATCTGAATATGATACATCGAGAGAAGGGCAATATACCAGATTTCATATCAAGGAACTATCCGATACTATAGATTTGAGAAAAAATGATATTGTCCTCGATGTCGCATGTGGAAATGGAACTCTGTTGGGGGAACTATCGAAAAGAGCAAAAATTCAAGCATATGGGATAGATATATCGAAGAATATGATCCATGCCGCAAAAACGCGTTATCCAAATATGAACTTTAAAGTAAAGCCATGCTACCCACTTGAATGGGGTGATGAAAGCATTGATATCATAACAGTATGCTGTGCATTTCATCACTTTGAAAATCCGCAGGGGTTTGCAAATGAATGTAAAAGAGTTTTGAAGAAAAGCGGCGCGGTATATTTAGCCGACCCCAACTTTGGCGCAGTACTCAGATTTTTTGCGAACAACCTCTGGCTTCCCTTTTCAAAAAGTGGAGATGTGAGGGTATACGGCCCGAAAGAGCTAAAGGCGTTTTTTTATAACGCGGGATTTAATATAGTACAGGTTTACAGGAAAAATCAAGGATTGTTTCTCAAAGCTAAAAAATAACAATAAATTGGTAGTTTATCGGGCGGTCACAATTCAAGGGTGACCGCCCGCTTTCGGTGTTTTGACGAATACTTTTGAAAAACAGCTGTTAACAACACAAACCTTGAACAGGGACTCTTCGAATGGTTCTGCATCCATAGCACAAGGGGCTGTACTCGCCCTTGCGGGCGGGGCGGAATTCAGCCATGTCGATGGCTGGTCCGGGGATGCCCTCCCCATTTTCTCTTTTCGCCGCGCCGAAAAGAGAAAACGGGCCGTGCACGGTCCAAAAGAGAAAAGGGCGCTTTGGGCACTCTCGGAAGTCTCACGCTTCGATTGAAGGGCGCTCAGGAAATTTGATGGTTAGACGCATGGACTTTCTTCTCTTCCCGCGCTTCGCGCCTAGCGGTCCCGTGCGGGGAAGAGGGTTCGTCTACCGGCGGTAGACGGGCGGGCCTGCCCAAACGTGCCAGGCCAGGCGCGAAGCGCGGGAAGAGGCGCTAGGGACGATGCGTCAAAGCAGCAAAACAACCTCGGAGGAAGTCACAAATGCGGCAGAGCGCCCCCGCAAGGTACGCTGTCAGACGCAGCCGGTAGAGGGGTGGCAATTCACCTTGGCACCGGTTCAGGCCAGCCCCCGTACTTTGGGCACAATTTGACCCTCGCGGTCAAATTCGTGCCCGGCGTTCTCTTTTCTCTTTGGACCGTGCACGGCCCGTTTCTCTTTTCTCTGGCAAGACAGAGAAAAGAGAAATGGGGGGTGCATCTGCACCAGCCTCCGATAAGGGGCTGACTCCCGCCCCGCCCGCCAGGGCGAACGTAACCCCCTCCTCACAGGTCCCGCCGGTCATACTACATCCCGCGTTGTCTGGAAAATTCATCAGCGCACCCAGGGGAAATCCCCCGAAATCCTCTGTGGTATTTCACCATAAAGTGGATTTATCTCCCCAAAATATTCGTTGATTTATCCAGAATCAACAGGCCGGCGAATTTTTTTGTTGCGCTTTCACCATCCGGCAGGTATAATAGCAAAACAAGACAGGCACGGAGGAGGTCTCCCATGGCTGGTATGCTCACTCTCAACAGCATTCTGGTTATTTACATTATTCTGGCTCTGGTGATTATTACCGGAAAACAGAATAGTGCGCCTGGTCATGCACACACAGCGAATACGGCCCCCGGTTCCTGCCGAGGATAATTGGTAAGAAGCCGGAACCGCAGTCAACCGTTTGAAAGTCCGTGACCCGGCCAGGGCCACGGACTTTTTGCCTCTCCCCCCGATCCTTTACTCAAGGAGGCTGATAACTTGAAGATCAAAGCGCCTGCGGCCATCATGGAGTGCCTGCTGGAGCAGGAGGTGGACACCGTCTTCGGCTACCCCGGCGGCACCATCTTAAACCTCTACGACGAGCTCTACCGCTACCGGGGCAAGATCCGCCACGTCCTCACCGCCCACGAGCAGGGCGCGGCCCACGCGGCGGACGGCTACGCCCGGTCCACGGGGAAGGTGGGCGTATGCTTCGCCACCTCCGGCCCCGGGGCCACCAACCTCGTAACAGGCATCGCCACCGCCTGCCTGGACTCCTCCCCCGTGGTGTTCATCACCTGCAACGTGGGGGAGAATCTGCTGGGCAAGGACGCCTTTCAGGAGGTGGACTCCACCGGCATCGCCATGCCCATCACCAAGGCCGCCTTCCTGGTGCGGGACCCCCAGACCATCCCCGACGTCATGCGCCAGGCCTTTGCCGTGGCCGCCAACGGCCGCCCCGGCCCGGTGCTCATCGACTTTTTGAAAAACGTCACCGACCCCAGGCAGGAGATCGACTACGAGTTCACCCCCTGGCGGGAGAACCGGGCCTCCGGCGGCGTCCGGGAGCTGAACAGCGCCCACCCCCTGAAAAACCCCGGTCCCGATCCCCAGGACGTGGAGACGCTGCTGGAGATGATCGGGCAATCGGAGCGCCCCCTGCTGATCTGCGGCGGCGGCGTGGTCCGGGGCCGGGCGGACCGGGCCTTCCGGACCTTCGCCGAGAGGCTGGACGCGCCGGTGGCCATCACCGTCATGGGCGGCGGCGGCTTCCCCGGCAGCCACCCTCTCACCACCGGCATGATCGGTATGCACGGGTCCAAGGCCTCCAACGTGGCCTGCGACGAGTGCGACCTGCTCATCGCCGTGGGGTGCCGGTTCTCGGACCGGGTGGCCCTGGACCCCCGGAGCTTCGCCAGACAGGCGAAAATCGTGCAGATCGACATCGACCGGGCGGAAATTGACAAGAACGTGCTGACGGACCACCACATCATCGGCTCCGCCCGCAAGGTGCTGGAGATGCTGAACGCGGGCCTTCCCCAGTACAGCCGCAGCGGCTGGAAGGACCGCATCCTGCCCCTGCGGGCCCCCTCCGTGGCGGAGGACAGCCCCCGCCTCACCCCCCAGCAGGTGCTGGAGACCATCCGCCTTCGGGCTCCCAAAGACGCCATCGTGGCCACGGACGTGGGCCAGCACCAGATGTGGTCCATCAAGTACCTCCACTTCGACTACCCCGGCCAGCTCCTGACCTCCGGCGGCTTCGGCACCATGGGCTTCGGCCTGGGGGCCGCCATCGGCGCCCAGATGGGGAATCCGGACAAGCGGGTTCTCCACATGACCGGGGACGGGTGCTTCCGCATGAACTGCCATGAGCTGTGCACCGTGGAGCGCTACGGCCTGCCCATCGTCACCGTGGTCTTCAACAACGGCACATTGGGCATGGTGCGCCAGTGGCAGAACCTGATCTACGGCCAGCGGTTCTCCGAGACCACCCTGGACCGGGGCCCGGACTTTGTGAAGCTGGCGGAGGCCTACGGCCTGCGGGGCTTCCGGGCGTCCACCCGGGCGGAGATGGAGGCGGCGCTGGACCAGGCCCTCTCCTGCGGCGCCGGCGCGGTGATCGACTGCGTGCTGGATATAGACGAGGTGGTACGGCCCATGGTGGCCGCCGGGTCCCCCATCACGGACTTCCTGCTGGACGAGGGAGGCAGCCTATGAAAAAGCAGACAAGCGCCGAGCGCAAGCTCTACACCCTGTGCATCCTGGTAGAGGACATCCCCGGCGTGCTGAGCCAGGTGTCCCGCCTGTTCTCCCGGAAGGGCTACAACATCGAGTCCATCGTCTCCGGGGCCACGGACCGGCCCGGCATCACCCGCATCTCCATCGAGCTGGCGGCGGACGGGCTCATGATCGAGCAGATCGCCGCCCAGTGCCGCAAGCTCCTGCCCGTGAAGGCCGTGAAGATCTTCGACGAGGAGTCCTGCATCCGGCGGGAGATCGCCCTCATCAAGGTCCGGGCCGCGGACCGGACCGCCCGGGACGAGATCATCCAGATCGTGAATATCTTTCGCGCCCAGGTCATCGACGTGGACCGGGAGTGCCTGACCATCTGGGTCTTCGGCGGCCGGAGCAAGAACACCGCCCTGATCTCCATGCTGGCCGACTTCGGCATCCTGGAGATCGCCAAAACCGGTACGATCGCCATCGAACGGGGGCGCAGCACGATATATGACGACAGCAAACTGAGGGAAGAATACGAATACGGAAAAAATGTACTGTGAGAAAGGCGGGAGAGGACAATGCGAATCATCTGCAAACGGCCGTCGGATCAGGACAGCGGCAAGCTGGGGGTGGCCGCTTACGACCTGACCGGGTTCCGGCACCACCCGGCGGATGTCAATCCGGTGATGATGTGTACTATGGCCGACGGCTCCCGCCTCAGGATCACCTGCCCGGGGCAGGACTCCGACGGCCTGCTGGAGCGGATTGCCGAGGCCCTGCTGAGCCCCGGCGGCGTGGCTGACTGCCGGAAGGCGTCCCGGCTCAAGATCGAGCTTTTAAAGCCCCCCGCCCGGCGCGTCTATATCGAAAACAAATGGGCGCAGACCTGCACGGACCAGCATTACGGCGACCCCGAGCGCCCCTGCCTGGTGGTGTCCGCCATCACATAAGGGCCGCCCGTCATCTTCGCCGGCGGCGGGAATGCCTGCGGCCAGCGCCAAAATATTCCTCGGTTGTATCACAGTGACTGCTCTTTTTCCGGCGCTGTGGAGCTGTGATATGATAAAAAAACGGTTTTACCGCTTTCACTATAAATATTTTGTAAGGAGTGTTCACCATGGCAAAAATGTATTATGAGAAGGACTGCGACCTCAGCAAGCTGGACGGCAAGAAGATCGGCATCATCGGCTACGGCTCCCAGGGCCACGCCCACGCTCTGAACCTGAAGGAGTCCGGCTGCGACGTGTGCGTGGGCCTGCGGCCCGGCAGCGCCAACCAGGCCAAGGCGGAGGCCGCCGGGCTGAAGGTCATGAGCGTGCCCGAGACCGCCAAGTGGGCCGACATCGTCATGATCCTCATCAACGACGAGGCCCAGGCCGACATGTACAAGCAGGACATCGCCCCCAACCTGGAGGCCGGCAACGCCCTGATGTTCGCCCACGGCTTCAACATCCACTTCAAGCAGATCGTCCCCCCCGCCGACATCGACGTGCTGATGATCGCCCCCAAGGGCCCCGGCCACACCGTCCGCTCCACCTACGTCAACGGCAAGGGCGTGCCCTGCCTGCTGGCCGTGGAGCAGAACGCCACCGGCAAGGCCTACGACATCGGCCTGGCCTACGCCGCCGGCATCGGCTGCGCCCGGGGCGGCGTGATGGAGACCACCTTCCAGGACGAGACCGAGACCGACCTCTTCGGCGAGCAGGCCATCCTCTGCGGCGGCGTTGTGGAGCTGATGAAGCTGGGCTTCGAGACCCTGGTAGAGGCGGGCTACGCCCCGGAGAACGCCTACTTCGAGTGCATCCACGAGATGAAGCTCATCATCGACCTCATCAACAAGGGCGGCGTGGCCATGATGAACTACTCCATCTCCGACACCGCCGAGTTCGGCGAGTACGTCTCCGGCAGCCGCATCCTGCCCTACGAGGAGACCAAGAAGAACATGAAGGCCGTTCTCACCGACATCCAGGACGGCACCTTCGCCGGCCGCTGGATCGCCGAGAACAAGAGCTTCGGCCGCACCTTCTTCAACGCCAAGCGGGCCCAGCTGGCCAAGCACCCCATGGAGACCGTGGGCGCGGAGCTGCGGCGCAACATGCTCTGGGGCAGCGACACCGACCCCGACACCGCCTCCAACTGACGCTCAGCGCAAAGGCGCCCGGCCGGAGCGGCTGGGCGCCTGTTCCCTATCGCTCCTGTTCCAGGCAGCGCTTGACAGCCTCGACTTTCTGAGAATCCGAGAGGCGGCCGCCGTCCTCATAGACGATCCCCCCGATCTCGTTCAAACGGCCGCTGAGGTCCCGGCGCATGGCCTTTTCAAAGCCATCCATGTCAAAGCCGGTGATTTCCAATTTGATCTGGCTCTTTCGCAGAAACTCCGCAAAGTTTTTTCGTAAAATGTCCATAGCGTACCAGCCCCCTCACTTTCTATACATTTGGCTATAATATTGGGATACATAAATCTTACCGCTTTTGCATCACAATGTAAAGCACAAAATGTATAGCAGGTGAGGTTATGGATCGAAAATTTAAGATTCCTGCGGTCCCGGGAAGCACACAAAAAAATATTCGTTTTCCCAACGATGTAATTGAAAATGTAGAGAAGGCGATTCAAGGTACGAACACCACCTTCTCCGCCTTCGTGATTGCGGCCACCAAATGGGCGCTGGAGAGTCTGGAGGAGGACGGCCCGGCAGACAGGTGAGGGGCAGTCCCTATTGCAGGCTTCTGCCGAAGGTCCGATATTTGAGAGGAACGGGCGGTTGATAACCGTCCCTACCAGGTCTATTGAAAGTATCAAGGGGCAGACCGCCGAGAGCGGCAACCCCTACGGCGTACACCGGGGATACAGCGATAGACGGAGGGAGCATCCCGCACGCGGCAAGCCAGGCGCGAAGCGCGGGAAGAGAAGGAAGCCGATGCGTCTACCCATCAAATTTCCTCCATCCCCTTCCATCGAAGCGTGAGGCTCCCGCAAGTGCCCAAGCGTTCTCTTTTCTCTTTTGGACCGTGCACGGCCCGTTTTCTCTTTTCTCTCGCAAGAGAGAGAAAAGAGAAAATGGGGGGTGCATCCCCGGACCAGCCATCGGCATGGCTGAAATCCCCCCGCCCGCAAGGGCAGGAAAAAGCCCCGCCGCCCGGAACGGGCGGTCATCCCCATGACAGAATACAAGGAGGCATCCCTATGCGTTCCGACGTAGTAAAATCCGGCATCCCCGCCGCCCCCAACCGCTCATTGCTCTACGCCCTGGGCTATACCCGGGAGGAGCTGGAGCGGCCGCTGATCGGCGTGGTGTGCTCCTATAACGAGATCGTCCCCGGCCACATGAACCTGGACAAGATCGCCGAGGCCGTCAAGGCCGGCGTCCGCTCCGCCGGGGGCACTCCGGTGGAGTTTCCCGCCATCGCCGTGTGCGACGGCATCGCCATGGGCCACGTGGGCATGAAATACTCCCTGGTCACCCGGGACCTCATCGCCGACTCCACCGAGGCCATGGCCCTGGCCCACCAATTCGACGGCCTGGTGATGATTCCCAACTGCGACAAAAACGTGCCCGGCCTCCTGATGGCCGCCGCCCGGGTCAACGTTCCCACCATCTTCGTCTCCGGCGGCCCCATGCTGGCGGGCCGCCTGAACGACGGCCGCCGCACCTGCCTGAGCCACATGTTCGAGGCCGTGGGCGCCTACTACGCCGGGAAGCTGGACCAGGACGGCGTGGAGGAGTACGAGAACAACGCCTGCCCCACCTGCGGGTCCTGCTCCGGCATGTACACCGCCAACTCCATGAACTGCCTCACCGAGGCCATCGGCATGGCCCTGCGGGGCAACGGCACCATCCCGGCGGTGTACTCCGCCCGGCTGCGCCTTGCCAAGCACGCCGGCATGAAGATCATGGAGCTGGTGGAGAAGAACATCCGCCCCCGGGACATCATGACCGCCGCCGCCTTCCACAACGCCGAGACCGTGGACATGGCCCTGGGCTGCTCCACCAACACCATGCTGCACCTGCCGGCCATCGCCCACGAGTGCGGCGTGGAGCTGTCCTTCGACATGGCCAACGAGATCTCCTCCAAGACCCCCAACCTGTGCCACCTGGCCCCCGCCGGGGACACCTATATGGAGGATCTGGACCGGGCCGGCGGCGTGTACGCCGTCATGGCGGAGCTGCGCAGAGCGGACCTGCTGGACACCTCCTGCCTCACCTGCACGGGAAAGACCGTGGCGGAGAATCTGGAGGGCGTGGCGAACCGGGACGAAACGCTGATCCGCCCCATTGAGAACCCCTACTCCAAAACCGGCGGCATCGCCGTGCTCAAGGGCAACCTGGCCCCCGACGGGTGCGTGGTGAAGCAGTCTGCCGTGGCCCCCGAGATGATGGTCCACCAGGGGCCCGCCCGGGTGTTCAACAGCGAGGAGGAGGCCATTGAGGCCATCTACGCCGGGAAGATCCACGCCGGGGACGTGGTGGTGATCCGCTACGAGGGCCCCCGGGGCGGCCCCGGTATGCGGGAGATGCTGAATCCCACCTCCGCCATCGCCGGCATGGGCCTGGATAAGGACGTGGCCCTCATCACCGACGGCCGGTTCTCCGGCGCCACCCGGGGCGCCTCCATCGGCCACGTCTCCCCGGAGGCCGCCAGCGGCGGCCCCATCGGACTGGTGGAGGAGGGCGATCTCATCGCCATCGACATCCCCGCCCACACCATTGCGCTGAAGGTCCCCGACGAAGAGCTGGCCCGGCGGAAGGCCGCCTGGACCTGTCCGGAGCCCAAGATCAAGACCGGGTATCTGGCCCGGTACGCCAGGCTGGTCAGCTCCGCCGACCGGGGCGCCGTTCTGGATTGACTCTCAGCGCCGCCGCCCCGCCGCGGACGGCGGCCCAAACACAACGAAGGAAGTGGCGTAATGTATCGCGACGTGGCGCGTCTTTTGATGTACAGCGATCTGGGGGAGGACAGCATCCTCCTCCGCCTCTCGGAGATCCTCCGGGACTGGGAGCGGGGAGGCTCCGACCCGGACGAGCTCATCCGGCGAATCTACCGGGAGATCAAGCGGCTCCTGGAGCTGGGCGCCGTCTGCGGGTTTGATGAAAACCTGTGGCACTGTTACCTCACGTGGCTTCTGATGACAAACAAAAACGCCTTCACCCTCATCTGCGAGCGCTCCGGCAGCCGGGAGGGCAGCGTAAATGAATTTGTGAAGGGCGACTTTGCCATCTTCCGCCGGCTGTTTCACTACGACTTCTCCCCCATTGAAAAGGACCTGGGCATCGACTGCTTCACGGTGATCACCCACTACGCCGCCCTGCCCAAGCGGGCGCGGATGTACAACCGGGACGTGAGCTGGCAGGTGCGGGTCCTCAGCCGGTCCCTGGCCCGGGCCCGGGACGGGGAGGACGTCTTCTCCCTGATGACAAGCTACTACCGGCAGTACGGCTTCGGCCTCTTCGCCATGAACCGGGCCTTCCGCGTCCAGGGTCACGGGCGGGCGCTGGAGTTCCTGCCCATCACCAACGTGGACCGCGTCCTGCTGGAGGACCTGCTGGGCTACGAAAAGCAGAAGCAGGAGCTCCGGAGGAACACCGAGGCCTTCCTGGACGGCAGGCCCGCCAACAATGTGCTGCTCTACGGCGACGCGGGCACCGGCAAGTCCACCAGCGTCAAGGCGCTGGTAAACGAGTATTTCAGCCGGGGTCTGCGGATGATCGAGATCTACAAGCACCAGTTCGAGGACCTGTCCACTCTGCTGGCCCAGGTGAAAAACCGGAATTACCGCTTCATCATCTTCATCGACGACCTCTCCTTTGAGGAGAACGAGGTGGAGTACAAATTCCTCAAGGCCGTCATCGAGGGCGGCGTGGAGACCCGGCCGGACAACGTACTGATCTACGCCACCTCCAACCGCCGCCACCTGATCCGGGAGACCTGGAACGACCGCACGGACATGGAACACCACGGGGACATCCACCGCTCCGACACGGTGGAGGAAAAGCTCTCCCTCTCCGCCCGGTTCGGCGTCACCATCAACTACAGCGCCCCCACGCCCAAGGAGTACCAGTGCATCGTTCTGGCCCTGGCCCAGCGGCAGGGCATTCGGATGGAGGAGAAGGAGCTGCTGGCCCTGGCCAACACCTGGGAGGTCCGCCACGGCAGCTTCTCCGGCCGGGTGGCGCAGCAGTTTGTCAACTATGTCCAGGGACTGAGCCAAAAATAAAATTGCAGGACCTTCGGCGAAAGCCGGAGGTCCTGTGCGTCTCATGGGCTCAGCGCCTCCCGTTCCCGCGGCGTCAGCAGGGAAACGGTCCCATAGGCCCCGTCGAAACCCGCCCGCAGGGTCACCTGTCCCCGCCGCAGGCGGCTGACACCCTCCGCCGCCAGCGGCCCCGCCACCCGGGCAATATCCTCCGCGGAGGCACTCCGCAGGATGTGAAACTCCGGGCCCAGCGCCTCCAGCAGGGCCTCATACAGCGCCGCCGTCTTTTTCCCCGCTGGGGAGATTCCCAGGGAGGCGGCGATGACCTCCGGCAGGGGGACCAAGCTCTCAAAGGGCTTGGCGTCCGGGGGCCGGAAGCCCGCGGGACGCTCCGCCAGCTCCTCCACCCGGTGCTCCACGCCCACGGTCAGCTTCTTTCCGCACACCGGGCAGACGCCGCCCCGGGCCTCCGTCTCCTCCGGCGTCAGGCACACGCCGCAGCTCCGGTGGCCGTCCAGGTGGTACTTCCCCTCCTCCGGGAAAAACTCGATGGTGCCGCCGAATCCCTCCCCGGTGCGGATGGCCCGGACCAGGGCCGGATAGGTCCGCTCCGTATCCAGGAGGTTTGCCTCCCGGCCCAGCTTCGCCGGGGAGTGGGCGTCGGAGTTGGAGACCAGGGTCAGCCCGTCCAGTGCGGGCACCCGCCAGTTCATGGGCGGGTCCGAGGAGAGGCCCGTCTCCACGGCGCGGACGTGGGAGGCCAGGTCCCCAAAGCACTCCTCCAATGTACTGAATCCCGTGAAGGCCCCGAACATGGAGAAGTGGGGCGTCCAGATGTGGGCGGGGATCAGCTCCGCCTCCGGGCAGGCCTCCAGCGTCATCTCCAGGAGGTCCCGGCTGTCCAGGCCCAGGATGGGCCTGCCGTCGGAGCGGATGTTGCCTACCCGCTCCAACCGGGCGGCCAGGGCGTCCGCCGCCTCCAGGGAGGGCAGGAGGATCAGGTTGTGGACCCGGCGGGTCCTGCCGTCCCGCTTATAGATGGAGCTGATCTCCCCGGTGACGGCGAACCGGGGGGCCTCCCCCGCCGGGGCCTCCGGCAGGCGGCGCTCCTCTCTGAGGGCATAGACCCCCTCTCCCGCCGGAACCAGCAGCTCCCGCAGCTCCGCCCGCCAGGCGGGATGGGTAAAGTCCCCGGTGCCCACCAGGCCGATGCCCTTGCGGCGGGCCCACCAGTCCAGGTGGAGAAGGTCGCAGTCCCGGCTGGTGGCCCGGGAAAACCGGGAGTGGATGTGGAGGTCGGCGATGTACATGGCGGTACTCCTTCCCGTAAGATGAGATCCATTGTACGCCCTTTTCCGTCCTGACACAATAGCGGGCCCGCAATTCCCACCATCTGGACAGGCGCCGGCCCCCGTGGTATAATACCGCTCACAAAAAAGGGGAGGAGGCGATGGCATGACACCGGATGAAATCCTCGGCTACTGTCTCAGCACCCTGGAGGAAACCGTCCCGGTCTCCAGCTGGGGAGAGCGGGGCATCTTTTACAACCCCGGCGGAAAGCTGAAACGGGGCGTCTATGTGCTGACGGTAAAGGAGAAGGACGGAGAAAACGACAAAAGCTCCCATCTGGACCGGGCGGGCGTGTACCGGGTGAACCTGGGCCTGCGGCGGGAGACCTTCCGCCGTCTCTTCGGCCCCCTGCCCCCGCGGCCGCCCAAGGGCGGCGTGACGGACCTGCCCTGTGATTTCTCCGCCCTGGACGCCCTGCTCCCCCACCCCGTCTACGCCTGGATGGGCTGGGCCTGCGTCCTAAATCCCTCCCGCCAGACCTTCGAGGAGCTGAGGCCCCTAATCGCCGAGAGCTATGAGTACGCCAGGGAGAAATACGCCAAACGGGTAAAATAAACGCAGGAGGGACGCGGCTTTTCAGCCGCGTCCCCGCCATTTATTCCTCTCCCAGCTCCCGGACAATCAGCGCCTCCGCGATCTCAAACGCCCGGATTCGCCGGACCGCCAGCGTGATCTGGGACCTGTACCGCTCCGGGCGCTCTTTTCCCTCCAAGGTTTTTACCGTCTCCCGCAGCTTGTGGAGCGTAGATCCGATCTGCCGCCGGGCCTCCGCCAGCTCCTCTTTGGAAATTTCCATATCTTCCATCCCTGTCAGAACACCCCCAGGTGCTCCAGCAGGATCTTCACCCCCAGGAGGATCAGGATCACGCCGCCGGACAGCTCCGCCCGCCGCTTGTACCGGGCCCCGAAGAAATTGCCCACGGCCACGCCCGCCAGGGACAGGCAGAAGGTGGTGACGCCGATGACCGACACCGCCGGGAGGATGGCCACCTCCAGAAAGGCGAAGGTGATGCCCACCGCCAGGGCGTCGATGCTGGTGGCCACCGCCATCAAAAAGAGCTGCCGCAGGTCCAGCTCCCCGCAGGCGCAGCCGGTCTCCTTCTCCGGGCCCAGGGCCTCCCGCACCATATTGCCGCCGATGAGCCCCAGGAGGACGAAGGCCACCCAGTGGTCCAGCTCCTGTATGTACACGGCAAACCGGGATCCCAGTCCCCAGCCCAGCAGGGGCATGACCGCCTGGAACCCACCGAAAAACAGGGCGATCACCCCGGCCCGGCGCCAGTTCAGCCGGGTCATGGACAGCCCCTGGCAGACCGCCACGGCAAAGGCGTCCATAGAGAGGCCCACGCCGATCAAAAGCAGCTCCAAAAAACTCATAGACAACGCTCCTCCATCTCTCTGTATATCTCCCGCACCCTTTTATCGTACGAGGCCCGCCGGACTTTTATGAGACCCGCCGGCGGCTCCTCCGTCACAAAATCACCGGCACCGGGCGGCGGATCGCGATGCTCTCCGGCGTCACCGCGCAGTCCCAGGCGCAGACCCGGACGCCTGCTGCCGCCGCCTCCCGTAGCGCCGCGCCGAAGGCGGGATGGGTCTTGTCGTTGGGGGCCACGGAGGCGATATTCTCCATCTGCACCACAAAGAAGAGGGCGGCCCCCAGGCCGGCCTCCGCCGCTCTCCGCAGCTCCCGGATGTGCCGCACGCCCCGCTCCGTAGGGGCGTCCGGGAAGAGGGCGGCGCCGCCCTCCTCCAGGGTGACGCCCTTGACCTCCACCAGGCAGGGGCCCGCCGCCGTCTCCAGGCGGAAATCCAGCCGGGAGTCCCCGTAGGAGACCTCCGGCCGCACCGCCGTCACCCCCGGCAGAAAGCCGCCGCCCCGCACCCACTCGCCAAAGACCTTGTTGGGGGCCTGGGCGTCCATATTGATCAGCCGCTCCCCCTTCTCCACCGCGATCAGATCGTAGAGCGTCTTGCGCTTGGAGCCGTTCCCCCTCTCCAGGTAAACCGGAGCGCCGGGGATCAGCAGCTCCCGGCACCGGCCCGTGTTCTTCACATGGACGGTCTGGAGCCCCTCCGCCGTCTCCACACGGGCCACAAAACGGTTGGGCCGGTCCACGAAACGGCCCGGGATCACGGTTCCGTAGCGCATGGCGCCTCCTCCTTCCGCAGGGGCCGGGGCCCCGGATATGTCATATCATCATACCACATCTTTCCTGTCCAGTCGAGCCCCTCTGCGAAAGAAGCAATCGTTTTTGCCGGGAAAATTTCGAATAAATTTTCCGCATAAAATTTTGGAAAGTCATTGTTTTTTGCGGCGGGAATTGATACAATACCGTTACTATCATTTTTATGGGAGGGAGTATATGGAACCTTCAAGTCTGTTTGTCTGCCTAATGGGCATGGGCACCGTGTTTTTCGGGCTCATCTGCCTCATCGTCCTGACGACGATCATGGGCAAGCTCGTGGGCGGTCATGCGGCCCCCGCCGCCGCGCCCGCAGTCGTTTCCGCCGCGCCCGCGGCCGCGGAACCCAACCGTCAGGAGCTGGTGGCAGCCGTCTCCGCCGCCATCGCGGAGGAGCTGGGCACCGACGTCACAGGCATCCGCATTGTATCCATGAAAAAACTGTAAGAGGAAAAAGGAGAGAGTTCTATCATGAAAAAGTACAGAGTCACCGTCAACGGCACGGCCTATGAGATCCAGCTGGAGGAGCTGACCGGCGCCGCTCCCGCCCCTGCCGCCGCTCCCGCTCCCGCCCCTGCCCCCGCCGCCGCTGCTCCCGCCGGCGGCGAGCAGGTCACCAGCCCCATGCCCGGCACCATTCTGGATGTGAAGGTCAGCCAGGGCGCCGCCGTGAAGAAGGGCGACGTACTGATGGTCCTGGAGGCCATGAAGATGGAGAACGAGATCATGTGCCCCTGCGACGGCACCGTGGCCTCCGTCAACACCTCCAAGGGCGCGGCGGTGGAGTCCGGCACGCTGCTGTGCGTCATCCAGTAAGGCGCTGGAGGGTCACACATGGAAGCTATACTGGATTTTGTAAACAGCTCGGGCTTCGCGCTGTTTGCCCAGGGGGACAACTGGAAGTGCCTGGTGATGATTCTCATTGCCTGCGGCCTTCTGTACCTGGGCATCGTCAAGAAATTTGAGCCGCTGCTGCTGGTGCCCATCGCCTTCGGCATGCTCATCACCAACCTCCCCGGCGCAAACATGTTCCACGAGATCTTCTTCGCCGGGGGCCACATCCACTGGAACCTCATCGGCGGGGCTCCCGTCACAGCGGAGTTCCTGGCGGAGCTGGCGGCGGTGGACGTCTCAGACGCCGTGCTGGCAACCGCTACGGTGGGCCAGTCCATCACGCCGGGCCTTGTGGACATCCTGTACTTGGGCGTGAAGCTGGGCATCTACCCCTGCCTGATCTTCATGGGCGTGGGCGCCATGACCGACTTCGGCCCCCTGATCGCCAACCCCAAGAGCCTGCTCCTGGGCGCGGCCGCCCAGCTGGGCATCTTCGTCACCTTCGTGGGCTGCCGTCTCTCCAACCTCTTCACCTCCGCTCAGGCCGGCTCCATCGGCATCATCGGCGGCGCGGACGGCCCCACCGCCATCTACTGCTCCACCCTTCTGGCCCCGGAGCTGCTGGGCCCCATCGCCGTGGCGGCCTACAGCTACATGGCCCTGGTGCCCGTCATCCAGCCCCCCATCATGCGCCTGCTCACCTCCGAGGCGGAGCGGAAGATCGTCATGAAGCCCCTGCGGCAGGTCTCCAAGACCGAGAAGATCATCTTCCCCATCATGGTCGCCATCTTTGTGGCCCTGCTGGTGCCCTCCGCCGCCCCCCTCATCGCCTGCCTGATGCTGGGCAACCTCTTTAAGGAGTGCGGCGTGGTGGAGCGCCTCAGCAAGACCGCCCAGAACGAGCTCATCAACATCGTCACCATCTTCCTGGGCGTATCCGTAGGCTGCACCGCCACCGGGCGGACCTTCCTCAGCCTCCAGACCATCGCCATCATGTGCATGGGCATCGTGGCCTTTGGCTTCGGCACCGCCGGCGGCGTGATCCTGGCCAAGATCATGAACCTGTTCCTGAAAGAGAAGATCAATCCCCTCATCGGCTCCGCCGGCGTGTCCGCCGTGCCCATGGCCGCCCGGGTCTCCCAGGTGGAGGGCCAGAAGGCCAACCCCGGCAACTTCCTCCTGATGCACGCCATGGGCCCCAACGTGGCCGGCGTCATCGGCTCCGCCATCGCCGCGGGCGTGATGATCTCCCTGTTCGGATAAGACATCCAAGGGGGGACTTCGTCCCCTTTGGACGCTCCGCTGAATCCCCCCGCCTTTGCACGGCAAAGGCGCCGCGCCCAGCGGCGCGGGCAGTAGTGTTCCGGGCAGGCAAAGCCCGCCCGAAACGGATTTGACCACCCCATTCCCTTTTTTGAAAGGAGGAGTTCTATGGAAACAATGGAATTTCTGTCTAAGAAGCCCCTGTATATCACCGACACCATCCTCCGGGACGCCCACCAGTCCCAGGCGGCTACCCGCATGACCATCGAGGACATGCTCCCCGCCTGCGAGGTGCTGGACTCCATCGGCTACTGGTCCCTGGAGTGCTGGGGCGGCGCCACCTTCGACTCCTGCATGCGCTTCCTCAACGAGGACCCCTGGGAGCGTTTGAGAAAGCTCCGCAAGGCCCTGCCCAACACGAAGCTGCAGATGCTCTTCCGGGGCCAGAACATCCTGGGCTACAAGCACTACGCCGACGACGTGGTGGACGCCTTCTGCCGCAAGTCCATTGAGAACGGCATCGACATCATCCGCATCTTCGACGCCCTCAACGACGTGCGGAACCTGGAGCAGGCCATCAAGTCCACCAAGAAGTACGGCGGCATGGTGGAGGCCACCCTCAGCTACACCATCTCCCCCATCCACAGCGAGGAGTATTTTGTGAACCTCGCCAAGGAGCTGGAGCAGATGGGCGCGGACGTGATCTGCGTCAAGGACATGGCCAACCTCCTGCTGCCCATGGACGCCTACTCCCTCATCAAGAAGCTGAAAGAGACCGTCTCCATTCCCATCCACCTGCACACCCACAACACCACCGGCACCGGCGACATGGTGTATCTCATGGCCGCCTACGCCGGCGTGGACATTGTGGACACGGCCCTGAGCCCCCTGGCCAACGGCACGGCGCAGCCCGCCACGGAGTCCCTGGTGGCCACCCTCCAGGGCACGGAGCGGGACACCGGACTGGACCTGAACAAGATGAGCCAGGCCGCCGCCCACTTCCGCAAGGTGGCCCAGCGCCTCAAGGAGGCGGGCTCTCTGGACCCCAAGGTGCTGAACGTGGACACCAACACCCTCCTCTACCAGGTCCCCGGCGGCATGCTCTCCAACCTGATCTCCCAGCTCAAGCAGGCGAACAAGGAGGAGAAGTATTACGACGTGCTGGCGGAGATCCCCCGTGTCCGCAAGGACTTCGGCTATCCCCCGCTGGTCACCCCCACCAGCCAGATCGTGGGCACCCAGGCCGTCATGAACGTGGTGGTGGGCAAGTACAAGACCTTCCCCAAGGAGTCCAAGGCCCTGTTGAAGGGCGAGTACGGCAAACTCCCCGGCGAGGTCAACGAGGAGGTCCGGGCCCTGGCCGGCATCAAGCCGGAGGAGGTCATCACCTGCCGCCCGGCGGACCAGCTGGAGCCGGAGGTGGAGAAGTACCGCCAGGAGTTCAAGGACGTGGCCAAGAGCGACGAGGACGTGCTCTCCCTGGCCCTGTTCCCCCAGGTGGCCCCCAAATTCCTGGCCTGGCGGGACGGCCCCCACGACGAGCCCGCCGCCCCTGCCGCTCCCGCGGCGGCGCCCAAGGCCCCGGCGGACCCCAACGCGGTGCGGGAGCTGTACGTGGAGTTCAAGGGCTGATACTTTTTCTTGAAAGAAAAAGTATCCAAAAAGAACTTTATCTCGCTCTGGCTATCCGGTGATTCACCAGGCCGGAGCGGCGGCAACGCAGAATTGCTTTGACGAAGAGAGGACGGTATCGAAAGATACCGTCCTCTTTTTACCAAGTCCTGTGCAGCTCATAATTGTCAATGGCCAGCTCCAGCGTATCCAAAACGCCGCCGTCCTGGCCGTACAGCGTCGCCCTCACCGGAAGGTCCCTGTGGAGGATTCCCCGGGCGCCGGTGGTGTCCCCGATGACACGCGCGCTGTACCACTCACGCGACACCTCCTCCAGGCCGCCGTGATCCCATCCTGTTCCCTTCCGAAGGCGGAAGGTGAACAGCGCGTCGCCGGCCTTCTCCCCCTCATAGGTGAAGGTCTTTCGCTCCCCGATGATCAGGTTATATTCCTCCGTGTCCGGGTCATACATGCGGGTGGTGCGTTCCGCCGTCACCTCCATGGAGGCGGAGGCCGCGTCTGTAAACTCCCCCGCCACATAGAGCGTTCCGTCCAACCCCATGCACAGGACCTCCCGGCTCATTTTCAGAAGGCTCCTCCACTCAGACCGGACCTCCAGTCCATGGCGGCTAAACTCCGTGGCAATGTAGGTCTCCCCGGACCGGGCAATCAGATAGGTGAAATGGGTGGAAAGCCATTCGTTGCTGTAGAGCAGAGACTTCCGCTCCACCAGCACCGGCTCCAGGTCCGAGAGGAGGTACTGCCGCTCCACCCGGTCCAGCATCCCCCGGACCGTGCAGGGCGGAAACCACAGCAGCACATAGAGCACAGCGCCCAGCAGAACAGACAGCAACAGGTTCCGGCCAATCTTCTGTCCCCGTGTCAGCCTCATGGCTCCACCTCCCATTCCACCCGCAGGACCCAGTCTCTGCCGGAGAGGGGATAGGAGACCTCCGCCCACCGGGGCGGTCCGTCCAGCACCAGCTCCACCGTCTTCTGACAGCGGGTCCAGCCCGTGCGCTCCTCCGAATACTTGCTCCTCCAATAACGGCTGCGGGCGGACATCCTCGTACGTTCGTCCACCACTCTGACCGTCAGTTCCCCCTGCTCATCCCGATAGGTGAAGAATTCGTTCCACGAGCTGTAATAATGCTCGGTACTATCCGTTCCCAGGGGGTCACGTCTTTGGAGCCACAGGTCAATCTCCGCCACTGTGGTGCCGTCCGGGTCCTGGGTCACGTCCCCCGGCGCGGCCCAGAGAGTGCCGTGCTCCAGCTCTACGCGGGCCGTCCCTGGTGGCGGCTCCTCCCAGGCCAGTTCATCCCGGGTACACTTTATCAAAATATCCCAGTCAACGGACCAGAGCATGGTCATCACCAGCAGCATCGCCAGCCCCCGGACCATCCAGCGGCTAAACTCCCACAGCCAGCCCAGCCAGGGCTTATGTACCCCGTCCAGCGCCCGGCCCACCTCCTGGGCGTTCCCCATGGCCCGGAGGGACCGCTCCGCCGCCAGCGGCCCCTCGTAGCCCAGCCGCTCCAGCGCCTTACAGTGATCCTCGTAGTGGATGCGCAGCTCCTTTTCAATGCCCTTCCGGTCCGGCCGGAACCGGACCTGCTCGCACACCGCGTCCACCCAGATTTGAAAGTCGTCCCGCATGGCCGCGCCTCACGCCAGGGACGCGCCGTGGATCACGGCATTGACCTGCTCCGTAAACACGCCCCATTCCTCCTTCTTGGCCTCCAGGGCCTTCAAGCCCTTCTTCGTGATGCGGTAGTATTTCCTCACCCGGCCGTCGGCCTCCTTTTCCCGCACCGTCACCAGCCGCTCCGCCTCCAGGCCGTGGAGGATGGGGTACAGCGTCCCCTCTTTCAGTTCAAAGGTCCTGTTGGACCGCCGGGCCAGCTCCACGATCATCTGGTAGCCGTACATCTCCTCCTTGGCCAACAGGGATAAAATGAGCAGCGTAGTGCTGCCGCTCATGAGGCTCTTGTCGATCTTCATGCCGCTTCTTCCCTCCCATGCCTTGGTCATCTATGTGTATTATACATAGATGACCAAGGCTTGTCAAGGACGAAAAGCCACGCCCAAAATGGGCGCGGCTCCTCTATGCCTCCGGTTTGTCAAAGACGGACACAGAGATGGGGCCGGAGCAGGCGATCACGCCACGCTCCGCATCATAGCTGAGCTCTGTGTGCAGCTCGCCCATATACATGCCAAAGAAGTGAGGTCCCTCCAGGCCAAACATCATAACAGCCTCTACAATCCCCCGCTCCTGGTCAATCTCCAGACTGGCCCACCCGCTCTTCCCCAGCTGGTAACACACTTGCTGCCAAGTCTCCTCCTGTCCCCAATATTGCCATGCAGTATATGTATTCCCCTCGCCGTCCGTCACAAGGCTGCGAATACACCCGTCCTCCCAGTCCTGGGGCTCCACAGTGACAGACGCGGCCATCTCCTCCCAGGGCTCCACAAGGGAAATGATCTCCCCCTCCCCACTGATGTTGTAGACGGTACAGACGCTCTCGTGAAAGCCGGTTCCATAGCCGTGCCGCAGCCACGCCAGCTCCGGCTGGCCGTCCCCGGTGAGGTCCACCCAAAAGGGCATACTGTACCCGGACACCAGCCCGCCATAGCCCGCGGAAACATCCCAGTCATAGAGCGACCCGTTGGGCGTCTCCACCCGCCCCAGGGTCATGGTCCGCCCCTGGTAGTCCACCACCGCCTCCGTCAGGTCCCGGTTAATGCACAGGGAAAAATTCGGCTCCTCCGGGCGGGTAAACTCCAGGAAGGGCGTTCCGCCCTCCCCCCGCTCCGCCAGGAGGAAGCCGTTGGAGCAGTCCTCCTGGTTGGTGTACTCCAGCGCCTCCTCGGACATGATCCGCTGACGGTTCCTCGGAACCTCCTCACTGTGCTCCGGCTCTTCCATCTCCGGCTCCGGCGGCGGCTCCTCCGGCAATGTTTCCCCGCTCTGTCCGCAGGCCGTTAGAATCAAGGCCAGCAGCAGCGCCCATAAAATTGCTTTCTCTCTCATAACCTGCCCCCCTTTTATCTGTATTCTAACAAACGGGGAGGGGCAAATCATCACAAATGGGAGACAAAATGGTAACAAAAAAGAGACACATCTTGCGATGTGTCTCTTTTCTC
>CANRYZ010000007.1 GCA_947644365.1 uncultured Oscillibacter sp. | reverse complement strand
GCCGTAGCGGCGCCTGGCGGCGGCGTCGGACGTGTCCGGGGGCAGTCCCGCCGCCGCCAGGGCGGCGGCCTGTTCGTACACGTCGCCGCCCTCCGCCAGCACGCTCCCCAGCGATGCCAGGATCAGCCCGAAGGCATAGATGGCGCCCTTGTGGGTGTTGACGCCGCCGGTGCACGCCAGCATCGCCGCCTCCGCCCGGCGTCCGGCTGCCTGGAGCTCCGGCATACAGTCCCGCCGCTCCAGCCCCAGGGCCGCCGCCCGGCGGAAATAGGGGCGGAGACACCGGGCGGAACGGTGGAACATCTCCAGGTCCATGTCCCGGTGGGCGCCGGCGCTGCGCCGGTCCACCAGGCCGGGCTTGGGCGTCAGGTCTACCTCCCAGATCAGGGCGTCCACTGACAGCGCGGCCAGATGCTCCGCCGTGAAATCCCGCAGCAGGGCGTCCGCGGCGGCCCGGACGGCCTCCAGACCGTGGGCCCGGCTGCGGGCACACGCCTTGGCGGGGCCCCCGCACACCAGACACGCCCGGGGACGCTCCCTGGAGAGAGCGTCTCCCCCCGGGGCGAGCACGTCCAGGTCACACAGGCGCCCTGCGGGCCGCGCCTCCTCAAGACCCACGGCCAGGGCCTTCAACTCCTCAGCCGGCAGGGCGCACACCAGCAGCGCCTCCAGTCCCGCGGCGGCGTCCGTGAGCTCCCGGTATACCAGCGCCGCCCCCAGCGTTTCGCACAGGGTCTCCAGCGTGGTCCAAAAGAGCAGGTCGCTGAGGCGGCTCCGCTTCACCGGACCCGCCAGATTCATCGTGAAGCTGATCAGCGGCTTCCCATACTCCCGCAGCAGCTGCCGCTGCCTGGATGCCCGGGTCTCCCGGGCATCCAGCATCTCCTGGAGCGTCACTTCCCTGTACATCCTCTGCCCCCCGTATCCGGCGAAGCGCCGTCAGTCCTCGTCGATCTGCCGGATAACGTCGATAACGGTGTTGTCCCGGTACATGACAACGCCCACGATGCGGTCCTTATACCGGATGGGGTCCGGCCGGCCGGCCAGGGCCTCTGCCCGGTCCTTGAGCTGTTGGATGGTATAGACCTTCATACCCGCCTTTTTCAGTTTTTCCGCCACCTCCGGCCGCCGGGGGTTTACCGCGATGCCCTGGTCTGTGACCACCACATCCACTACGGCGCCGGGGGTGACGATGGTGTTGACCCGGTCGATGACGGTGGGGATGCGCCCCCGGGTCAGCGGCGCCACCACCACCGACAGGCTGGCGCCTGCCGCCGTGTCGGGGTGTCCGCCGATGGCTCCCCGGATCACGCCGTCGGAGCCGGTGAGGACGTTGACGTTGAAATTCGTGTCGATCTCCAGGGCCGAGAGGATCACAAAGTCCAGCTGGTCCACCGCCGCCGCGAAGAGGAAGCTGGCATAGTATGTGGCGTCGATCTGGTGGTGGAAGCGGTTTTTCTTCAGGGACAGCGCCGCGTCCAGATCAAAGCTCTGCACGTCCAGGATGCGGTCGATCATGCCCTCCTCGTGCATGGCGGTGATCTGCCCGGTGATGCCGCCCAGGGCAAAGCGGCAGCGGATCTTCTTCTCCAGCATCATCTGCCGCAGGAAGCGGGCCACCGCCAGGGAGGCGCCGCCGGAGCCCATCTGCATGGAAAAGCCGTCATAGAGGTATCCCGCGGCGTCGATCACATTGGCCGCGGTCTGGGCGATGAGCAGCTCTTTGGGGTTTTTCGTATAGCGGGTGGCGCCGGACATGATGCCCGCGGGGTCGCCGATGTCATCCGTCACCACGATATAGTCCACATCGTACTCCGGGATGGCCCAGGGGGCGTTGGGGTAACGGACCAGGTTGTTGGTGAGGATGATGACCTTGTCGGCGTACTTGGCGTCGGTCCTGGCGTACCCCATGGAGCCGCAGGCGATGGAGGTGTCGTCGTCCCGGCTGTAGCCGTTGGCGTTGCCATAGGGGTCGCAGGAGGGCGCTCCCAGGAAGGCCACGTCGATGTGGACCTCGCCGCTGCCGATGGCGGCGGCCCGGCCCCCGTGGCTGCGGAACACCACCGGGCACTCCAGCAGTCCCCGGGAGATCTCCTCCGCCAGCTGTCCCCGGAGCCCCGAGGTCTCGATGTGGGTGACGACGCCGTTTTGAATGTGGCGGATCAGGGGAGCGTGGACGTCCGCCAGAGAGCTGGCCGCCAGGGTCAGGTCCCGGAAGCCCATGGCCGCCAGGGTATCCAGCACCTGGTTAACCACGTGGTCGCCGCCCCGGAAATGGTGGTGGAAGGAGATGGTCATGCCGTCCCGCAGTCCTGCGGCGCGGACCGCCTCCTCCAGAGAGGGCAGGACCTTGTTGTCCTTGCCGGACCGGGCGCGGAAGGTCTCCGTCCGCTTGGCGCCGGCGCCGGCAAACGCGCCCCGGTGGGAGATGCGGTCAATATGGGGGATCGTGTGCAGCAGTTCGTCCATGTCGTTACTCCTCCCTGGCCATGCGGTCCGCCTCCGCCAGCGCGATGAGGCGCCGGGCGCGGAGGACGATGGGCCGGTCGATCATCTTTCCGTTCAGGCTGATGACGCCGCTGCCCCGGGCGTTGGCCTCCTCGATGGCAGCGATCACGTCGTAGGCCTTGCGCAGGTCTCTCTCGCTGGGGATAAACGCCCGGTGAAGGGGCGCGATCTGCCGGGGGTTGATGACGGATTTTCCGTCGAATCCCAGCTTGTGGATCAGCTCCACCTCCGCCAGGAAGCCCTCCTCGTCGTTGACGTCGGAGTAGACCGTGTCCAGTGCGGCGATGCCTGCGGCCCGGGCGGCGTGGAGGATCATGCTGCGGGCGAAAAACAGCTCCGTGCCGTCCGAACGGACGGTTTTCAGGTCGGTGACGTAGTCCTCCGCGCCCAGGGCGATGCCGATGAGGCGGTCGGAGGCGCGGGCGATCTCCCGGGCGTTCAAAACGCCGCCCGCGCTCTCGATGGCGGCCATCATCCCCGTGGCCCCCACAGGGATGCCGTGGGCCTGCTCGATGCGGGCGATCTCCCGCTCACAGTCGATGATGTCCTGGGGCCCGTCCGTCTTGGGCAGGCGCACCACGTGGACCCCTGCCGGGATGATGGCCTCCAGGTCCCGCACGCCCAGGCCGCTGCCCAGGTCGTTGACCCGGACTACGATCTCCTTTTTCCCAAAGTCCAGCGTTTTCAGCGCCTGGTACACCAGGAAGCGGGCCGCGTCCTTCTCCGCCAGGGACACGCTGTCCTCCAGGTCGAACATGATGCTGTCCGCCCCGTAGATCCGGGAGTCGGCGATCATGCCCGGATTGTTGCCGGGGACGAACATCATGCTGCGGCGCAGCCGGTCTTTTACATAGCGCGTACCGTTCACCTGCCCACCTCCCAAGTGCCGTTCTCCTGCTCCGCCGCCCGGAAGAGGGCGGCGCCGGTGCGGGCCCGAACCGTGCAGTCCAGGGCGCCCTTGTCCACCGCGCAGATCAGGGCGTTCTCCACCCCCAGCTCCGCCGCCGTCTCCCGGATGACCTGCTCGATCCGGCGGCCATACTGCTTCATCACGGAGCTGGTGAGCTCCAGTACGATCCCGCCGCTCTCCCGCGGCTCCACGGTCACCATGATGTCGCTGGACTCCATGGTTCCCGCCACAGCTGTTCTTTTCAGGTCCATTTACCTTCCTCCCGTCTCCTGTGTAATGATCTGACCGGTCTTTCCGAAATCGCTGCATCTGCGCAAAAAGAGGCTCCGGTTCTCCTCGTTGGAAAAATAGTCGTAGACTGCCCCGGGCACAAGAGGCCGAATCTCCCGCCAGCGGCCGGCGGCGATCAGCCCCCGTACGGCGGTGGCGCTGATGGGGACGCCGTTTCGCTCCAGGCGGGGGATCTCCACCAGCTCCACCCCCGCCCGGGGGAGGGCCTCCGCCATAGCCCGGTTGTAGGCCGCCGTCACCGGGCAGAGGGGCTCCGTCCCCACAAAGCGCCGGGAGATGCCCAGAACCTCGGCCAGGCGGCAGAACACCGCAATATCCAGGCCGCACCAGACGGTCCCCGCCTCTGTTTTCTCTTTCAGAAAATAGTCCGGAAAGCTGGCGGAGGAGATGAGATACCGGCCGGTCCCCGCTACGATCACATTGTCCAGATCTCCGGCGGCCTGTTCCACCATGAGCCTGCGGTGGGCCGCTGGGACAGCGCTGCGGTCCTCCGAAACCACCAGCAGGTACAGCGTATCGCATTGGGCGGCCGCCCGCTCGATAAGATAGCGGTGCCCCAGCGTCATGGGATCGCAGTTTGCCGCCAGACAGCCGATGGTCCCGTGGGCGCGGGCGTCCTGAATGTCTGAGGCCCACGCGGCAAAGCCCCCGCGGCGGTCCTCCATGAGCAGGACCCGCTCTGTCCCGGCCACCTGGGAAAAGCCCAATTCCGCGAATTGGCGCCGGTTTTCGGGTTTGGTGTAGAGGAACAGGCTGTTCGCTCCGCGGCTGATGGCCTCCTGCTGCAGATGGGTGATGAGATGGGCGATGAGGCCGGTGCCCTGGAGGTCGGGGCGCACGGCGGCACATTTGATCGTGTCCCGGTCCAGGGAGGCTGCGGCGGCAATGCGGCCCGCCTCGTCCCGGATGACCGCCGAGCAGCTGATCCCGGGATCATAGGTGAGGCCGCTCTCCGCCAGGAATGCCTGGAGCTCCGCCAGCGCCCGCCCTTTAAACGGCCTGCCAATGTTCAGTTCATATCCGTATTCGATACGCCTCGCCCCTCCCTCAGCCGATCAATATGACGGTCAGGCGGATGATCTGGGGAAAAATGGACACAACGGTGATCATCCGGATAATCTGCAGCACGTTCAGATCCAGGCTGGAGATCCCCAGATCGCCGGAGATGAGCGCCATATCTGTGGCGCCGGCGGGCGTGGCCACCAGCATGGCCTCCCGCCGGGGCATGCCGCAAAAGCGGTGCAGCATGGCGCTGACGAGAAAGCAGTTGAGAAGATAGGCGGCCACCAGCAGACAGACGGGCAGAATCAGATGGCGCAGGTCCAGCAGCTCCTGCAGCCCGATAGAGCTGCCGATGTACGCTCCGGAGAGCACCTGTGCGGTCCGTTTCAGGTACATTGGGATCGCCGCGCGGCCGGTAATGAGCTCCAGCGCCGCCGTGCCGGCCATGGCGAAGATCAGGGTGCCCACCGGAATGCCGGACAGCTTGCCGGCGACCCCGCAGACAGCCGCGACGGCGACCGTCGCCGGCACCGAGGGCTTCCCGGCGGGCTCTCCGGCCTCCTCCCGCTGGCCGGAGAGCTCCGCCGGCTCCTCGTGGCGGGTGGACATCATAATGATGGCGGGAAATATCCCCACGCCCCCCAGCAGGCGGAAGAATTGCATGAAGGCGACGGCGGCCCCGTCGGCCCCCATCTCCGCCGCAATGATGGGCGTGTCGCTCATTCCCCCCGGAACGGCGCAAAAAAAGGATGTCATCCAGTCCAACTTACTCGTGGCATGAATGATCACCCCCAATACCAGATTCAAGATCAGCATACTGCAGAGGAGGATGGCCGCCGGCTTTGCCAGCTTCGGCATCCTCCGCATGTCACTGCGCCGGATCGAGGCCCCGATGAAGGCCCCTGCGGTGATCTGGGCAATGGTCTTGGCCGCGGCGGGCATATAGGCCAGGCCGGTACCGATGTTCAAGACCACGGTGCCCACCAGCGCCCCCACCATCACACCGCCGGGGACCTTTTTCTTTAAAAACAAAAACCCCACGGCGGATGCGGCTGCCAATGTCAGGAAAAATGACATTCCAACATCCCTCCTTGGGAAAATAGTATCAAAAAGCCTCCTTCCGTGTCAAATACCGATTCTGCATAAGAGCTATAACCTTTTGCCAATGGGGCGAAACGGGCCGAGCACTCCGGCCCTACAAATAAAAATTAAAATAATGAAGATGCCCCCAATCGCCTCTGACAGGGCCAAATAGACTTGCGGTAAAGGCTGTAATGTGATATTTATTATCTGGGGATAAGTCCGCGGCCGGCTCTGCCGGGGAGCGGGGGCGCTCCCAAATTGAAAGATACGGGGAGGTGCGGTATGCGCGCGATAGATGACATCATCGGCCTTGCCCGCGAAATGGGCTATAGTGAATTGGCGGCTCTCCTGAACGCGGCAAGACCGCGCCTGCACCTTCAGTCCATCGAGGAGATCAAAACAGAGCTCCCGGATTTTCCCTGTCCTAAGACGCTATATCTGGCGGTAAACCGCCCGGAGGGCGCTCCCGTAGAAAACTGCCTGTATTTCGACAGTCCGGATCTGCTGTACAAAACCGCCTATCAGCTCCGGACCGTGCTGGCGGCGCATGAGCGCGCCTGGTATGAAAAGATCATCGAGACCAATCTGCGGTTCAACGACATCACGCTGAAGGAACCGGATTTGCTGACCATGATTCAATATTTTCACAGCCTGATGAAAAACCCGGTCATCATCTATGATGAGTTTTTCAACATCACAGATATTACCGATGAGTGGATCAGCGATTATGACCGGGACGAGAGCGATCTGCACCGCTGTGAGATGCGGAATCTCTTCTATTACAAGCAGCGGGTGTTTTTCTGCAGGCCCGATGCGCCCAGGGCCAGCTGCACCCGCCTGCTCTATCCCGTGCTGCTGGGGGGAATGCCCAAGGGGTACCTGGCGATTTTTGATTTAGAGACGCCCTATGAAGAGATGGACATGATGATCCTGGAGATCTTCGCCAACTCTGTGCTGACGGAAATGCGCCGGCGGCTGGAGCTGCGCAACGTGGAATATAAATTTGTCAGCGACTTCATCTACGACCTGATTTACCGCAAAGAGCACAAGGAGGATGAGATCAAACGCCGCGCAAAACAGCTCAGTGTGACCATTGACGCAAATTACTGCTTTCTGGCCATCAATCCCGCCGGACCGATGAACCAGCGGCTGGATACCAACGGCTACATCACGCAGTACGAGTTTATGAACGACCGCATTATGAACCACATTGAGAATTTCAGCCGGAAGCTCTACGCCCAGGATATCGTGAGCAAGTTTGACACCACCATCTATATTCTGCACAGAACCGGACAGCACCGCAGAGACGAGAGCTACGACGACATCAAGCGCTACTGTGAAAAACTGCTCCAGACGCTGGAGCCGCAGTTCGGCGGCATGCACTTCCAGATCGGGATCGGCGATATTGTCCGGGGGCTGACCAACGTCTCCGCCAGCTACCACCAGGCCTGGGCCACCATCTCCTATGGGGAGCTGATCAACGGGAAGGGGCGGAGCTTCATCGCCTGCTATGCCGGCAACAGCCTTTTGAAACTGTTTATGCGGCTCAATGAGATCGGCGGATTGGAGGAGGTGATCCCGGAAAACCTGCGGGAAATCTGGGACTATGACCAGAGGAATCACACGCAGTTTTACGATACGCTGAAGGTCTATCTGGAGTGCAATTGCAACGCCAGGCGGGCGGCCGAGAGACTGTTCGTCCACTATAAGACCATGCTCTACCGCCTGGAGAAGCTGAAGAATACCTTTCATATCAATTTGGAGGACGGGACGTCGCGGCTCTTTCTGGAGCTGGGCATACACCTTCTCGATATGCAGAAAGAGGACTGACGCGCGGAGCCCCCATAAAGCGGCGCTATCCTTTTGAGGGAAGGCGGCGGGAGCGGTTTGGCAATGGTGGATAATGATTTTTGAAAAAATATACGATATACTGTCCATAATGGATATCCAAAAACAGGCGGAGCAAACCCGATCATCAATCGCTGCGAAAGGAGATTCTTATGGAATACGGTATTTTAACCATTGTCCCACCGTTGGTTGCCATTGGTCTCGCGCTGATTACCAAGCAAACCATCCTCTCCCTGGTCGTAGGCCTCTGGGTCGGCACTACTATTCTGAGCGGCTGGAATCCGCTGGCCGGACTCCCTATGATGATTTCCGACTTTTTCATCCCCAATATCGCAAGCGCCGGAAACGCCGGCACATTGATGCTGATTACCGCATGCGGCGGCTTTGTCTACATGTTCAAGGTGTCCGGGGCGTCCCGGGCCTTTGGTGAGCTGGTCACCAAAAAGGTAAAGACCAGGATGCAGGCGCAGCTGATTACCTATCTCAGCGCCTTCGCCTTCATCTTCACGGAGCCGACGCTGACCCTGGGCTCCATCATGCGCCCGATTACGGAGAAGCTGAAGGTCTCCAGGGTGAAGCTGGCGTATATCTGCGACGTCATGGGCTGCCCCTTCGCCACCCTTTCCCCCATCACCAGCTACAGCTCCTACGCCACAAGCCTGATTGCCGCCGCGTTTGCCGCGCTGGCGATCACGGACAACCCGTGGCTGACGTTTGTGAAAGCCATCCCCTTTAACTTCTACGCCATTTTCGGTATGCTGGCGCTCCTCTTTGTGATTTTGACCAAGCTGGACATCGGTCCCATGTACGCGGCGGAAAAGCGCGCCATTGAGACCGGAGAGCTCATCGGCGAGAACGATGTGCTCATGACCAAGTACGATCTGGACGAGGACGAGCTCTTTGCCGGCAAGAAGATCACAATGATGAATTTCGTGCTTCCGCTGGTCACGCTGTTTGCCGTTCTGCTCGTCATGATTATGTGGACCGGAGACGCGGGGACCAACGGCATCGGCGGAGCGTTCCGGAACGCGAATATCGTACTGTCCATCACCCTGGGCTTCTTTATCGCCTCTGTCGCCGCGGGCCTGCTGGGCGCGAGATCCGGGATTTTCGGCTACCGGAGCATTGTGGAGCAGTTTACAAAGGGCGTGGCGCTGAATACGGATATTCCGGTGATCCTGGTGCTGGCGTGGTCCATCGGCTCTCTGACCGGCGTCATGGACCTCAAGGGGTATTTGATCCATCTGGTGGAGGCCAACTCCATCGCCCCGGACTGATGCCGATGATGATCTTCGTGGTGGGCGCCTTCGTGGGCTTCTCCACCGGAAGCTCCTGGGGCGTCTGGGCCATCACGATGCCGATCACGCTGCCCATCGCCGCGCAGTTCAACATCCCCATGGAGCTGATGATCGGCGCCTGCCTGAGCGGAGGCGTCTTCGGCGACCACTGTTCCCCCATCTCCGACACCACCATTCTGGCCTCCACCGCGGCGGGGGCGGATCACATCCAGCACGTCAGGACGCAGCTTCCCTACAGCCTGACCGTGGGGATCTGTTCGGCCGCCGGTTTCTTGGTGGGCGGACTGGTCTCTCCGGTTCTCGGCCTGATCGTGACTGCGGCCATGATCGTGCTCGCGTTCTTCGGACTTCACAAGTATGCGGCTCAAAAATATGCCTGAGTACGGCTGAAAGGATGCGTCGATATGTTGTTAACGCAAACGATGACCCCTGATACTGTCTTTTACAATGCCACGGTCCACACCGTCAACGCCCGGGATGAGATCTACCAGGCCGTGGCCGTCTGCGGCGGCCGGATCGCGGCCGTGGGCGGAAATGAGGATGTTCTGGCCCTGGCCGGCCCCCATACGAAAAAGATTGACTGCCACGGAAATTCCCTGATCCCGGGGATTCACGACGGGCACAACCATATCTGGGAGGCCGGCCTGATGTACGACGGCATTGTGGTGTTCGGCATCACCACCATAGCCGGCCTGCAGGAGCGGATCGCGGAGCGGGTCTCCGGAATGAAAAAGGGACAGTGGCTTCAGGGCGGCAGCTACATTGAGTCGCAGTTTGTGGAAAACCGCGCGCCAAACCGCTACGACCTGGATGCGGCCAGCCCGGAGAATCCGGTGGTCATCGAGCGGATTTTCGGCGCCAGCAGCGTCAACAGCCTGGCCCTTGCGGCGGCCGGTATTACCAGGGATACGCCGGACCCCGAGAAGGGCAGGATCGACCGGGACCCGGAGACCGGCGAGCCCACCGGCATCCTCCACGGCAATGCGGTGCTTCTGGTGAGGGCGGTCATGCCCGGGCCCTTCGGCTCCGACGAATTCGGCGCGGGCCAGGGAACGCCGTCCATTGACGTGCTGGAGAAGTCCATCTCCCTGGCGCTGGAGAAGTACAAGACCTATGGGATCACCAGCGTCTCCGAGCCGGGGGTCAGCGCGGCGGTGTGCAAGGCGTATCACAATCTGAGAAAGCAGGGGAAGCTGACCTGCCGCATTGACCTGATGCCCAACTGGTACGGGTTTACGCTGATGCAGGACGAGGCCGCCCTGAGCAGGCTGATCGACAACTATCACTTCAGCTCCGGCTACGGCGACGAGTGGATTCGCTACACCGCGTTAAAAATGGCGATTGACGGCGGTTTGACCTCCGGCACCGCCCTGAAATCCTGGCCCTACAAGGGAGAGTCCTCCCTGCGGGAGCTGAACCTGCGCCTGGATCTGGACAAGCTGGACGGCTACATCAAAACCGCCCATGACAGCGGCTGGGATGTGGGGATCCATGTGATGGGCGACGTGGCGATTGAAAAGGCGGTAGACGCGATGTACAAAGCCATTAAGGCCAATCCCCGTCCCCACAGGCACCATATCATCCACGCCTATTACCCCACCGCGGAGACGCTTGCCAAAATGGGGGAGGTGGGCATCATGGCCTCCGTCCAGGGCTCCTTTATCTACGGCGAGGCGGACGGTTACGACGCCATTTTGACCAGGGAGAAGCAGGAGGAGTTCCTGCCGCTGCGGTCCTATCTGGAAGCCGGCGTGATCTGCTCTCTCAGTACGGATATGCCCTGTGCCGACGTCAACCCGTTCTGGAGCATGTATTCCGCCGTCACGCGCAAGGGAATGCGCGGACACTGTCTGGGAGAGCGGGAGCGGATCACGCTGAAACAGGCGCTGCGGATGCTGACCCTGAACGGCGCCATCCAGAACGGGGAGGAGCGGTACAAGGGCTCCATCGAACCGGGGAAGGTGGCGGACCTGGCGCTGCTGGACAGGAACCTGCCGACCACCGGCAACGAGGCCATCAAGGATATTCAAGTGGAAAAGACCATGCTGGATGGATTGTTCATTTATGAGCGGTAACGGCGAAAACCGCGGCCATACGGCTCCGCTGAAAAGGCGGGAGAGGCCTGGGGCATGAGAAGTCTTCTGATTGCCGTCGCCGCCAATTCGATTCTGGTTTTTTCCATGAAAAGCGCCGAGAACGCCAGGACGCACCGGACCGCCGTCGTTTTGTGCAACTATATATTCGGCGCGCTGCTGGTCCTCCTTTTGAGCGGAGGGTTTTCCGGCCAGGCGCTCCCGGGGGAACGCCTGTGGCCACTGGCTGGGCTGGCGCTGGCAGGCGCCTGCCTCATGACGGCGTGTATGCTGATCCAGCAGCGCAGCCTCCACAGCAACGGCGCGGGGATCACCACCACCTACAACCGCCTGGGCGTCTTGATTCCCACCGTGCTCTCCGTCCTTTTGTTTCGGGAGTACCCGGCGGCGTGGAAGACCTGTGGGATCGTCCTGGCCGCTGCGGCCATTGTGTACTCCTATGAGCGGCGCGCGGACAGCGGGCAAAAAAACTATGTCCTGCTGGCGCTGGTGTTGATCCTGGGCGGTCTGATCGACTTCATCTCCAAATTGTACGGGATGTTCTTTCCGCCGGAGATGAAAAACCTGTATACCTTCGTCTCGTTTTTGATTTCCGCGGCGATCATGTCCGTGGTCGTCCTGCTGAAAAAGACGCCCATTTCCTGCCAGGATGTGGTGTACGGCGCCCTTGTGGGCATTCCCAATGCCGGAATCACCCTTGGCATGATCGGCGCGGCGGCGGTCCTGCCGGCGTATATCGTGTTTCCCGTATACAGCGGCGCCGTCATTCTCATTGTCAATATCGGGGGAGCGCTGCTGTTTAAGGAGCGCCCCACCCGGCGGGAGATGATTTCCACCGGAATGATCGCCGCGGCTCTGGTCCTGCTGAATATCTGATCCCGCGCATGTATCCGCGCCGCCGTGGTTCTGCCGGCGCAGGGCGGCCAAAATTGAACCGGAGCGGTGCGGCTTCCGCCGCGCCGCTCTGTTTTGGGGAGAGAATGGAGAGCCCGCTTGCGGCTGAACCTATAAAAAATAACAGATCTGGATATTTACCTAATACCAGCGGCGGCGTATTCTGTTGCCATAAAAGAAGCGCTGAATCGATCCCCGCGCATTTTTGCGCCGGAAATTTCTCCCTGGGCCGCGCCAGAGAGCCTCGAAAGCCGTCGGGGCTCCTGCGGTTTTCTTTCCTGCCGGGAGAAGCTCCCGGCGCAAGTCCGGGCGCGCCGGTTTCATCAGCGTTTCCGCAACAGGAGGCGGCAGATATGAAACACACATGGACCACGCAGAAGATCGTGTACACCGCTGTGCTGGCGGCGCTGGTGTGCGCGGTGACTTTTTTCCGATTCCCGCTCTTGGGCTCCAAGATCCACTTCGCCAACGCCATGTGCCTGCTGAGCGGCCTGCTGATGGGGCCCGTCACCGGGGGCCTGGCCGCGGGTCTGGGCTCGACGCTGTATGACGCCCTGTTCGGCGGGTACGACCCGCTCAACTGCGCCGTCACCTTTGTGACGAAATTCCTCATGGCCTGGGTTTGCGCCAGGATTGCCTTTGCCGGCGGAAAAGAGGCCGGGAGCCACGGCCGGAACGCTGCGGCCTGTGTCGTGGGGGCCCTGTCGTATGTGGCGATGTACATGCTGAAAACCTTTGTGTTCCAGATGTTTGTCTACGGCTATCCCATGGAGACCGCCGTGGTCACTATGGGCAGTAAGCTGCCCGCGTCCCTCCTCAACGCGGCGGCGGCCATGATCGCCGCGCCGGTGCTGTACGCCGCGCTCCTTCCCGCCCTGCGGCGGGCGGGGCTGCTGGAGAAAATGAGGAGCTGACGCGGGGCCGGGGGAAGCTGCCGGGGTCCAAGCGGAGACAAGAAAGCGGGGGGCTGTCCTGGAGCCTGTTTTAAAACTGTCGAAACGCCGTTTTAAAGCAGGCTCTGGAGGGACGGTCCCGCTTTTTCTATAAAAATCTCTTGACTTGGAGTATACTCCAGATGGTATGATTCCGGCGGAACGGGCCGTTTGGGCGGCCCGCGAAAGAGCAGACCTGTGGAAAGGAGCTTTACGATGAGCAAAAAACTGGTAGCGTATTTTTCCGCCGGCGGCGTGACTGCCCGGGCGGCCAAGGCCCTGGCGGAGGCGGCGGGAGCCGGCCTCTATGAGATCAGGCCCCAAATTCCCTACACCGCTGCGGATCTGGACTGGACCGACAGGCGCTCCCGCAGCAGCGTGGAGATGAACGACCGGACCTTCCGCCCGTCCCTGGCGGACCACGACGCCCCGGTGGAGGACTGCGATGTAATCTTCCTGGGGTTCCCCATTTGGTGGTACACGGCGCCGACCGTCATCAACACCTTTTTGGAGAGCTACGATTTTTCAGGCAAGACCATCATTCTCTTTGCCACCTCCGGCGGCAGCGGCCTGGGGCGCGCCGCGGAGGATCTGCGTCCCAGCGCGAAAGGCGCGGCGATCCGGGACGGAAAGCTGCTGAACGGCAGACAGACGCCGGAGGCCCTTCGGATCTGGGCGGACGGGCTGTGACCGTAGAGAGGAACAGAAAGGATTGACAAAAAAGCGGTTCAGCCCATATAATAGGAGATAGAATTTCCATGGTCCGGCAGTTCAGTTATTAAAAAATTGAGGTGCAGAGAGATGAAGAGTATCCGAAAGAAGATCACAGTATGTCTGATGGCCACCGTCCTCATCGCCCTGGCGGCGGTGGGCGCGTCCAGCATTTTGCTGAATTACCGCAGCACCATCGCCACGGTGGACGCCATGATGAGCGAGACCGCGGTCCTGGCGGCGGAGCGGGTGGAGCAGGAGCTCGCCGCCTACAAGAACGTGGCTATGGACACGGGCCGGATTACCCAGCTGTCCAACGCCATGATGTCTCTGGACGAAAAGCGGGCCGTCATCGACGAGCGCGTCAGCCTGCACGGCTTCCAGCGGGGCAATATCATCGGCAAGGACGGCGTGAGCATCTTTGACGGCAAGGACTACTCCGACCGGGAGTATGTCCGGCAGGCCATGAGCGGCAACGTCTACGTCTCCGAGCCCCTGATCAGCAAGATCACCGAGGAGCTGTCCATTATGGTGGCGGCGCCCATTTACTCCGACCGGGGCCAGGTGGCGGGCGTGGTCTACTTCGTGCCGCCGGAGACCTTCCTGAACGACATCGTCTCCTCCATTCGGATCAGCGAGCACTCCCGGGCCTATATGATTAACAAAAACGGCGACACCATCGCCGACGTCACCCTGGACACCATCACCACCCAGAACGTGGAGCGGGAGGCGCAGAGCGACTCCTCCTTGAAGCGGCGGGCCGCCATCCACGCCGAGATGCGCCAGGGGAGGAACGGCTTCGGCAGCTTTTCCGATGAGACGGGCCCCTGGTTCGCGGCCTACGCCCCGGTGGGAGGCACCGACGGGTGGAGCATTGCCGTCACCGCCATGAAGAAGGACTATCTGGCCGATACATATTTCGGTATACTCATCAACGTACTGGTGATCGTGGCCTCCATTCTGGCCTCCATCGCCGTGGCGCTGAAGCTCTCCAAGAACATCGGCGATCCCATGCGGGCCTGCGCCATGCGGATGAAGCAGCTGGTGGAGGGCGACCTGGAGTCCCCGGTGCCCCAGACCAGCGGACAGGACGAGACCGCGGAGCTGACACGCTCCACGGCGGAGATGGTGACGGGCCTGAACACCATCATCAACGACATCGGCTACCTGCTCAACCAGATGGCCAACAAGAATTTTGACATCCAGTCCCCCCACCGGGACGCCTATGTGGGCGGCTTCCAGAGCATTCTGCTGTCCATGCGCAATTTGAAAGTGGAGCTGAGCAACACCATGCGCCAGATCGACGCCTCCGCCACGCAGGTGTCCGCCGCCAGCGACCAGGTCTCCACCGGGGCCCAGACCCTGAGCCAGGGCTCCATGATGCAGGCCAGCTCTGTGGAGGAGCTGGCGGCTACCATCAACGACATCTCCGACAGCGCCAGGAAGACCGCCGCCGCCGCCGAGGAGGCGGGCCGCTTCGTGGGCCAGGCCGGCGGCCACCTTGGCACCAGCGTGGAGCACGTGAAGGAATTGAACGCGGCCATGGAGCGGATTTCCGGCTCCTCCCAGGAGATCTCCAAGATCATCGCCACCATCGAGAATATCGCCTTCCAGACCAATATCCTGGCCCTGAACGCCGCCGTGGAGGCCGCCCGGGCCGGCAGCGCCGGCAAGGGCTTCGCCGTGGTGGCCGACGAGGTGCGGAACCTGGCCACCAAGTCCGACGAGGCCGCCAAGGCCACCAAGGAGCTGATCGAGGGGTCCATCGCCGCTGTGGCCGAGGGCGGCCAGGCGGTGGCGCTGGTGACGGAGGCCCTCGAGCAGACCAGTGCCTCCGCCGGCCAGGTCACCACGCAGATGGACATTGTGGTGGCGGCGGTGGAGAACCAGACCACCGCCATCGCCCAGGTCACCGAGGGCGTGGACCAGATCTCCTCCGTGGTGCAGACCAACAGCGCCACCGCCCAGGAGAGCGCCGCGGCCAGCCAGGAGCTCTCCGCCGAGGCCGCCAGCCTCAAGCAGCTGGTGGACCAGTTTACCCTGGCCAGGGATTGAGGTCCCGTCCCCGCGGAGACGGACGGCAGTCAGCCCGCAGTTACGTGGAAAACGCCTCCCGCCCAACGGGCGGGAGGCGTTTTATGCGGTTGCTGTCCGCGTTGGATTCTTATGAGATGTGTTTTGCACCATTTTGGCGCAAAACGGAAACGCATTCTGCGTTTCCAGTTCAAATAAAACTACATAGTTTTATTTGAAATTAGTATTACAGCTCCATGGCCAGATACACCATGTCCACCAACAGCTGTCCCGCGTCATAGATGGGGTGGTCGTAGTGGTCTGTAAAGAAATTCTTCACCCGGTGGCTCTTTCGAAAGCCCAGACACTCATAGAAGGGAATCGTCAGCGGACTGTCCCCGGTGCCCACCAGCAGCCGCGTGCCCCCCTGACCCCGGCAGATTCCGGCGATGTGCTCTACCATGGCCCTGCCGTAGCCCCGGCGCTGGCTGTCCGGCTCTGTGGCCAGATTTTTCAGTTCAAAGACGCCGCCGCCCTCGTCCGTCACCACGGCCACGGTCCGGAGCGTCCCGCCGTCGTAGAGGGCCAGCAGGGTCCCCCGGTCCAGATAGCGTTCGATCATATTCTCCTGTTCGTCTGCCAACAGCAGCAAGGGGAGAAAGGCCCGCTTATCCTCCGAAATCTGACGGATTTCCATAAAAAATAACCTCCTGTCCACATGGCTTCCGGCGTCTCCGGGCAGACTACGCCCGGAGGTGAATGCGTATGGATGAATTTCCCGAGGGTCTCTGCCTGACGGACCTGTTGGACCAGGACCTGTCCTCCTACGAGTATTTCCAGACCCTGGCGCCGGAGGTCCAGACCGCCCTGCGGCGGGAGGACGACGGTATCGGGACGCTGGAGGAGCTCCAGGCCCGTGTCGGGCGCCTGCGGGGGTCCGGACTGTTTTGAATCCGCGCGGCGCTCCGGGAGCTCTCCCGGGGCGCCGTTTCCATATGCCTGGCATATGGGGCGGAGGGCTCGTTTTTATCATTTTGCCATGAAAAGGCCAAAAAGGCAAGAGAGGGCGGGAAATTCTCCCCGCATCCTGTGGGAAACCGTTGAAAAATGCCGGCGCAGATGGTACTATGGAGGGCAGAGCCGCATTTGGCGGTATGCGGAAGGAGGAAGAGCCCTTGATTATCGCGGTTTGTATTGACGGGCGGGGCGGTATGCTGTTCAACCACCGGCGGCAGAGCCAGGACCGGGCCCAGCGGGAGGACCTGCTGGAGTTCTGCGCCGGGCGGCGGCTGTGGATCGCCCCTTATTCCGCCGCCCTCTTTGGAGAACGGGAGGGGGTCCGGGCGGACGAGGAATTTTTAACCAAGGCGGAGGCCGGAGAGGTCTGCTTTGTGGAGGACCGCCCCGTGGCCCCCGCCGCGGAGCGGATCGAGGCCATGGTGGTGTACGACTGGGACCGGGCCTACCCGGCGGACGTGCACCTGGACTTTGACCCCGCGGCGGAGGGCTTTACGCTGGCGGAGGAGCGGGAATTTCCCGGCGTCTCCCACGAGAGGATCATCCGGAGAATTTATGAGCGGGAGGCGGACCATGGCCAGGAGCAGGAGTAAGCAGCAGTGGACGCCCCGGCGGATCGCCCTGGTGGTCCTGGTCTGCGCCGCGGCCCTGGCGCTGCGGTACCTGGAGGCGCGCTACGGCGCGGAGCAGGACTACGGGAATTACGGGACCATCCCGGACTACGCCGGAAGCCCCTACGTGGAGCTGAACGAAAATGTCCCGGATTTCACGGAGGAGGACCTGACCCTGGAGCCCTTTGAGCATTACAGCGAGTTGGACGGCCTGGGCCGCTGCGGCGTGGCCTACGCCAACATCTGCCGGGAGCTGATGCCCACAGAGAAGCGGGAGGATATCTACATGGTGAGGCCCTCCGGCTGGCAGTCCGTGCAGTACGACTTCGTGGACGGCAGGAGCCTCTACAACCGCTGTCACCTCATCGGCTTCCAGCTGGCGGGGGAGAACGCCAACGAGAAGAACCTCATCACCGGCACCCGGTACATGAACACGGAGGGGATGCTGCCCTTTGAGAACCTGGTGGCGGACTATGTGAAGGAGACCGGAAACCACGTGCTCTACCGGGTGACGCCCTTCTTCGCGGGCACGGAGCTGGTGGCCCGGGGCGTGCAGATGGAGGCCATGAGCGTGGAGGACGGCGGCGAGGGCGTGCTCTTCAACATCTACGCCTACAACGTCCAGCCCGGCGTCGGCATCGACTACGCCACCGGGGACAACTGGCTGGAAGAGGAGGGAGCCGCCTGATGGAGGAGCTCTGGCGGCAGTTTGACCGCATCGTGGTCTTCGACACGGAGACCACCGGCATTGACTTCGGCAGAGACCGGATCATTGAGCTGGGGGCCGTCAGTCTGGAGGCGGGGGAGGAGTCCGCCTGCCTGGACGTGCTCATCCGCCTGCCGGAGGGGCGGACGCTGCCTCCCTTTATCGTGGAGCTGACGGGTATCACAGACGCCCAGCTCCTGGCGGAGGGTGTGGAGCAGGAAGCGGCGGCGGCGGACTTCTGCCGCCTGCTGGAGGGCTGTGAGCGGCCGCTTCTGGTGGCCTACAACGCCCAGTTTGACCTGAATTTTCTCTACCATTTCCTGCGGCCCTGCGGGCGGGCGGACGTGCTGGGCCCGCCCCGGTTCCTGGACGCCTTGACGGTCTACCGGGACCGGCGGGATTACCCCCATAAGCTCTGCGACGCCATCGAGGCCTACGGCCTGGGGGACACGGCGGTGAACAGCCACCGGGCGGTGGACGACGCCCGGGCCACGGCGCAGCTGCTGGAGGCCATGGCGGCGGAGCGCGGCGACCTGGCAAAGTACATCGATCTCTTCGGCACCCACCCGAAATACGGCCTCTCCGGGCGGAAGATCGCCTCGGTGACCTACCGCCCCCAGTCCTACCGGCGGCAGCGCCCGCTGTATGAGGAAATATGAAAACTTTGTAAACATTCCCAGAACCCCCTTGCAATACGACAACCTGTCGGGTATGATACCTGACAGGTTGTCGTATTATTTTGGGGAGAGATGAAAAAAGCTCTTGACCTTCCCCCTGGTGGAAGCGGTAGGATGTGAAAAACTTCCGGGGGGTGAAGAAAACGGCGGACCTGTTTCGTTATATGTTGTTTAGAGAGGAAGAGAGGCCATGCCCAGCAATACGTTTTTGAACCTGCCGGAGGATAAGCAGACGCGGCTGATGGATGCCGCCTCCCGGGAGTTTGCCGCCAAGCCCTACAACGAGGCGTCCATCAACCAGATCATCCGGGACGCGGGCATCCCCCGGGGCAGCTTCTACATGTACTTCCAGGACAAGGAGGAGCTGTTCCGCTACCTGGTCCACGGCTATGTGGAGCAGCTGCTGATGGTGCTGGAGGAGTCGCTGCTGCGGGAGAGCGGCGACGTGTTCGCGGCGCTGCGGTCGCTGTTCGACTACGTGTGGGAGAAGCGGGGGGAGCAGTCCCTGGGCGGCATGGGGGCCATGTCGGCCATCATCAGCCGCAACGGCGGCATGCAGCGGGGCGCCCTGCTGGACCTGCTGGACTCCAGCGCGGCGCTGGAGCGGCTGCGCCAGTCGGTGAACCCGGAGCTGCTGGACCTGCGGCGGGAGGGAGACCTGGACCACATGCTGGCGGTGCTGCTGTCCGTCGCCGGGCCGCTGCTCTATGCCGGCATAGAGGCCGGGGATGCTCCCGGATACCGGGAGCATCTGGATGGGATTTTGGACATTCTGCAAAGGGGCATGGCGAAGGACAAGGGCCTGTGACGGGGCCGGGCGTCTGGAGGGCTGTCCCAGAGTATCGGAAAGCGAGGAAAACAGACTATGAAAGCAGAACAGATGGAAGAGGAAGTCCGGGGGACAGTCCCGGAGGGGACCGCGCCTCAGACGGAGGCCGGACGGAGGAAGTGGCGTCTGCCCAGGGGAAAGCGGCCCGGCCGGCGGAGGCTCCTGGCGGGGGCGGCGGTGCTCCTGGTGCTGGCGGGGATCGTCCTCCGCCTCCAGCAGGGAAACACGGCTCAGGCGGGGGCCAACTACCAGTCTGTGCCCGTCACCCGCCAGGACGTCGCCGTGACGGTTTCCGGCAGCGGCACCCTGGCCCCGGCGGACGCCTATAAGGTGTCCACCCTGATCTCCGGCACCATTGAGGAGGCCCCCTTTGAGGAGGACGATCTGGTGGAGAAGGGGTCGCTGCTCTATACCCTGGACAGCGGCGACGCCCGGAGCTCCGTCCAGCGCGCCGGCATCTCCGCGGCCCAGGCCCGGCTGAATCTGGAGCAGGCCCGGGAGGCGCTGCACCCCACCGCCCCCGTCGCCGGCATTATCAACGAGGTCTTTGTTCACAACGGCGACAGCGTCACCGCCGGCACGGCCCTGGCCAAGATCATAGCCAGCCGGGACCTGTCCGTGGATTTCCTGTTCCCCTATGTGGAGCCCTCGGAGTTTTACATGGGGCAGTCCGCCACCGTGTTTGTGGGGGACTTCGCGGACTCGGCGTCCGGCGTCGTTGTGGCGGTGTCCGACGCCACCTCCGTCATGAGCAACGGACAGGAGGGCAGCTCCGTCCGGGTGAAGATTGCCAACCCCGGCGTGCTGTCGGACAGCTTCAAGGCCTCCGCCTGCATCGGCAGCTACTGCAGCTACGGCCAGGCCACGGTGTCCATGCCCGATTCCGCCACGGTGTATTCCGTGGGCGGCGGCACGGTGACGGGCTTCGATAAGCTGGCGGGCAGCAGCGTCGCCAAGGGCGAGACGCTGTGCACCATCGAATCCGAGGCCAACCGGACCCAGGTGGAAAACGCCCGGCTGAGCGTGGAGAGCGCCGACCTCTCCTCCTCCGCGGCCGCCGACAACCTGGACGACTACCGCATCGAGTCCCCCATCTCCGGCACGGTGATCGAGAAGAAGTTCAAGGCCGGAGACAAGGTGGACGGCGCGGCCTCCGGCACCCTGGCGCTCATCTATGACATGAGCTGCCTCAAGGTGGAGATGGACGTGAACGAGCTGGACATCGGCAAGGTCAAGGCCGGGCAGGCCGTGGAGATCACGGCGGCGGCCCTGATGGGCCAGACCTTCCGGGGCACCGTGGAGCGGGTGAGCGTCAACGGCACCACGACCAGCGGCTTTACCACCTACCCGGTGACCATCGCCGTCCAGGACTACGGCGACTTGAAGCCGGGGATGAACGTCTCCGCCACCATTCTGGGGGAGACGGTGCGGGACGTCCTCTGCGTACCCGCGGGCGCGGTGAACCGGGGCAATACGGTGCTGGTTCCCGGCCAGGGCGCCATGGCGGAGGACGGCGCCTCCGTGGCGGACCCCTCCAAGATCGAGGAGCGCCCCGTGACCCTGGGCAAGAGCGACGGCACGTACATCGAGATTACCTCCGGCCTGTCGGAGGGCGACACCGTTCTGATCCTGGATCAGACGGCGGCCATGGGAGGCTGAGGGTCAGATGGAGCATCTCATTGAGCTGAGACACGTCTATAAGATCTACCGCATGGGCGCGGAGGAGGTCCACGCCCTGGACGGGGTGGATCTCACCGTTGACCCCGGGGAGTTTGTGGCCATCGTGGGCCAGTCCGGCTCCGGCAAGTCCACGGCCATGAACATCATCGGCTGTCTGGATGTGCCCACCTCCGGCACCTATCACCTGGGGGGCGCCGACGTCTCCACCATGGACGACGACCAGCAGGCGGAGATTCGGAACCGGATGCTGGGCTTCATCTTCCAGCAGTACAACCTGATCCCCAAGCTCACGGTGCAGGAGAATGTGGAGCTGCCGCTGCTGTACGCCGGCGTCTCCGCCGAGGAGCGCCGGGAGCGGGCGGTCCGGTCCCTGGAGCGGGTGGGCCTGGCCGACAAGCGCAAGAACCTGCCCAGCCAGCTCTCCGGCGGCCAGCAGCAGCGGGTGTCCATCGCCCGGGCCCTGGCGGGGGAGCCCTCCGTCATCCTGGCCGACGAGCCCACCGGCGCACTGGACTCCCGCACCGGCCGGGAGGTGCTGGGCTTCCTCCAGAAGCTCAACGCCGAGGGGGATACGGTGGTTCTCATCACCCACGACAACTCCATCGCGGTCAAGGCGAAGCGCATTGTCCGCCTCCAGGACGGGCGGGTGATTTATGACGGCGACGCCGGCGATCCCCGGGCCGTGGTGCAGCCGGAGGACATGGACGGCGGGGAGGTGGGGGCATGAGCTTTACCCAGTCTTTCAAGCTGGCCATCAAGTCCCTGAAGACCAGCAAGGCCCGGGCCATTCTGACCATGCTGGGCATCATCATCGGCGTGGCGGCCGTCATCGTCATCATCTCCCTGGGCAACGGCCTCACCGGCATGGTGGAGCAGCAGGTGGAGAAGGTGGGCATCAACCAGCTCTACGCCTACAACTGGGGCTTCGGCGGCGGCGCCCTGACCCTGGACGCCCAGGACATCTACGACCTGGTGGAGGAGCGGCCGGACGTGTTCGTGGGCGTCACCCCCTGGGTCAGCGCCGGCTCCGGCGCCCGGAAGGACAGCGAGAAGTACGAGAAGACCAGCATCTACGGCGTCAGCGAGGCCTTCTACAACCCGGAGCTGTCCACCACCCTGGACGGAGACCAGCTGGCAAAGGGCCGGTTCCTGGGCTATGTGGACGTGCTGCAGCGGAGCTGTGTCTGCGTCATCGGCGCGTACCTGGAGGAGAAGGCCTTCCACGGCGACGCCCTGGGCCAGGGGCTCATCGTGGGCGGCGTGCCCTATACCGTCGTGGGCGTGATGAAGCAGGGCAGCGAGTTGCTGGAGGAGGGCGGCGGGGACGACATGGTGTACATCCCCTATGAGAACGCCCTCCAGCTCACCGGCACCCGGCAGGTCCAGCTCTTCCAGCTCACCTGCACCTCCCGGGAGACCTCGGGCCTGGCCAAGGAGCTTTTGACGGAGCTGATGCTGGACTTCTACGGCGAGCAGTACAGCGACAACGGGCAGACCTTCTACATCCAGACCATGGCGGAGCAGGTGGCCATGATCAACGGCATGATGGGCGTGGCCATGGCGGTGCTGGTGGCCATCGCGGCCATCTCCCTGCTGGTGGGCGGCATCGGCATCATGAATATCATGCTGGTCTCCGTCACCGAGCGCACCCGGGAGATCGGCATCCGCAAGTCCCTGGGGGCCAAGCGCCGGGACATCCGCCGCCAGTTCGTCATCGAGGCGGGCACCACCTCCGCCATCGGCGGGTTGCTGGGCATCGGCTTCGGGTGCCTCATGGCCACGGGCATCGGCGCCCTCATGGGCGGGATGCTGGTGGAGTCTCTGGGGGCCAGCGGCGTCACCTTCAACGCCGCGCCCACCTTCAGCGCCATTGCGGTGTCCTTCGGTGTGTCCGTGGGCATCGGCATCCTCTTCGGCTATCTTCCCGCCAATAAGGCCGCGAAGCTGAACCCCATTGACGCGCTGCGGTACGACTGACGGGCCTGCCGCGGCCAATTTCCCCTTTTGCGGCAGAGAGAAATCCCGGTGAAAATTTTTCACCGGGATTTTTTTGACCTTCTCAAACTTTTTCGGCCCCGCCGCCGTCTATACTATAGTCACCGCAGTTGAAAAGAAGGATTTCCTTCTTTTCAACCTTGGGGCGCGTATGCGCCCCAAGAGCCGTGGAACGGCTTGACGGTGGACTTCATAGGCAAAACACGGCACATTTTATGGGCCGGCGGGCGATGCCCGCTTTGAAAATCGGAATACCGATTTTCAAGTGTTTTGACTATACAGAACGACACAGAGAGGAGGTGCGTATATGGCGTCTTTGAAGGAGGCGCGGCTGGAGGCGTATCTCACCGGCGGCCAGATCCGGTTCTACCGCCTGGCGTACAGCTATCTCCAGGACCGGGAGGAGGCCCTGGACGCGGTGCAGACCGCCGTGTGCCACGCGCTGGAGCGGCGGGACAGCCTGCGGGATGAGGCGGCCCTGGGGACGTGGTTCACCCGCATTCTGGTGAACGCCTGCCTGGATCTGCTGCGCCAGCGGAAGCGGGTGGCGTTTGTGCCGCCGGAGGCCCTGGACAGCGGCAGCTACGAGGACCCCCTGCCGGAGGATGGGGCCCTGGCGGACCGGGTGAACGGCCTGCCCCCGGAGGTCCAGACCGTGGTGAAGCTGCGCTTCTACGAGGACATGAGCCTCCGGGAGATCAGCGAGGTCACGGGCTGGAACCTGAACACCGTGAAGAGCCGCCTGTACGCGGGTCTGAAAAAACTGCGGGTATCACTGGAAGGAGTGACATTGGAATGAACGAATTCAAAAGAGCCAGAGAGGACTACGAGGCTGCCCCCATTCCGCAAGAGCTGGAGGAGCGGGTCCGGGCGGGCGTCCGCCAGGGAAAGGCCAATTACCGCCGCAGGCGGTGGAGAAAGTACGGCGTCGGGGCCGCCGCGTGCCTTGCGGTGCTGGTGGCGGCGCTGAACCTGTCCCCCGCCGTGGCGGCGGCCGCCGCCGATGTGCCCGTGCTGGGGGGCTTGTTCCGGGTGATGACCTTTATCAGCTACAACGCCTCCGACGGCGGCATCAACTATCTGATTTCCGTGCCCAGGCTGGAGACGGAGGGGAACAGTGAGGCGGCTCAGGCCGTCAACGAGGCTATTCAAAATCGTGTGACCCGTCTTGAGACACAGGCCCGGCGGGACTGGGAGGACTACAAGGAGGCCTTCTTCGCCACCGGCGGCACGGAGGAGGAGTGGGCCGGCCGGACCATGGACGTTATCGTGGAGTACGAGGTCAAGAGCCAGACGGACACCCGGGTTTCCTTCGTGGTGACCTTTGCCGAGGGCTGGGTGGCCTCCATGGAGGAGCGGTACTGCTACAACCTGGACCTGGCGGAGGACCGGGACATCACCCTGGAGGAGCTCCTGGGCGAGAATTGGGTGGAGCGGTGCAACGAGGCCGTCCGCTCCGGCATCGCCGCCAGCGTGGATGAGGAGGGCTTCACCTACTTCTTCTCCCCGGAGGAGGGCGGTTTTACCACGGTGGACGAGACCACGTCCTTCTACATCCGGGAGGACGGCGTGCCGGTGCTGGTGTTCCCCGAGTATTCCATCGCCGCCGGCGCGGCGGGAAGCCCGGAGTTCCCCGTGGAATAAGTCGAGGAAACAGCAGAGCGGGAGGGAACCGAACCGGTTCCCTCCCGTGTTTGATGTTTGTTTCGTATTTAGGACCACCCGCACAGATGCAGTTCCCGCGTTGCCGCCGCAGAGGCGTGTTCAATAGCTGAGCCGCGTGGCGCGGGAAAGTTCTTTTGGATACTTTTCTTTCAAGAAAAGTATCAGGCCAGGAAGCCCTTGAGGATGCAGTCCTCAGCCTCCTCCTCGGTGAGTCCCAGGGTCTCCAGCTTTAAGAGCTGGTCGCCGGCGATCTTGCCGATGGCGGCCTCGTGGACCAGCTGGGCCTCGGTGCAGTTGGCGGTGATGGCGGGGATGGACTTGATCTTGGCGTCCCCCATGATGATGGAGTCGCACTGGACATGGCCGAAGCACTGGGCGTTGCCCACCATCCGAGGGTAGAAGACCTGACTGGACCGGTCCTGGGCCACGGAGCGGGAGATCACCCGTCCCTTGGAGCCCTCGCCGTCCAGGACGATCTCCATGTCGCTCTCCGCCACCTGCTCGCCGTGGGTCAGGAGCCGCTCGGTGACGATGGCCTCCGCCCCCTTGCCGCAGACGATCTTCGTGTTCCGCTTGGTGGAGTCGATGCCCCGGATCTGAACGGTCTCCATCTGAATGGAGGCGCCCTCCTCCAGGTATACCACCGTCTCCGGGTTCATGATCCGGCCGCCCTTGCCGTCCCCCTCGCCGTAGTGCTTCTCCGTGTACTTTACCCTGGAGTTTTTGCCCACGTGGAAGGTGTGGACGCCGTCGTGGCGGCTGGTCTGGTCGCCGCAGTTGTGGATGCCGCAGCCGGCCACGATGTCCACGTTGCAGTTCTCGCCGATATAGAAATCGTTGTAGACCATCTCCTCCACGCCGGACTTGGTGATGATGACGGGAATGTGGCAGGTCTCGCCCACGGTGCCGTCCTTAACGCGGATGTCGATGCCGCTCTTGCCGTCGGTTTTGGAGGTGATCTCAATATGCTCCGTGGACTGGCGGCCGTCGCAGCCGCTGTCCTTACGGATGTTGAACGCCCCCACGGGCTTGCCGATAAGGTCCGCGATCTTCTCCAATAGGGCGCGGTCGATCTCAGTGTCCATCATAGCGCGTTCGCCTCCTTTGTCAGTACCGGGCAGCCGCCCAGGGTGTCCGCCAGAATCTGGGGCAGGATCTCCGATGCCGTGCCCCGGTGGCGGATGGCGCCGTCGCCCACCACGATGACCTCGTCCGCCAGGGAGATGATGCGTTCCTGGTGGGAGATGATAATCATGGTGCCATTGCCCGCGGCGTGGATCTGCTCAAAGGTCTCCGTCAGCCGGGCGAAGCTCCACAGGTCGATGCCCGCCTCCGGCTCGTCAAAGATCATCAGCTGGGCGTTCCGGGCCAGGATCGAGGCGATCTCGATGCGCTTGACCTCGCCGCCGGAGAGGGACACGTCCACCTCCCGGTCCAGGTAGTCGTTGGCGCACAGGCCCACGCGGGTGAGGTACTGGCAGCACTTGTCCTTGGAGAGCTTCTCCTCCCCGTGGGCCAGGGTCAGCAGGTCCCGCACCGTCAGCCCCTTGAAGCGGGGGGGCTGCTGGAAGCCGTAGCTGATGCCCAGGCGCGCCCGCTCCGTGATGCCCAGGCCGGTGATGTCCTGCCCGTTCCAGAAGATCTGGCCGGCGGTGGGCGTCGCGAGGCCCATGATGATCTTGGCCAGAGTGGTCTTGCCGCCGCCGTTGGGGCCGGTGAACACCACCAGGCGGTGGTCCGGGATGGTGAGGGAGATGTCGTTGAGAATGCCCAGCTCCCCGTCTCCCTCCCGAACGGAGTAGCTGATAGACTTGAGTTCCAGCATAGATTGGAACCTCCTCAGAATGTGAATTTCAAAAACGTGTTTATTTTACCAGATATAGCGGGGAAATACAACATATCAAAAAGATGGGTTTATAAGGGAAAACCGTCCTTTTGTGATAGCTTACCCCATTTGACAGGATTTTACCTGTAGTAAATGCAACAATTAACAAAATCGTCTCCGGCGGCATAGGATGGGGCGCAGATGAAGAGCAAAGGAGTGGCTTTTATGGCAGAGAACCTACATAGTCCCGAGGTGTACGACTTCCGGCGGTACGACCGGGTGTGGCAGCGGGTGGCCCCGGATTTGGAACCCTATCCCGGCATGAACGCGGCGGCGCCCGCGGCCGCACCCCAGCCGCCCCAGGCGGCGGCTCCGGGGGACTTGGCCCGGCAGGAGAGCCAGCTGCCCGGGGCCGCCCAGAACCCCTGCTGCATGGGCAGCGCGGCGGCGGAGATGCTGGAGGTGCTCACCGGGTTTATCGAGGAGGAGCTGGCGGACCGGCGGTATTTTCTGGCTATGAGCCGCCAGGCGCCCTCCTGGGCCCGGCAGCGGCTGCGGGACATCGCCGCCGACGAGGGAGCCCACGCCCGGCGGCTGATGGCGGCCCACTACCTCATTACCGGCCAGTGCTACCGGCCGGCCATCGCCAGCGGAGCGGTGACCATTGGGCGCTGGTGTCCGGCCCTGCGGGAGCGGTATCACATGGAGGCCTGCAGCGGCCTGAACTATGCCCGCTCCGCGGACGGCACCACGGACCCGTGCCTCAGAAAGCTCCTGAACGAGCTCAGCGCCGACGAGTACCGCCACGCCGAGGAGCTGATGACCATGCTGGAGCGGGCCATCCAGGGATAAAAAGAGGGTCGGGGTCATTGACCCCGACCCTTCTTTCTGCTATAATCGGCAGGAAAAACGACGATGGGAGCGCGCCATGTTTACCGGATTTACAGACGAGACCGTGGATTTCATGTGGGGGATCCGCTTCAACAACGAGCGGACGTGGTTTGAGGCCCACAAGGAGATCTACCTGACCCACTTCTACCGCCCCATGTGCGATCTGGCGGAGGAGCTGTACGCCTTTATGCTGGAGCGGAGGCCGGACTGCGGCCTGATTCGCAAGGTGACCCGCATCTACCGGGACGCCCGGCGGCTCCACGGCCGGGGACCCTATAAGGAGAGCCTGTGGCTCTCCGTGGAGCAGGCGGGAGAGCAGTGGACCGCCCGGCCCACCTTCTGGTTCGAGCTGATGCCCGAGGGCTGGACCTACGGCATGGGCTACTGGATGCCCAAGCCCTCTACCATGGCCAAGCTGCGGGCCCGCATTCTGCGGGACCCCGGGACCATGGAGAATCTGACAGGGAAGCTGGCGGGGCAGGCGGAGTTTGCGCTGGAGACGCAGGATTACAAGCGGCCCAGGGCCGCCGCGCCGTCGCCGGCGCTGGAGCCCTGGTTCCGGGCAAAATCCTTCACCATCATCCACGAGGACAAGCTGACGGAGGAGCTGTTCAGCCGGGACGTCGTGGACCGGATCAAGACGGGGTGGGAATTTCTGCTGCCCTATTACGACTATTTTGTTACCCTGGACGGAGACCCGGACCCGGCGGCGGAGTGAGCTGCGTTCTTCATCTCTCAGAGATGGGGTTGAAAACCAGGGCAGAACCCTCTATACGGTTAGACCATGTTTGAAAGATGTCAAAACGCCCAAACGGCGGATCTTTTCCCGCCGCTCTGCGCTGAGTTTCCTGGCCATTACACAGGAATATGGCGGCGTCAACTCGCCTTGATTGGAGAGGGGATCTCTCGCCGTTGGGCATTCTGCCATGGATCAAACGGGGTCTAAGCATAAAACTGATGATAAAGGAGCGATTTTTATGAAAACCTGTCCCGACCGGGCGGCGGCTATGGGGCTGCTGCGCAAGTACAACGCCGAGCCCTTCCACATCCAGCACGCCCTGACGGTGGAGGGCGTCATGCGGTGGTACGCGGAGGAGCTGGGCCACGGCGAGGACGCGGACTTCTGGGCGGCCGTGGGTCTCCTCCACGACGTGGATTTTGAGAAGTGGCCGGAGGAGCACTGTAAAAAGGCCCCGGAGCTGCTGGCGGAGATCGGATGCAGCGAGGAGTTTGTCCACGCCGTGTGCAGCCACGGCTACGGACTGTGCTCCGACGTGGAGCCGGCGGAGGAGATGGAGAAGGTCCTCTTCGCGGCGGACGAGCTGACGGGCCTCATCGGCGCGGCGGCCCGGATGCGCCCCAGCAAGAGCTGCCAGGATATGGAGGTCAGCTCTCTGAAAAAGAAGTTCAAGGACAAGAAGTTTGCCGCCGGCTGCTCCCGGGACGTCATCAGAGACGGCGCGGAGCGCCTGGGCTGGTCCCTGGAGGAGCTGATGGAGAAGACCATTCTGGCGATGCGGACGTGCGAGGACGCGGTCAATGAGGCCGTGGCCGCCCTCTGAGCGGAAAAAGCGCATAAAAAACGGCGCCTGGGAGTGTGTCCCAGGCGCCGCTTTTATAGCGGCCCGTTATTCCATGGAGACGATATAGTAGTACACAGGCTGTCCGCCGGAGAGGACCGCCACCTCGGCGTCGGGGCAGGTTTTCTCGAAGAGTTGCCCGGCGGCCTCCGCGTCCTCCTGGGGGACGTTCTCGCCGAAATACAGGGAGATGAAGGAGGCTCCCCTCTCCTTGGCGGAGACGGCCAGACGCTCCAGCAGGGAGGTCAGGGAGATGTCGGTGCCGAAGAGCTTGCCCTCCTCCAGGGCCAGATAGTCGCCCTCCTTGATGTCGAAGCCGTCGAAATCGGAGTCCCGGGCGGCGTAGGTGATCTGAGCGGTGGTGACCGTGGACAGGCTCTCGGTCATGGCGGCGGTGATGTCCGCCGCCTCCGGGGCCTCAAAGTCCACGTTCATCATGGCGGTGATGCCCTGGGGCACGGTCTTGGTGGGGATGACCACCACGTTTTTCTCCGTCAGGGCGGCGCACTGTTGGGCGGCCATGATGATGTTGCCGTTGTTGGGCAGGACGAACACCGTCTCGGCGGGGACGGCGTCCACGCCCTCCAGGATGGCCTCGGTGGAGGGGTTCATGGTCTGTCCGCCGGATACCACGCCGTCGGCGCCCAGGTCCTTGAAGACCGCCTCCAGGCCCGCTCCGGCGCACACCGCCAGGAAGCCGTACTTCTTCTCCGGCGGAGCCACCACATGGCCCCCGGCGGGAGCGGCCTCCAGGGCCTGCTCCACGGCGTCCAGGTCGTCGGTGCTCTGGACGTGGCGGCCGGCGGCCAGATCCTCCGCCTGGGTGCGCATGTTCTCGATCTTCGCCAGCTCCAGTGTGCCGTACTTCTGGGCCTCCGTCAGGGCGGCGCCGGGGGTGTCGGTGTGGACGTGGACCTTGAAGGCGTCGTCGTCCTCGCCGATCACCAGGCTGTCGCCGATGCTGCCGAGATATGTCCGCAGGGGGTCCAGGGAGCGGTCCACCGTCTTGCGGACGATGAACACGGTGTCAAAGGTAAAGGTAATGTCCTCGTCGGAGAGCGCGGCGAAATCCGCCTTCTCCCGGCAGGCGGCGTCCTCGGACACCTCCGGCATGGGCTCGCCCCGCATCTCCGCCAGCATACCCTCCAGGATCAGAAGGTATCCCTTGCCGCCGGCGTCCACCACACCGGCCTTTTTCAGCACGGGGTTCATATCGGTGGTCTGGGCCAGGGTCTCGTACCCCTCCCGGATGGCCTCTTCCAGCACCTTTTCAACGTCCGGCTCGGTTTCGGCGGCCTCCACGGCCCGCTTGGCGGCCAGGCGGGAGACGGTGAGCACCGTGCCCTCGGCGGGCTTCATCACCGCCTTGTAGGCGGAGGAGACCCCCTGCTGCATGGCGGCGGCGAAGGCGGCGGCGTCGGCGGTCTCCATACCCTTAAGGCCCTTGCTCATCCCCCGGAACAGCAGGGAGAGGATGACGCCGGAGTTGCCCCGGGCGCCCCGCAGCAGCGCGGAGGCGGTGAGGTCGGCGGCCTGGGTCAGGGCGGCGGGAGCGGCCTTGCGCAGCTCCGTGACGGCGGTGCCCATGGTCATGCTCATGTTGGTGCCGGTGTCCCCGTCGGGCACCGGGAACACGTTCAGGTCGTTGATGGCCTGCTTCTGGGCGGTGATGGCGGCGGCGCCGTGGAGGACCATCTGCTTAAAGAGGGCTCCTGTAATCTGTTCGTTCATTCGGCTCGTTCCTCCCTCACAAGGTCATGGAATCCACGCACACGTCCACAGCCTTGACGGGTACGCCGGTGTTTTTGGTCACAACATAGCGCACCTCGTTCATGATGGAGCGGCACACGGCGGGCAGGTTCACCCCATTTTCCACGATGATGTGGAGCTCAATGGAGATGGAGTTGTCGTCGTGATAGGTGATGCTGACGCCCTTGCTCATGGCCTCCCGCCGCAGCAGGTGAACCAGGCCGTCGGTCATGGAGCGGAAGGCCATGCCCTTAACGCCGAAGCAGTTGGTGGCGGCCATGCCGGTGATGTTGGAGAATACGGCGCTGCTGATGGAGATCTCACCCTGATCAGATTTGAATTGAATCATGAGAACGTCCTTTCTTTCCTGATATTGACAGGGGGAGGCGGACCCGCCCCTGTGACAGCCATATTAAGAGAATTCTATTATATACGATTCCTCCGGAAAGTACAAGTCCAAAAAAGAGGGGCCGAGACGCAAAAATCTATTGAAAACCCGTGGGATTTGCCGTAGAATAGGGGAAAACCGCCGGGAGACGGCGGGAGGACAGAGGGGGGAGCGCCGTGCGCGTCATCACCGGCTCCGCCAGGGGCCGCCGTCTGAAAGAGCTGGAGGGCATGGAGACCCGCCCCACCACCGACCGGGTGAAGGAGGGGCTGTTCAGCGCCCTCCAGTGCGACATCGAGGGGCGGCGGGTGCTGGACCTCTTTGCCGGCACGGGCCAGCTGGGCATCGAGTGCCTCAGCCGGGGGGCGGCCTTCGCCGTCTTTGTGGACCGGCGGGAGGACGCGGCGCGTCTGGTGCGGGAGAACCTGGCCCTCACCGGCCTCCAGGACCGGGCCCGGGTGGTGCGGGGGGACTCCCTGGAGTACCTCCGGGCGGCGCGGGAGCGCTTCGACCTGGTCTTTCTGGACCCGCCCTATCAGGCGGGGCTCCTGGAGCCCGCTTTGGAGATGCTCGCAGGATTTGACATTTTGAATCCGCATGGTATAATTGTGGCGGAACACCCGGCGGACAAGGTGCCGGCGGCCCCCCGGGGGCCCTGCCGCGTCCACCGGACTTACCGCTACGGGAAGATCGGACTGACCGTCTTCCGCCAGGGCGGAAACGAAGAGAACGAGGAACAACTCCCATGAGAACAGCCGTTTGCTCAGGCAGCTTTGACCCCATCACGCTGGGCCACCTGGACGTGATCCGCAGGGCCGCCGCCTGTTTTGACCGCGTGGTGGTCTGCGTCAGCCCCAACGCGGAGAAGCGCAGTCAGATGTTCACCCCGGAGCAGAAGCTCCGGCTGGTGCGGGCCGCCGTGGCGGAGCTGCCCAATGTGGAGGCGGAGCTGTGGCCCGGCCTGCTGGCGGATTTCGCCGTATCCCACGGGGCCGGCGTCATCGTCCGGGGCGTGCGGAACGTGACGGACTTTGACGCGGAGTACCAGATGGCCCTGATCAACAAGGGGATACACCCCCAGCTGGAGACCATGCTGCTGCCCGCCGGGCGGGAGTACCAGCATTTCAGCTCCTCCATGGCCCGGGAGATGATCCGGTACCGCCAGCCGCTGGAGAAATACCTGCCCATGTCCATTGTGCCCATGGTGCTGGAGATGATGGGAAGTCAGAAAGGATAGGGACCTATGGCCAGTGATATTAACCGTCTGATCGATATGTTGTATGAGCGGATCGAGGATGCCAAGTCCCCGGCGCTGAAGCCCAATATGAGCCTGGTGGAGCGCGACGAGATCCTGGACCTTCTGGAGGAGCTGCGGGCCCAGCTGCCGGTGGAGATCAAGCGCGCGCAGGAGCTTCTGGCTGCCCGGGACAAGTTCGTGGAGGAGGCCAAGCGGGATGTGGACCGCATGATGCGCCAGGCGGAGCTGGACGCCAAGACCAAGGTCTCCGAGAGCGAGATCATCTACGCCGCCAAGGAGCGGGCCCGCCAGATCGTGGGCCGGGCGGAGGAGCGGTCCCGCCAGCTCTACCAGGTGGCCAATGAGTACGCCGAGGACGCCCTGGCCCGCACGGAGGAGGCCGTCCAGGCCGCTCTGGACGAGGTGAAGCAGTCCCGGGTCCGGTTCCGCAGCGCCTCCGCCGCCGCCATGCAGGAGCAGCGGGATAAGCTGGCGGGCAAGAACGATCCGGACGCCCCCGCCGGCTGAGGCGGGCGCGGTTGACCATAATTTCTGGGCCTGCGCCGGAGACGGGGCGAACCGCCGTAAAAGTTTGTTAAAATTGACGGAAAAATTAAAGGGAAATTTTTGGAAAAACTACATCTGGGTTCCAGGATGCCAAGAAGCACCCGTGCACACAAAATCTTGTGTGCACGGGTGCTTCTTGTTTTACGTCAACCAACCCGCCTTTTATCGAACGTGCGTTTGAAAAGCGGGGTTTTGGACAAAAAATGGGAGAATTTATGAGGTTTTTGCGAATTTCCGGCGGAAAATAATCCTTGCAATTTTCAATCCTTTTGCGTATACTAAGAACATTGGTGGGGAAAAGTGGGTAATAGGGGAAGTTAAGTGCCACTAAAACCCATAAAAGCCCAAAAAGAGGGGAGAAGGGGGGCGGCCTTCCATGGCGAGACTGCTGGGAAAATCCAACAACAGCATCGACTCCAAGGGCCGCCTGGTCATTCCCTCCGCCATGCGGGAGGCCCTGGGCGATACCTTTTATATCACCATCGGCGCGGAGCACTGTCTCACCATCTATCCCCAGGCCAAGTGGGAGAAGATGTCCGAGGAGATGGACGACCTCAGCTACAGTGAGATGCGGGCGCTGACCCTGCTGTACGCCAACGCCGTCCAGTGTGAGCCGGACGGACAGGGGAGGGTGCTGATCCCCGCGGGCCTCCGCAGCCACGCAGGGCTGAAAAAGACCGCCACCATCGTGGGCCTGAACTCCTTCGCCGAGATCTGGGACGAGCAGACCTGGGCCGAGCGGGAGCGGAAGATGCTGGAGAGCGACGACATGGCCGCCGCCATGGACGCCCTGGCGCGGGCCCGCCGCGGCCGCGGGTAAGGGCCTATGGAGTACACCCATCAGCCCGTCCTTCTGGACGAGTGCATTGAGATGCTGAACATCCGCCCCGGCGGAGTATATGTGGACGGGACCCTGGGCCGGGCCGGGCACGCCCGGGAGATCGCCCGGCGGCTTACCTCCGGCAGGCTGATCTGCATCGACCGGGATACGGCCGCCATCCAGGCGGCGGAGGAGCGCCTGGCGCCCTGGCGGGAGCGGGTGACCCTGGTCCACGGCAATTTCTCTGATCTGGCGGGCATCCTGGACCGGGCCGGCGTGTCCGGCGTGGACGGGGCCCTGTTTGATCTGGGCGTGTCCTCGCCCCAGCTGGACGACGCCTCCCGGGGGTTTTCCTATATGCAGGACGCCCCGCTGGACATGCGTATGGACGGCACCGCGGCGCTGACGGCCCGGGAGGTGGTCAACACCTGGAGCCAGGAGGAGCTGCGGCGCATCCTGTACGAATACGGCGAGGAGCGGTATGCCCCGGCCATCGCCAGGGCCATTGTGCGGGCCAGGGAGAGCCGGCCCGTGGAGACGACGCTGGAGCTGGCGGACGTCATCCGCGGCGCCATGCCCCCGGCGGCGCTGCGGGAGAAGCAGCACCCCGCCAAGCGGACGTTTCAGGCGGTCCGCATCGCTGTCAACGGCGAGCTGGACGCGCTGCCGCCCATGCTGGAGGCGGCGGTGGACAGCCTGAACCCCGGAGGGCGGCTGGCGGTCATCACCTTTCACTCCCTGGAGGACCGGATCGTTAAGCGGACCATGCGGGAGCAGGCCCGGGGCTGTACCTGTCCCCCGGACTTCCCGGTGTGTGTGTGCGGCAAGAAGCCGAAGATCCGTCTTGTGACCCGGAAGCCCGTCGTCCCCGGGGAGGCGGAGCTCAGGGAGAATCCCCGGGCCAGGAGCGCGAAGCTCCGGGCGGCGGAGAAGTGTGAACCGTTTGACATTTGACCTTTGACGGGACAGGCAGTCCCGCACATTCTGGAGAGAGGGGGAGGTTTTCTTGGCTTCGGCGGCAAGGGATCTGCGTTACCGCAATGGCCGGCCCGGTTCCGTGGACGGCAATCTGGCCCGCAGCCTGGACTTTGAGGTCCGGGAGCGTGAGCTGCGCCACGCCGGGGAGGCCCCCCGCCGCCGGGAGGCGGTCAGGGAAAAGCCCCAGGTGCGCAGCCTTCCCAAGGTGCAGCTGCGGGAGGCGCAGCATGTGGCCCCTCTGGCCGTGATCGGCGCGGCCGCGGCCGCGGTGCTGGCGGTTTTGCTCCTGCTGAGCTATATCCGGCTGACGGTGCTTTCCTCCGACATGGTGGCGCTGCGCGGCGAGTTGAAGACGCTGGAGAAGGAGAACGTGGTCCTCACCACCCAGTATGAGCAGATCTACGACCTGGCCACCGTGAAGGCCGCGGCGGAGGCCGCGGGGATGACCAAGCCCGGCGCCAGCCAGGTCTACTACGTGGACGGCTCCGGCGGGGACGCCGCCGTGGTCTACAGCCAGGAGGCCCCCGGCCTTTTGGACGGGCTGAAGGAATCCCTGCACCATGGGATCTACGCCGTGGTGGAATATTTTGACTGAGCGGCGCACTATAATGTTTTGAAGAAAACCATCGGCTGACAAAGGACGATACGCCTGGCAGAGGCTGTGCTGAAAACGGTATTGTCTCTTGCCGGCCGATGGTTTTACAGGGAGCGGGAAGAGAGCTTCCCGCTCCCTGGATTCGGTTTATAGCCGGCGCGGCGGAAACGGGGCGGTGGTTTCTTTTCAGCCGCGCTGACGATACCGCGCCTTGAGAGGGCGGAAGGAGAGGTCCCATGGCAGGCAAGTCCTCCAGAAAAAGCGACGCGGCCCGCAGGGCCAATCAGGTGGTGCGCGGCAGAACGGTGGTCGTCATGCTGCTGCTGGGCGTCGTGACCTTTATCATGCTCTTCTGGAAGCTGTATGATCTCCAGATCCGGCGGCACGACGAGCTGCAGAACGAGGCCGCCGGCCAGCAGACCCGGGAGAGCACGGTGGCCGCTTCCCGGGGGACCATCTACGACCGGAACTACCACCCCCTGGCCACCTCCGCCACGGCGGAGAACGTGTGCCTCTCCCCCCTGGAGCTGGCGGCCTTTGTCAGAAAACAGGAGGAGGCCAACGAGGAGGCCCGGAAGAAGGCGGCGGAGAGCGGGAAGACCTACGTCCCCGCCCAGGTCCTGGACGAGGCCTACGTGGCCCGGGGCCTGAGCCGGATCCTGGAGGTGGAGGAGGAGAAGATCCTCCGTCTGGCGTCCAGGACCAAGAGCAAGTATGAGCGGATTGTCATGCGGGTGGAGCAGGATGTGGCGGACGAGGTCCGCCGCTTCATGAACGGCGAGATCGACGATCAGGGCCGGGAGCTCACCTTCGTCAACGAGGAGGGAAAGACCCGCCTGCTGTCCGATCCCAAGCGGGCTCCCACGGCCCTCCAGGGGATCTTCCTGGAGCTGGACTCCCGGCGGTATTACCCCTACGGCACCCTGGCGGCCAACGTGGTGGGCTTTGTCAACGGCGAGAACCAGGGGGCCTACGGCCTGGAGTCCAAATTCAACGACGTGCTGGAGGGCACCACCGGCTATACCGTGGCCGCCAAGAACGCCCGCAACACGGATCTGCCCTTCCACTATGAGAAGATCATCGACCCGGAGAACGGCTACGACATGGTGCTGACCCTGGATACCCGCGTGCAGGCCTCTTTGGAGAAAAACATGGAGAGTATGCTGGAGACCTATGACGCCAAGAACGGCGGCACCGGCATCGTCATGGAGGTCAACACCGGCGCCATCGTCGCCATGGCCTCCTACCCCAACTTCAACCCCGCCGATTACGAAGTCATCCAGGATGAGAAGCTCCTGGCCTCCCTGAACGCGGAGCTGGAGAAGCTGGAGGAGAAAAAGGACGCCTACGAGACGGAGAAGGATTACGAGGAGGCCAGAACGGAGGCCAAGAGCAAGGCCCAGGGCCTCCAGTGGCGCAACCGCTGCGTCTCCGATACCTACGAGCCCGGCTCCACCTTCAAGCCCATCACCCTGGCGGCGGCGCTGGAGGAGGGCGTGGTGAATATGAACTCCTCGTTTAACTGCTCCGGCCATGTCATGGTCCAGGGCTGGGAGAAGCCCTTCTACTGCTCCAAGCAGAGCGGCCACGGCACCCAGAGCCTGAAGGTGGCCACGGGCAACTCCTGCAACCCCGCCTTCATCTCCATCGGCTTGAAGATGGGTACCCAGAAGTATTACAAGTACCTCCGCTCCTTCGGCCTCATGGACCCCACGGGGTTCGACATGGCGGTGGGCGAGGGCAAGGGCATCTTCGCCGACGAGAAGAGCTTCAACTCCAACGTGGTCTCCCTGGCGTCCTACGCCTTCGGTCAGACCTTCAACGTCACCCCCCTGGAGCTGATCCGGGCCCAGGCGGCCTGCATCAACGGCGGCTACCTGTACACGCCGTACATCGTGGACCAGGTGCTGGACGGGGAAGGCAACATCATTGAGCAGCACGGCGCGGCCGCGCCGGTGCGGCAGGTGGTCAGCGAGGAGACCTCCGCCCTGGTGCGGGAGTGCCTGGAGTACGTGGTGGCCTCCGGCACCGGCAAGAACGGCCAGGTGACGGGCTACCGCATCGGCGGCAAGACCGGCACCGCCGACAAGACCGGCACCAAGACCGACAGCAATCCCAAGGGCGACGTGGTGGTTTCCTTCATGTGCTTCGCCCCGGCGGACGATCCCCAGTACATCATGCTCCTCACCATGGACACCCCCAGCCGGAACACCGGCGTCTTTGTCTCCGGCGGCAATATGGTGGCCCCCACGGCCAGCCGCATCATGGGCGAGATCCTGCCGGACCTGGGCATTGAGCCGGACTACTCCTCCTCGGAGCTTCTGGTGGCCGACGTGCCGGTGCCCAATGTGGTGGGCCAGAGCGCGGCGGATGCCAAGACCAAGCTGGAGAGCGCGGGCTTTGCCTGCCGGACAGTGGGCGGCGGCGAGACCGTCACGGCCCAGACCCCGGCGGGAGGCGCCATCGTCCCCAACGACGCCTCCATCATCCTCTACCTGGGCCAGGAGAAGCCGGACGCCCCCTGCACGGTGCCCAACGTCTCCGGGCGGACCGCGGCGGAGGCCAACCGAATGCTGACCAACGCGGGGCTCATCATGAAGGTGGCGGGCACTACGGTCACCGGCTCCGGCAACGTCCACGCCATGAGCCAGAATGTGGCGGAGGGCACGGAGCTGCCCGCCGGTAGCGTGGTAACGGTGTGGTTTGGCGACAGCTCGGTACTGGATTGACAGACGGGGCCGGAGAACAGCTTTTACGGTTTTTTCGGCACTTTTTCCGGTATACTTTGCGCTTTGTGCCGCCTATAATGAAAATCGGCGGATTTTTCGCCGATCACACAGAGGAAAGGGCGCGGTTTTATGCGGTTAAAAGAATTGTTGGAGGGACTCTCCATCCTCTCTGCCACGGCGGACCTGGAGCTGGAGATTCCGGACGTCAGCTACGACTCCCGGCAGGTACGGCCCGGCGGCCTGTTTGTGGCCATGACCGGCTTTGCCGTGGACGGACACGACTTCATCGGCAAGGCCCTGGAGGCCGGCGCGGCGGCGGTGCTGTGCCAGAAGGCGCCGGAGGGGGATGTCCCCTACGTCCAGGTGGCGGATTCCCGCCGGGCCCTGGCGGTGGTGGGGGCGAACTTCTTCGGCCACCCCGCCAAGGCCATGACCATGGTGGGCGTCACCGGCACCAACGGCAAGACCTCCTCCACTTACCTGCTCAAGGCCATTCTGGAGCAGGCGGCGGGGGCCAAGGTGGGGCTGATCGGCACCAATCAGAACATGATCGGCGCGGAGGCGCTTCCCACGGAGCGCACCACGCCGGAGTCCTTCGAGGTCCAGCGCCTCTTCGCCCGGATGCGGGACGCGGGCTGCACCCATGTGGTGATGGAGGTCTCCTCCCACGCTCTGGCCCTGGACCGGGTCTACGGCGTCCGCTACGCCGTGGGCGTGTTCACCAACCTGACCCAGGACCACCTGGATTTTCACGGCACCATGGAGGACTACTGCGCGGCCAAGGCGCTGCTGTTCCGGAACTGCGATACCGGCGTGATCAACGCCGACGACCCCTGGACGCCCCGCCTCATGGCGGACGCGGCCTGTGAGACCCTCACCTACGCCGAGACGGCGGAGGCGGACCTGCGGGCGGAGGACGCCGTCCTGGAGGCGGATCACGTGGCCTTCACGGCGGTGACCAGGGACAGGCGGGTTCCCGTACGGGTGAACATCCCCGGAAAATTCATGGTCTACAACACCCTGGACGTGCTGGGGGCGGCCCTGGCTTTGGGCGTCTCCCTGGAGGACAGCGCCGGGGTCCTGGCCAGGGTTCCCCATGTGAAGGGCCGGGTGGAGGTGGTTCCCACCCCGGGGAGGGACTACACCGTTCTGATCGACTATGCCCACAGCCCCGACGGGCTGGTGAACGTCCTCTCCTCGGTGAGAGGCTTCGCCAAGGGGCGCACCGTGGCGGTGTTCGGCTGCGGCGGTGACCGGGACAGGACCAAGCGCCCCAAAATGGGCGCCGCCGCCGCCCAAAACGCGGACTTCCTGGTGGTCACCACCGACAACCCCCGCACCGAGGACCCGGAGGCCATCATCGCCGACATCCTGCCGGGCCTGGAGGGCTGCGGCACGCCCTATGTGGTGGTGGTGAACCGGATCGAGGCCATCCACTGGGCCATGGACCACGCGGAAAAAGGCGACGTGATCGTTCTGTGCGGCAAGGGCCACGAGACCTACCAGGAGATTCACCACGTCAAGCACCACATGGATGAGCGGGAGATCGTGGCGGACTATCTGGGGAGCGCGCAATAGGAGCGCCGGGCGCCCGGCGTCTCATTGGAAATGACACGTTCAGGAAAATCAACCGTGTGAGAGCGCCGGCCCGCGCGGCCGGCGAGAGGGAGAGAAAAATGGTATCCATCTGGACAGAGTGGGCGGAGACGCTGATCGCCGCCGGGGCGGCCTTCCTGCTGACCCTGGTGGTCGGGCGGTTTCTGATCCCGGAACTTCGAAAATTAAAGGCCGGCCAGGAGATCCGGGCCGACGGGCCCACCTGGCACGCCTCCAAGGCGGGTACGCCGACCATGGGCGGCATCATGTTCATAATCGGCGCCGGGGTGATGGTGTTCGCGCTGGGCTGGCCGCGGATGCTGGGAGGGGACTTCGCGCACCTGTACGTCTACCTCTTCGCCCTGTGCTTTGGTCTCATCGGCTTTGTGGACGACTACCGCAAGGTGCGCCAGCACCAGAACGAGGGCCTCACGGCCAAGCAGAAATTTGTTTTGCAGCTGCTGGCGGCGGTGGTGTTTCTCAGCCTGATGCGCTATGAGGGACTGCTCACCAACCGGCTCTATATCCCGGGACTGCAGGTGAATATCACCGTCAACTGGATTCTGTATTTGATGTTTGCCGCTTTTGTGATTGTGGGAACGGTGAACGCCGTGAACCTCACCGACGGCATCGACGGCCTGGCGTGCAGCGTCACCTTTGTGGTGATGGTGTTTTTCACCGCAGCGGCGGCGCTGTGGCGTCTGGCGGCCCTGGCCCTGTTCCCCTCCGCCCTGGCGGGGGGACTGGCGGCCTTCTTCGTCTACAACCACCACCCGGCCAAGACCTTCATGGGGGACACCGGCAGCCTCTTCCTGGGCGGCGCGGTGGCGGCGCTGGCCTTCGCCATGGATATGCCCCTGATTTTGATCCCGGTGGGCGTTATCTACATTGTGGAGACGCTGTCCGATATTATCCAGGTGGTCTACTTCAAGGCCACCCACGGCAAGCGGTTTTTCAAGATGGCCCCCATCCACCACCACCTGGAGCGGTGCGGCTGGAGCGAGGCCAAGATCGTCACGGTGTTCAGCGCCGTCACATTGCTCTGCTGCGTTCTGGCATACCTGGCCATTCTGGGCCGCCGCTGAGAGCGCCGCAGGATGCGGAGATTTTGAAAGGAGGGAGGGACTCATGGTGGACACACGGCGGCGGAGGCGGCCCATCAGCCGGGAGGAGGCCTTGGCCCGGCAGGAGAAAAAGCGGCGCCGGAAGGAACGGGAGGAGCTGAACCGGGAGCTGGCCAAAGGGCCCATCGACCTGCCCTTCTGCCTGCTGGTGCTGCTGCTGATGGGCATCGGCCTTATCATGCTGCTCTCCGCCAGCTTTCCCTCCGCCTATTACGACGACAACGACCCCATCAAATACTTCCGCCAGCAGGGCGTTTTCGCCATCGCCGGCGTGGCGGCCATGCTCTTTATCGGCAAGATCAACTACCAGCGGTTCCGGGGCGCGGCCAAACCGCTTTTATATCTCTCCATCGTGCTGCTGGTGCTGGTGGTCATCCCCGGAAACCCCATTGCCCTCACCCGCAACAACGCCACCCGCTGGCTGGGTATCCGCAATACCAGCTTCCAGTTTCAGCCCTCGGAGGTGGCTAAAATGGCGGTGGTGCTGTATTTCTCCGACACCATCTCCAAGAAGAAGGACAAGATGAACACCACCCGCTACGGCGTGGCCCCCTACGTGCTGATCCTGGGGGTGCTGTCTCTCCTGATGATGCTGGAGCCCCATCTCTCCGGCACGGTGCTGATTCTGGGCGCCGGCGCGGTGCTGATGCTGGTGGGGGGCATCAACCTCTCCTGGGTGGCGGCGGCGGTGGCCGGCGCGGGAGGCGTGGCGTTTTTGATGTTCTCCGGAGTCATCAAGTACGGCCAGTCCCGCCTGGCCATGTGGCAGAACCCCTGGCTGGACCCCCAGGGCGACGGCTACCAGCTGGTGCAGAGCCTGCTCTCCATCGGCTCCGGCGGCCTGTGGGGCGTGGGCCTGGGCCGGAGCCGCCAGAAATTTCTGTATCTTCCCGAGGAGCACAACGACTTTATTTTCGCCATCGTCTGTGAGGAGCTGGGCCTCATCGGGGCCACCATCATTATGCTGCTCTTCGCGGCGCTGATCCTCCGGGGCTACTGGATCGCCCTCCACGCCCGGGACCGCTTCGGGAGCCTGCTGGTGGTAGGCGTCACCACCCTGATCGCCATGCAGACGTTTTTGAACATCGGCGTGGTGACAGGACTTCTGCCCACCACGGGCATCTCCCTGCCGTTTTTCAGCTACGGCGGCACGGCGCTGACGATACAGCTGGCGGAAATGGGGATTGTGCTGTCGGTCTCCAGGCAGATGAAGCCCACGAAGGCGGGCTGAGGTAAAGAGGGGACTTCGTCCCCCCTTTACGCTCCGCCGGGCGCTGCCCGGCTCCGCTATTCCCCCACACCAGTCTGCGGACTGGTGTGTGCGCCCCAGGGGCGCACGGGTCGGGGTATTTTCGCCACGTACACGCCGCGGCGAAAATAATTTGAATTTCTTCTTCCGCCTCCGGCGGAAGAACCGGGAACCTGCGGTTCCCTGGCCCCTCCTTTGGCGCCTGCGGGGCGCGGAGATATGGGGGAAACGACATGATTTTTACTCTTTATTTTGAAAGAGGGTGGTTGCCTTGCCTCAGAACCTGAAACGGGTCATCTTTACCTGTGGGGGGACGGCGGGGCATGTGAATCCCGCCATTGCCCTGGCGCAGCTGATGCGTCAGAAGGACTCGGAGACGGAATTCCTCTTTGTGGGCGCGGAGCGGGGATTGGAGAAGGAGCTGGTCCCCAAGGCGGGGTACGACTTCCGCACCGTCCACATCTCCAGCTTTCACCGCTCCCTCAGACCCAGGGAGATCCGGCACAATCTGATTTCCGTCTGCAACCTCCTGCGGGCCCCGCGGGAGGCCCGGGCGATTCTGCGGGACTTCCCGCCGGACGCGGTGGTGGGCACCGGCGGCTACGCCAGCTACCCCATGGTGAAGGCCGCCGCCAAGGCCGGTATCCCCACGGTGGTCCACGAGTCCAACATGGTGCCGGGGCTGACCACGGAGATGCTGGAGCCCTTCGCGGACCGGATTCTGGTGGGCTTCGAGTCCTGCCGGCAGCACTACAGGCATCCGGAGAAGGTGGCCGTCACCGGCACGCCGGTGCGGGGGGACTTCTTTGACCTGACAAAGGAGGAGGCCAAGCGAAAGCTGGGCGTGGACGACGGACGGCCGCTGATCGTCTCCTTCTGGGGGTCCCTGGGGGCCTCCGGCATGAACCGCCGGATGGCGGACTTCCTGGCCCTGGAGGCCGGGAGGGAGCCGTTCCACCACATCCACGGCGCGGGGGAGGCGGGGTATCCTCTCCTGATGGCGCTGCTGGAGGAGAGGGGCGTCGATTTGAGAGACCACCCGGCCCTGGATGTCCGGGAGTACATCTACGACATGGCGGCCGCCATGCGGGCGGCGGATCTGGTGATCTGCCGGGCCGGGGCCTCTACCATCAGCGAGCTCACGGCCCTGGGCGTCCCGGCGCTGATCGTGCCCTCGCCCTACGTGACCAACAACCACCAGGAGAAGAACGCCCGGGCTCTGGAGGAGGCGGGAGGCGCGGCGGTGCTGCTGGAAAAGGACAGCACCGGCCAGGCGCTGTTCCAGGCCGCCTGCGGCATCCTCCACGACGGGGAGCGCCGGAGCGGGATGGAGAGCGCCATGGCGTCCCTGGGCATCCGGGACGCGGCGGAGCGGATTTATGAGACGATCATGCAGGTGAGCAAGTAACCAGTTTTTCCCCGAATCCATAAGATGGTCTGTATGAGACCATTTTTGGGTACGGGGGGAACGTGTATGAGCCAGCTTTTGGTGCGGGGCGGCGGCAGCCTTTCAGGAGAAGTGGCCGTCCAGGGAGCGAAAAACAGCGTACTGCCCATTCTGGCGGCGACGCTGCTGACGGGCGGACAGGTGGAGCTGCGGGGGTGTCCCCGCCTGCGGGACGTGGACGCCTCCATCCGAATCCTGGAGGCCCTGGGCTGTGAGGCCCACTGGGAGGGGGACAGCCTCCTGACAGATACTGCCGGGTTGAACAACTGCGCCGTGTCTGATATACTGATGCGGGAGATGCGGTCCTCCGCCATCTTCCTGGGGGCCATTCTGGCCCGGTGCGG
>CANRYZ010000006.1 GCA_947644365.1 uncultured Oscillibacter sp. | reverse complement strand
TTGACGCATCGTCCCTAGCGTCTCTTCCCGCGCTTCGCGCCTAGTCTGGCACGTTCGGGTAGGCCCACCCGCCTACCGCCGGTAGACCGGCTCTCTTCCCCGTACGGTGGGGACTAGGCGCGAAGCGCGGGAAGAGAAGGAAGTCCATGCGTCCACGCATCAAATTTCCTGAGCGCCCTTCAATCGAAGCGTGAGACTTCCGCGACCACCAAAAGCGCCCTTTTCTCTTTTGGACCGTGCACGGCCCGTTTTCTCTTTTCGGCGCGGCGAAAAGAGAAAATGGGGGGTGCATCTGCCCAGCCATCGACATGGCTGAATCCCGCCCCGCCCGCAAGGGCGCGTACAAGCCCGCTCCTTAATCTTACAAAAATGTAAGAAACCACGCCGGACTGTAAGCCAAATCAATGGCTCCCAGCCCGGCGTGTCTGGTATACTGGGTTCATCAAACCCAAGGAGGTTCTTTCCATGCCACTACTGGAAGTACAGCACTTACAAAAAATCTACACCACCCGCTTCGGCGGGAACCAGGTGGAGGCCCTTCGCAGCGTCAGCTTCTCCGTGGAGCCCGGGGAGTACGTGGCCATCATGGGCGAGTCCGGCTCCGGCAAGACCACCCTTCTGAACATCCTGGCGGCCCTGGACCGCCCCACCGCCGGGGAGGTGTACCTCAATGGCTGGGCCCTCTCCGATATTCGGGAGCAGGACCTGGCGGCCTTCCGCCGCTCCCACCTGGGCTTTGTGTTCCAGGACTTCAATCTGCTGGACACCTTCTCCCTGCGGGACAACATCTTCCTGCCCCTGGTGCTGGCGGGAAAGGACTTCGAGTTCATGGACGCCAAGCTCCGCCCTTTGGCTCGGCAGCTGGGCGTCTCCGACATCCTGGAGAAATTCCCCTACGAGGTCTCCGGCGGGCAGAAGCAGCGCTGCGCCGCCGCCCGGGCCCTCATCACCGCCCCCCAGATCGTCCTGGCGGACGAGCCCACCGGGGCGTTGGACTCCCGGTCCTCCGACAGTCTGCTGGAGCTCTTCGGGGAGATCAACCGGGAGGGCCAGACCATTTTGATGGTCACACACTCCGTCAAGGCCGCCAGCCACGCCGGAAGGGTCCTCTTCCTGCGGGACGGACAGGTTTACCACCAGCTCTACCGGGGCGGGGAGACCCAGGAGGCCCAGTTCCGCCGCATCTCCGACACGCTGACGGTGCTCTCGCAAGGCGGTGAGTCCCATGCGTAAGTCCGGCTTCTTCCCCCGGCTGGCCCTGGTGAATCTGGCCCGGAACGGGCGGTACTACGGGCCCTACCTCCTCTCCTGCGGCGGCGTGGCGGCCATGTACTACATCCTCCGCTTCCTCTCCGGCCACGAGACGCTGGAGACCGTCCGGGGAGCCATGTACCTCCAGTCCCTGAGCACCATGGGGTGCTTTGTGGTGGCCCTCTTCGCCGCCGTGATATTGCTGTACGCCAACGGCTTTGTCATGAAGCGGCGGCAGCGGGAGCTGGGCCTCTACAATATCTTAGGGCTGGAGAAACGGCACATCGCCCTGGTGATGTGCTGGGAGACGCTGCTGTGCGCCGGAGCGGTCATTGCCGGGGGGATTCTCCTTGGCATTCTCCTCTCCAAGCTGATGCTGCTGGTGGTTTTGAAGATGTCCCATCTGCCGGTGCTGTTCGGCTTCTCCGTGAGCCTGCCGGGAATCTGCGAGACGGCGGCCCTCTTCGCCGCGCTGATGGCCCTGACCCTGGTGAAAAACCTCTTCCAGCTGTACCGCTCCAGGCCGGTGGAGCTGCTCCACAGCCAGAGCGCCGGGGAGCGGGAACCCCGGACCAAGTGGCTGCTGGCGCTGACCGGCCTTGCGGCCCTGCTGGGGGGCTACGGACTCTCCTTCGCGGTGAAAAATCCGGTGGAGGCCGTATTCTTCTTCATCCTGGCGGTGGGACTGGTGATGATCGGCACCTACTGCCTGTTTGCCGCCGGGTCCATCGCCGTGCTCAAGCGCCTGCGGGCCAACAAGCGCTTCTACTATCAGACCCGCCACTTCACCGCCGTCTCCGGCCTGCTGTACCGCATGAAGCAGAACGCCGTGGGCCTGGCCAACATCTGCATCCTCTCCACCATGGTTCTGGTGACGGTGTCCACCACCATCTGCCTCTACATCGGCCTGGACCGGGCCCTGGACGAGATGTTCCCCTATGACATCGAGTTCATCCAGGACCTGGACCGCCAGCCGGGGGACTCCATGGAATACCTGGAGGAGGTACGGCGGGAGGCCGCCTCTGTGGGAGAGATCCAGGACCTGCGGTACTACAGCCGGTACTGGGTGTACTGCGGGTGGCGGAACGGGGTGCTGTCCATGAACATGAGCCCCAGCACCCAGCGGACGCTGGTGGAGGTGGTGACGGCGGAGGACTACGCCCGCCTGACGGGCCGGGCCGTCGCTCTGGCGCCGGGCGAGGTGCTGGTCCATACCGTGGGACTGGAGAATTTCCCCGCTGACTTCCAGATCGCCCGGTTCAACGACGAATACCCCCGGGAGCTCATCGAGGACCCCTCCGACCTGGAGGGCTATGCCTTCCACGTCCAGGGCGAGTTCACAGACCCCATCCGCCACGCCACTACCAACCTGCTGGGCGGCGAGGAGGCGGAGCTGTTCCTGGTGGTGGACAGCCCGGAGACGGCGGACCGGCTCATGGCCCTGGAGCCAGGCCGCACCGCCCGCCAGTTCCGCATTCAGATGAATCTGCCCGGCAAAGATTACACGGAAAAGCTGGCCCAGACGGAGGACATCGTCTACCGCCTGAGCCTGCGGGAGAACGGCATCGGCTTTACCAGCAAGCAGGACAACGCCCAGGACTTCTACGCCATGTACGGCGGCTTCCTCTTCCTGGGGGTGTTCCTGGGCATCCTCTTTTTGATGACCACCGTCCTCATCATCTACTACAAGCAGATCTCCGAGGGCTATGAGGACCAGCGGCGCTACCGCATCTGCCGCCAGGTGGGCATGACGGAGAAAGAGGTCAAGGCCTCCATCCACAGCCAGATCCTGCTGGTGTTCTTCCTGCCCCTGGGGACGGCGGGCATCCATACGGCGGCGGCCTTCCCCATGCTCTCCCGGATGCTGACGCTGTTCAACCTCTACGACGTGAAGCTGTTCGCCCTCTGCACCGCCGGGACATTGCTGGCCTTCTGCGCCATCTACGCCCTGGTCTACGGCCTCACCGCCCACGCCTACGACCGGATCGTGGGCGGCGAGGCGGAGCGCTGACCCTCTCCGCGGCCCCGGCGGCGCCTGTGTGCCGCCGGGGCCGCGGTTCTTTCAAAACTGTTAGATTTCAGAAAGATTGTGGAAAGATTCCGGTGATAGAGTTGATACAGGGTGGGCGCGCCTGAAAAACCGCACAAAAAACGGGCGCTTCCTCTTGACAAACTGTATTAACTGTATTACTATATCTAATACACTAGTACAATGATACACGGTAGACATAAAATAATTTCCAAAACTTGAAGAAAAACCGTCCGCCATCTCGTAAGAATGGTTAGGACAACGCGAAACGAGGGACCTGACATGAAAATTCTCATTACCTCCGACTGGTACAGCCCCGCCGTCAATGGGGTGGTCACGTCGGTAAAAAATCTCCGGCGGGAGCTGGAGCGCCGGGGACACGAGGTCCGGGTGCTGACCCTCTCCCAGAGCCGCCGCTCCTGGGAAAAAGACGGCGTGACATACCTGGGCTCCATTGCCGCCGGATTGGTGTACCCCGGCGCCCGGCTGCGGACGGCTCTGGCTGGGAAGTGGGTGCGGGAGCTTATCGCCTGGGGACCGGACGTGGTCCACTCCCAGTGCGAGTTCTCCACCTTCTTCCTGGCCCGGCGCATCGCCGAGGAGCTGGACATCCCCCTGGTCCACACCTACCACACGGTATACGAGGACTACACCCACTACTTCTCCCCCAGCGTCCGGTTCGGGCGGCAGGCGGTGGCGGTGTTCTCCCGGTGGGTGGCGGCCCGGACGGACTGCCTCATCGCCCCCACAGGCAAGGTGCGGATGCTGCTGCAGCGGTACGGCGTCCGGCGCCCGGTGTTCGTGGTGCCCTCCGGCATCGACCTCACCCCCTTCGCCGGGGAGCCGGACCCCTGGCGGTCCGCGGTGCTGCGGGCCAGCCTGGACATCCCGGCGGAGCGGACGGTTCTGGTCTCCGTGGGGCGGCTGGCGGAGGAGAAGAACACCGGCGAGCTGCTGCGCTGCCGCGCCGCCCTGGGGGACGCCCCCGTGACCCTTCTCATCGTGGGGGACGGCCCCCACCGCCCGCAGCTGGAGCGGGAGGCCGCCGCCCTGGGCCTGAGGGCTCCGGACGTGGTCTTTGCCGGCATGGTGGCCCCGGAGCAGGTGGCGGACTGGTACCGGCTGGGGGATCTGTTTGTCAGCGCCTCCACCAGCGAGACCCAGGGCCTGACCTACATTGAGGCCCTGGCCGCCGGCGTCCCCGCCCTGTGCCGGGCGGACCCCTGCCTCACCGGCGTCATCCGGAACGGGGAAAACGGCTGGCAGTACCGGGACGAGGCGGACTTTCTGGCAAAGCTCTCGGACTTCCTCTCCCAGCCCCACCGCCGGGAGCGGCTGGCCCGGAGCGCCCGGGCCTCCGCGGAGGAATTCTCCGCCCAGCGGTTTGCGGAGCGGGCGGAGGCCATCTACGAGGCGCAGATCGCCCGCCACGCCCTGGAGGGGCGGGAGGTCTCCGCGTGAGCCGGCCCGTTGAAAAGACGGTCCTCCAGGCCGTGTCCATCACCGGCTTTCTCCTGTGCGTGGCGGTGGCCCTGTGGGGCTGGCAGACCGGCGTGCTGACCTCCCAGGAGCGGCTGGAGGCGCTGGTGGCCAGCCTGGGAATCGCCGGGGCGCTGCTGTTCACCGTCTTTCAGGCGGTGCAGGTGGTGGTGCCCGTGCTGCCGGGGGGACTGGGGTGCCTGGTGGGCGTGATCCTGTTCGGCCCGGTGTGGGGATTTGTGTACAACTACGTAGGCATCTGCGCGGGGTCTCTCATGGCCTTCGCCGTGGCCCGAAACTGCGGCAGGCCCCTGCTGTCCCTGCTGTTTTCGGAAAAGACCATCCAGCGGTACAGCCGCTGGGCGGAGGAGCGGGACCGCTTCGCCCGGCTCTTTGCCCTGGCCATCTTTCTCCCGGTGGCGCCGGACGACTTTCTCTGCTATCTGGCGGGCACCACGGATATGAGCTGGCGGCGGTACACGGCGATCATTCTGCTGGGGAAGCCCTTCGCCATCGCCCTGTACAGCCTGGGGCTGACGGCAATCTGGCAGATGATTGCCCACTGAAGGCAACGCGCAGATAAAAGTTTCGCCAGCCTTTACAAAGGCTGTGGGGTCCCGGGGCAACGCCCCGGGGCGCGCCCCGCAGGGCGCGAAATCCCCAGTCTAATGTAATAAAAACACGCTTCTGAGAGCGTCTCCGCGGCCCAAAGGGCAGCGGACAGCGTCCTCCGTCAGGCGCATTTGCGGCCGAAAAAACGCCTGGCACATGAAAAATTTTTCCGTCATAAAACGGCGGTTCACGTAAAAACTGAATGACGACGAAAAAAGCGGACGGAGACGTTCGCCTGAATCAGTGCGCCCAAAATGCCGTTTCCGGCGCACAGTATGACAAGGAGGGCTCCCATGAAAATCTATATTTACAGCGGCGGCGAGAAGATCGTGGGCCGCAGCGGCGTGGGACAGGCCATCCGCCACCAGCGGGAGTGCCTGCGGCGGGCGGACATCCAGACCACCTCCCGCTGGACGGAGGACGCCGCCGCCGTCCATGTGAACACCGTCCTGCCGGACTCCGTGCTGGCGGCCCTGGGGGCCCGGCTGCGGGGGAGGAAGGTGGTCTGGTACGGCCACTCCACCATGGAGGACTTCCGGGGCTCCTTCAAGGGCTCCGACGCCCTGGCCCCCCTGTTCCGGCGGTGGATCACCTTCTGCTACGGCCTGGGCGACGTGGTGCTGACCCCCACGGAATACTCCCGGAAGCTGCTGGAGGGCTACGGCCTCAAGCGCCCGGTGTACAGCATCTCCAACGGCGTGGACACGGACTATTTCCAGCCGGACCCCGCCGCCCGGGCCTCCTTCCGGCGGCGGTACAACCTGGCGGAGGACGCCCGGACGGTGATCTCCGTGGGGCACACCATCGCCCGGAAGGGCCTGCCGGAGTTCCTGGACCTGGCCCGTCAGGTCCCCTCCGCCCAGTTCCTCTGGTTCGGCTGGACGGACCCGCGCCTGATCCCCCAGGACATCGTCCGGGCCATGGAGAGCGCCCCCGCCAACGTCCAATTCCCCGGCTTTGTGGACCGGGAGCGGCTGCGGGAGGCCTACCGCGGAGCCGACGTATTCGCCTTTATGAGCCGCGAGGAGACCGAGGGCATCGTGGTGCTGGAGGCCCTGGCCTGCGGCGTGCCCACGGTGGTGCGGGACATCCCGGTGTACGGCGGCTGGCTGGAGGACGGCAAAAACGTATACAAAGCGTCGAATACCGGCGAATTTCAACGGATCGTTGAGGGCATTCTCTCCGGCGCCCTGCCGGACCTGACCCCCGCGGGCCGGGCCACGGCGGAGAGCCGGAGCCTGGAGGCCGTGGGGACGGAGCTGCGGGAGATCTACCGCCGGGAGCGGATCCTGCCGCCCCTGCCCGCCCCCGTGCGGCAGCGGCACGCCCGGGCGTGAAGGCCGCAGGGGCAATCTCCAAAAGCACGCAAAATCAACTCACAAAAAAGGACGCACGGCCGTTTGGCCGCGCGTCCTCTTTTTTCACAATCTGCGGAAGATATGGATGCGGAACGAGGTGGTGACGGTCAGCGTCTCCAGCGCCGCCAGCCGCTCCCCGCCGGACCTGGGCGTTTTCCAGTAATAGGGCGTCATGCGGAACAGGTTCTGGACGTCCGCCTGGTCCGGCAGCGTGACTGTCCCATCCACCGGGACGATCCGCTGGTAGGCAAAGCCCTCATAGGGGGTCTCCCGCTCCTGGTTGGGATAGGGGCGGTCGTAGAGCACCTGTTTCAGCTCCCACAGGTGCCGCTCCCCGGGAACCACGTACACAAACATGCCGCCGGGCCGCAGCACCCGGCGAAACTCCGCCAGCGCCAGGGGGGAGAAACAGTCCAGCAGCAGGTCCGCCGCGCCGTCCGCCAGGGGCAGACGGTAGGAGGAGGCCACGGCAAACTCCACGCCCCTCTCCCGTTTGGCGGCGGAGCGGAGGATGTACTTGGAGATGTCCGTCCCCGCCACGCGGGGCGCTTTTCCGGCGGCCCGAAGGGCCCGGAAGATGCCGGCGGTGTAGTAGCCCTCGCCGCAGCCTGCGTCCAAAATCACCGGAGACTCGCCGCAGAGGGACAAAATCTGACAACAGAGCGTATTCAAAAGCGGCTCGTAATACCCCTTGGAGAGAAATTCCCTCCGGGCCCGGGCCATCTGGCGGTCGTCCCCGGGGGCGGCGGAGTGCTTCCGGTTGGGGGGCAGAAGATAGGCATAGCCCTCCCTGGACAAGTCGTAGCTGTGGCCCGAGGGGCAGGCATAGGCCCGCTCCCCCCGCTCCAGGGGCGCTCCGCAGACAGGACAGCAGAACAGGCTCATGCCGTCCCCTCCCGGGTCACGTCGTTGATCCACCGGCGGCTCCGGAGCCGCCAGATGCCCAGGGGCACCTTGCTGAGGCCCTCCGCCTGGATGCCCAGGCAGACCAGCGCCACCGGCGCCTGAAACACCAGGGCCGAGAGCACCGTAATGGGCAGCGCCACCAGCCACACGGAGCCCACGTCGATGACGGCGGACACCCGCACGTCCCCGCCGGCCCGGAGGACGCCGGAGATATTGGTGATGTCAAAGGCCTTGGTGGGCATCATGAAGATGAACACCACGCACATGGTGGCGGCGATCTCCAGGGACAGCCCCTCCAGGTGGAACAGGGGGTAGAGATAGGGAATGAACACCGTGGGCAGCAGCACCGCCAGGGACGCCGACACCATGAGGCCGATCAGCACCGTCAGCAGCAGCATGCACCAGCTGACCTCATAGACCTCCTCCTTGGAGGCCCCCTCTCCGATGCGCTTGCCCACGATCACCGCCGACGCGCCGGAGATGCCGTAGCAGGCCACGGTGGAAAACTTCTCGATATTCCCCATAATGGCGTAGGCCGCCAGCATCTCCTCGGAGATGGCCATGTGGCCGATGACGGCGGTGATGAGGGTGGTCCCCAGGCCCCACAGGGAGTCGTTCACCAGCACGGGGGTGGAGTATTTCAAAAAGTCCCCCACAAAGGCGGTCCCGGGGTGGAAGAGGGCGGCGGGCGCCAGGGGGATGCGCTTGTCCCGCAGGGCGTAGGTGAAGGTCAGCAGAAACTCCACCACCCGGGAGCTCAGGGTAGCCAGGGCCGCGCCCGTGATGCCCAGGGCCGGGAGGCCCAGCTTTCCGAAGATCAGGATGTAGTTCAAAACCGTGTTCAGCACCATGGAGACGGTGAACACGGCCAGGCCCATGGCGGGGTTCTCCGTGCTGCGCTGCACCCCCACATAGACGGAGCTGGCGGTGTTGAAGACATAGCTGATACCCACGATCCGGAGATAGGGCGCCCCCAGCTCGATCAGCAGGGCGTTATCCGTCACCAGCGCCATGACCTGGCGGGGGGCCAGGAACAGCGCCAGGGCGATGAGGGCCGCCAGGGACACGCCGGTGTAAAGGGCGATGCCCATACAGCGGTTGATGGCCTCCGTGTCGTGCTTGCCCCAGTATTGGCTCACCAGCACCGCCAGTCCGCTGAGGAGGCCGAAGATGATGATCTGCACCAGAAAGACCGGGGTGTTGGCGGCCGTGACGGCGGACAGCTCCGCCTGTCCCAGCAGGCCCACCATGAAGGTGTCCACAAACCCCAGGGATGTGGTGACGAGATTTTGCAGGATGATGGGCAGGGCCAGCATCCAGGTGTGCCGGTAAAAGCCCGGCTCCCTGCGGAGAAAGCGAAGCATATCCGGTCCTCCTTCCGACGGATCCTCTCAGACTATTTCACAGCATGGGCATCCGCTGGTCGTGGTGGCGGCGCAGGGCCTCCGCGCAGGCGTCCACGTCCGCCCGGGTGGTCTCCGGGCCGAAGCTCAGGCGGATGACGCCCCCGGCGGCGCGTCTTGGCAGCCCCAGGGCCGCCACCACATGGCTGGGCCTGCCCTGGTGGCAGGCGGAGCCGGCGGAGATGCAGATCCCCTGGCTCCCCAGGTCGTTGACGATGTTCTGGCTGGGCCAGCCCGCCAGGGACGCCGCCAGGATGTGGGGCGCCTGCCCGTCTCCGACGACCGTCAGATCCGGAATGGCCGAGAGGGTCTCGGCGGCGTAGGCCCGCAGGTCCCTGAGATGGGCCAGCTTCTCCTCCAGCCCCTGCCGCCGCAGCTCCACGGCTTTGGCAAAGCCGGCGATCTGGGCGGTGGCCTCCGTCCCGGCCCGGAGACCGTCCTCCTGGCCGCCCCCGGCCAGCAGGGGCCGGGGATTCCGGACCCGGGGGCCGATGTACAGCGCCCCGCAGCCCTTGGGCCCGCCGATCTTATGGGCGGAGACGGCGACAAAGTCCGCCCCCAGCTTCCCGGCGGCAAAGGGGACCTCCAGAAAGCCCTGGACGGCGTCGGTGTGGAAAAGGGTCTTGGGGTTCTTCGCCGCCAGGCCCCGGGCGATGGCCTCGATGGGATAGACGGTGCCCAGCTCGTTATTCACCATCATCACGGAGACCAGGGCCGTGTCGGGCCGCACAGCCTCCAGCACCTGTTCCGCGGCGATGCGCCCGCTCCGGTCCGGCATCAGGTACGTCACCTCGCACCCCTGCCGCTCCATCCAGCGGCAGGCCTCCAGCACGGCGCTGTGCTCCACGGCGGTGGTGACGATGTGTTTTCCCAGGCGCCGGTTCTGCCAGCAGGCGGCGGCCACGGCCCAGTTGTCCCCCTCGGTGCCGCAGGATGTAAAGTGTAAATACTTCGCCTCACATCCCAGGGCGTCCGCAACGGTCCTCCGCCAGCCCTCCACCCGCTTTTTCATCTCCAGACCCATGGGGTACTGGCTGCTGGGGTTGCCGAACCGGCAGGTCAAAACCTCATACATGGCGTCCGCCACGGCCCGGGGCACCGGGGTAGTGGCGGCGTAATCCAGATAAATCATGACAGCACCTCTTGAATCCCCCGATTGGGACTTGCCCAACGGGGGAAAAAACGCTATAATAATAAGCCTAATATTTTATTATACAGGAGTTTTCCTCAAAGCGCAAGGCAAAGGAGACGAAGTCCCTGTTCAAGATGTATGCTGCTGGCTGAAACTCCGGCAATTTCACGAAAACAAATTGCCGGGAAGTCTGTATCATGCTATAATCAGAAGGATAAATCGGGATTTATCGAAGAAAAGAGGAAACACAGATTAGCATGAAATATAATCAAGTGATACGATTAAAAAACGGTATGGAATGCTGTTTAAGAAATGGAGCAGCGGCTGATGGGCAGGCTGTATTCGATAACTTCAATTTGACACATGGAGAAACCGATTATCTGCTTACCTATCCCGACGAGAACACATTCAACGTGATGCAGGAAAGCCAATTTCTCAAAGAAAAAGCTGAAAGTAAAAATGAAATTCAGATAGTCGCCGTAGTTGATAACGTAGTTGTGGGAACTGCTGGGATCGAAGCAATAGGCACAAAATACAAGGTGCGGCATCGTGCTGAATTTGGGATCAGTGTCGCCAAAGAATTTTGGGGGCTGGGAATCGGGCAGGCGTTGACCACGGCGTGCATTGCATGTGCAAGGGCTGCGGGATATATCCAGCTGGAATTGAATGCGGTTGCTGAAAATACACGGGCAATATCCATGTACGAAAAAAACGGGTTTGTTGAATATGGCAGGAATCCTAAAGGCTTTAATTCCCGAATGACAGGATTTCAAGAAGTTGTTTATATGAGATTGGAATTATGAAAAAGTAATTTCCCGTTTATCGGGCGGTCACAATGCAAGGGTGACTGCCGCCTTTCGGTATTTTGCCGAATACTTTTGGAAAACAGCTGTCAGCAGCACAAATCCTGAACAGGGACGAGACAGCCTCCCCTTTCCCTCCCGTGTTGATGGAAGTCCGGTCTCTCAGGCCTTGTCTGAAAAATGTCAAGCTGCTCTGTCCGCCGCTAAAACAATAGACTGATATCTCCATAAATACAGACGCGAAGCACTCCAATGAAAAGCAAATGGATCGGATAATACAGATAGAAAAACCACTTCATCCATTTTGCCTTCCCTCTTTCGCCATTGTACAGCTTTAACACAGGATAGACCAGCAAAACGCCAATCTGCACCAAAGCATACACTTTACTCACAAAAAAGAACGATACCACTGCATATATTGCGACATACAGGCGCACCGCTCTCATCTGTGCCCTTAGGTCTCCCCTTTTCTCATACATTGCCAATATTGCAAGTACCGCCGGGCAGCTCCAATCCGCTGGAAACGCGCTCCAAACCAATACAAAGATCAGGGTATTCTTTACCCAATTCTTCATTGGCAGATCACTGTCCTGCATCCACAGGATCAAAACCGCAGCAAAAAGCGGATACATAACGCTTGTCTGATTAAAAATCCCCGTGCTGAACGGAATTGGATTGATTCCGAATCCAAAACAATATGCAAAATGCGAAATGACCGCAAAAATTCCCATTCGCAGCATATACCGTTTTACATTGCGCGTGTAATGATATCCTTCACACACGAAAAACCACATGATCGGGGCTGTTAAACGGCCGACAATATGCAACGCCATTGCTCCCGGTTCAGCTGGAAAACCGGGATAAATCAAATCACATACATGGTCGATCGTCATGGCAATAATCGCAACCAGTTTTAAATGATTTGCATTCAACCGCAGTTTCATATTGTCCCTCCTGCCAATCCCTCGAATGATTCTCACAAGCACCGATTTGCCGCTCTGATTATAGCATAGACAATTTTGGGCTTCAACCTGTGATTCATCAAATTGCCAGGACTCCGGACCAGCAGCACAAAAGATAAAAGGGAGGAAACGGCTATGGCGGAATTGACTTCCATGGCGAATATCGGCGCGGAGATGGCGAGAAAGCTGCGGGCCGTGGGCATCCACTCGGCGGAGGAGCTGGCGGAGGCGGGCTCCAAGCAGGCCTTCTTCCAGCTGAAAACCCTGTACCCCCAGGTGTGCCTGGTCCACCTGTACGCCCTGGAGGGCGCGATCCAAAATGTGGATTTCAACAGCCTCTCCGCAGAACAGAAGCGGGATTTGAAGGCGTTCAGCGACTGTTTGAAGGGCCGGCGGCCCAGTAGGAACATCAATCCGGAAAAAGAGGACAAGCCATGAAAATCGCCATCTGCACCTTGGGCTGCAAGGTGAACCAATACGAGACCCAGGCCATGGAGCGGCTTCTGCGTGAGCGGGGCCACGAGATGGTGGACTTCTCCCAGGAGGCGGACGCCTACGTGGTGAACAGCTGCTCCGTCACGGCGGTCAGCGACCAGAAGTCCCGCCAGGCATTGCACAAAATCCGCCGGGAGCGCCCCGGGGCGGTGCTGGCCCTGTGCGGCTGCTACGCCCAGACCCATCCGGAAGATACGGAGAAGCTGGACGTGGACCTCGTCGCCGGCACCGGGGACCGGCTGGGCTTCATCGCCCTGCTGGAGCGGGCCGCGGAGGACCGCGCCCGCCGCACCGCCATCGACCGGGCCTTTGACCGCCGGGAATTTGAGGTCCTGCCCGCCGGCGGGCTGGAGAGCCGCACCCGGGCCATGCTGAAGGTGGAGGACGGCTGCGTCAACTTCTGCTCCTACTGCATCATCCCCTACGCCCGGGGGCCGGTGCGCTCCCTGCCCCCGGAACAGGCGGCAGAGCAGGCGGCGGACCTGGCGGCGGCGGGCTACCGGGAGATTGTGCTGACGGGCATCGAGATCTCCTCCTGGGGCCGGGACCTGGCGGGCCGCCCAGGCCTGACGGACCTGGTGGAGACCGTCTGCGCCGCCGCCCCCAGGGTCCGGGTGCGCCTGGGCAGCCTGGAGCCCCGCACCGTCACGGAGGACTTCTGCCGCCGGTGCGCGGCCCTGCCGGACCTGTGCCCCCAGTTTCACCTGTCCCTCCAGAGCGGCTGCGACGAGACGCTGCGCCGCATGAACCGGAAGTACAATACCGCCCGCTACCTCCAGTCCGTGGAGCTGCTGAACCGGTGGTTTGACCGCCCCGCCATCACCACGGACCTCATCACCGGCTTCCCGGAGGAGACGGAGGAGGAGTTCCGGAAAACCCTGGACTTTATCCGCAGGTGCGGCTTCGCCAGAATGCACATCTTCCCCTACTCCGTCCGCCCCGGCACCCCGGCGGCGAAGATGTCCCAGGTGCCCAGGGCCGTGAAGGCGGAGCGGGCCCGGCGGGCCGCCGCCGCCGCGGAGGAGCTGCGGGCGGCATACCTCCAGGGCTGCGTGGGACGGACGTACCCCGTTCTCTTCGAGCAGCCCCGGGGGGAGCGGTATCTGGGCCGGGCCCCCAACTATATGGAGGTGCTGGCGGGAACGGCGGAGGCGGACCTGCACAACCAGGTCCGGCCCGTGCGGATCACCGGCACGGACGGGGAAATTCTCACCGGAGAGATACAGGAGGACTGAGATGAAGAGCCACTTTTTTGCCTATATGTCCCGGATGCGGTTCATCCAGCGCTGGGCGCTGATGCGCAACACCGCCCCGGAGAACGTCCAGGAGCACAGCCACCAGGCCGCCGTCCTGGCCCACGCCCTGGCGGTGATCCGCAACGAGAAATTCGGCGGCCATGTGGACGCCGGGGCCGTGGCGGCGGCGGCGCTGTACCACGACGCCAGCGAGATCCTCACCGGGGACATGCCCACCCCCATCAAATACGACAACCCCGCCATCCGCAGCGCCTACAAGGATGTGGAGGCCGTGGCGGACCGGAAGCTTCTGACCATGCTGCCGGAGGAGCTGCGAAGCGCCTACGCCCCCCTTCTGACGGAGGTCCCCCCCGAGATTGAGGAGCTGGTGAAGGCGGCGGACAAGCTCTCCGCCTACATCAAGTGCGTGGAGGAGCTCAAGGCCGGGAACACGGAATTCCGGGAGGCCGCCGCCCAGACCCGCAGGGCCCTGGAGGCCTACGGCCTGCCGGAGGTGTCCTACTTCCTGGAGATCTTCATGGACAGCTTCTCCCTGACCCTGGACCAGCTGAAATGACGGAAGGGGCGGGCACGCAGGTCCGCTCTTTCAGGCGCCCCTTTATGACTGCGAATCAAGAGTTGAAACGAAGCGCAGATAAAGCTTTTTGATCCAACTTTTTCTCGAAAAAGTTTGTGGGGTCCAGGGGCAAAGTCCCTGGGCGCGGCGCGCACGCCGCGAAATTTCCCGCGATCCAATTCGCGAAGCGCAAAAATCCTCAGATACAAAGAGCGTCTTCGCCGAAGGCGAACAGCGTCCCCCAGACCTCGCCGTTCAACCCTTGATCCACATTTATGATGGAAGCTCCGCCCAAAAGAGACACGGCCCCGAAAGGGCCGTGTCTCTTTTTTCACACAGGTCAGGCGTCCGCCTCCCGCAGGCGCTCCACAATGGTGCGCCGCGCCACGGACCGGTAGACCAGCAGGGGCACCAGGGCCCCCAGGACCAGGAAGATGGGCAGGATCACCAGAACAGGCGCCACGGTGAGCCGGTAGGAGAAGAACCAGAAGACGTCCCCCAGGACGTTCCCCAGCAGGGGACCCAGGACGACCGTCATCGCCAGGGAGACGGCCAGGGCCAGGACGGTGTAGTAGAGCCCCTCGCACACCAGCATGGTCTTGAGCTGCTTTCCCGTCATGCCCACGGACTGGAGCACCGCCAGCTCCCGCTTCCTCGTCAGGATGCCCGTCAGGACGGCGTTGATAAAATTCAGCACGCCCACGAGGCCGATGATGAAGCTCAGCGCCCCGCCCATGGTCATGAACATGCTCCGGAAGCCCTCGAATTCGGCGGCGTAGGTGGCCCGGCTCTCGTAGTCGTACAGGGGCTGGACGGATTCCGTGTACTCGGCCAGGAAGGCCTCCATGGCCGGCTCGGCCTCGTCGGCGGTGTTGAAGATATAGGTCATGACGCTGTCGGTGCCGGTGTCCCGCTTGAAGCGCTCCGCCCCCAGGATAAACTCGTCGCTGCCCAGGGTCTTGTATCGGTAGGAGATCGTGTTGGGGATCCGCACCAGGGCGCAGACGGTGTAGTCGATATCCTCGTAGGTCTTGGCCCGCTCCCCCCAGGGGCGGTCGCCATTGATGGCGGCGTCCACATCCTCATACCCAAAGACCTCTCCGGTGTCCCGGTAGAAATACTCCATCTCGGTGATGTGGCGGATGGTCACTGTGTCCCCCAGCTTGGCCCAGTTGGAGCCCCACCTGGTCGCGTTGTAATCGTCGGTCATATACACGGCGGCGATGGCCTTCTGGGAGGGGTCCGACAGAGGGGCCAGGTCCCCCTCCAGCACGTCCAGCAGGGACAGGGGGAAGTCCTCCATGCCGTACATCTGCGCTTCGGTTTCCAGAAGGCCGTTGGGAAGACGGGGCGTCTGCTCCACCAGCTGGTCCACGATCTCCTTGGAATTGAAGGTCCCCCAGCTATTGCGGAACCAGTCCTCGGTGACGAATTCCTTCATGGCGGAAACGCCGGCATAGACGCGCCCGCCCGCCTCGAGGCCGCCCCGGGCGTTCACGTCGGCAATGACGCCCTCCGGCACCGCCTGGTCCGCGGAGTGGAAGCCCCGGCTGACCTGGAAGTAGGCCGCATCCCCCAGGATGAAGTCCACGTCGGCGTTCCGGGCCAGGTACTTGTTCATGTCGAAGCCGATGGAGAAGGTGTAGGTCATGGTAGCCAGCACCACGGCCAGGGTCAGGGAGATGACCGTCACCACGGTCTTGCCCCGGCTCCGCCCCAGGTTGGCCCAGGCCATCCTGGGCAACGACGCGCCGCCCTGGGCCTTGCGGGTCTTCTCCCGCCTGCCGGGCTTTTTGGGGGTCCCGCCCTCGGTGTAGCGCACCGCCTCCACCGGGGAGACCTTGGCCGCCATCCGTCCGGGCCGGGCGCAGGAGAGGAACACCGTCAGCAGGGCGAACACCGCCGCCCCGATGAAGATCAGGGGATTGAAGGAGACAAAGGCATGCTTGTAGCTCAGCTGGGCCATGACGATGGGGGTGAGCTTGTTGCCGATGACGAAGCCCAGCAGCAATCCGAAGGGGATGCCGATGAGGCTCAGCATCAGGGCCTGCTGGCGGACGATGCGCCTCAGCTGCCGCCCGGTGGTGCCGATGGTCTTTAAGAGGCCGTAGAACCGGATGTCGTTGGTGACGGAGATCTGGAAGACGTTGTAGATGATGAGATACCCGGTAAAGATAATCAGCAGCAGCAAAACCACGATGGCAAGCAGGGTGGTGATATCAAAGCTGTTGGAGAGCTGGGCCCCGGAATAGCCCCAGTTGACGCCGATTTTCAGGTAGTTCTCCCCCTGGGGGTCCTCGCACTGGTAGCCGTGGTTTTGAAGGACCTGGGAGATGTCCGCCTCGATGCTCATGGCGTTGTCCAGCATCACGGACAGGTTCCATTTCCCGGTCATGGAGAAGGGGTCCCCATTGCTCAGGGCGGCGATCTCCTCGGCGGCGGACCGGGGCAGGAGGACGTGGTTGGCGACGACGGCGCTGTCGTACTCCCACCACCCCGAGAGGGTGAAGGTCCGGGTGACAGGGATGGGATTGGCTGTCAGGTCGTCAATGTTGAAGGTCAGGGTAAACTCCGCGCCGATCTCCGGCTCCACGCCTAGGAGGGCCAGGACGTGGGTATCCGTAGCGGCCTCGTTGGTGCCCTCCCGGGGGAGGGTCCCCTCCACGGGCTCACAGAAATAGTGGGGCGCGGCGGCGGGCTCCAGGTAGCTCACCTCCACATGGGACTTGTTGAAGGGGACCTCGCTGGGCATCCCCAGGAACAGCCGGGCAAAGCCCTCTTTGATGAGGGGGTCGGCCCGCAGCTCCTCCACCTGCTCCCAGGTGATGTCCTTGACGCTGCCGTGGCAGTCGCTCCCCGCCTGGCGGAAATTCTCCTGCTGGAAGGAGTAGTTGATGGAGGAGGCGATGGTGAACAGGGACGTGAACAGTACGGTGGTCAGGGCAATGGCCAGCACCGCCACGATGTTGCGGGTCCGGGCCGCCGCCATGGTCCGGAACCCCAGGCGGCGGATACAGGACCGGTTGGGTACCTTCATCATGGCTCTCACCCCCGTACCACGATCCGGCCGTCCTCAATGCGGATGATCCGGCCGGTCATCTGGGCGATGTCCTCGTTGTGGGTGATCATGACGATGGTCTGGCTGAACTTCTGCCCTGTGGTTTTCAGCAGGCTCATGACGTCCAGGCTGGTGGCGCTGTCCAGGTTGCCGGTGGGCTCGTCGGCCAGGATGATGGCGGGCTTGGCCGCCAGGGCCCGGGCGATGGCCACCCGCTGCTGCTGGCCGCCGGAGAGGTTGTTGGGCAGGTTCTGGAGCTTGCTCTCCAGGCCCAGGGTCTCGATGATCTCGTCCACATAGCCCCGGTCCGGCCTCCCGCCGTCCAGCTGGATAGGCAGGACGATGTTCTCGTACACGTTCAAAACCGGCACCAGATTGTAATTCTGAAACACGAAGCCGACCTTCCGGCGGCGGAAGATGGTCAGCTCCTCGTCTTTCAGGGAGAAGATGTCCCGCCCGTCCACGGTGACGGTGCCGCCGGTGGGCCGGTCCAGGCCCCCCAGCATGTGCAGCAGCGTGGACTTGCCGGAGCCGGAGGTCCCCACCACCGCCACAAATTCTCCCTGCTCCACGTTCAGGTCCACGCCGTCCAGGGCCCGGACCTCCGTATCCCCGGAGCCGTAAACCTTCCGCAGAGCCCTGGTCTCTAAAATGCTCATTGAGATTACCTCCATTGGAAAAAAGTCTGTACGTCCTTCGACAATACAGACTGTACCACGAGAATCTTTCCACAATCTTTCTGAAATCTAACAGTTTTGAAAGATTTAGCGGGTAAAAGCCGGGCTTTCCCAGGGGGCGGGCCCTACAGGCCCTCCTCCCTCCGCCGCAGCACATAGTCCGCCAGGAAGCACCCGGAGGACAGGGCCAGGGTGAGCAGAGGACTGCCCCAGAGCAGCTCGTTGGGGGCCAGCATATAGGCCATGATGTCGACCGCAAAGTTCAGCATTGCCGTCAGCAGCAGGACGTCCCCGGCGGCGTACCACCTCCGGCGGCGGTGTTTCCGGCAGACGGCATACACGCCCCAGAGATACAGCGCCGCCGCCGGGGCGATGGGCAGGCCGAACCGGAACACCCGGGGGTCCCCCAGCAGGTCCCCCAGGATGTAGAGGTAGGGCAGGATGGCCGCGGACAACGCCGCCAGGGCCCACGGCACCGGCCTGCGCCGGAAGGTGAGCAGAGGCAGCAGCACCGCCCAGGCCAGCATCAGAGAGACGCACACGATCAGCGACCATGTCAAACGCCGGTTCAGCGCCATGTCGCAGATCCAGCACACCGCCGCCGAGAGCAGGAAGGTCCCGCTGATCCCCGCGAACAGCCACAGCCGCAGCCGCTCCCGCCTCTGGGAGGCGGTCCTCCGGGCGTAGGACAGAATGTCCCCCGCCGTGTCCCGGGGCGGGGCCTCCGGCGTTTTTCCCGGCGTCTCCGGGGCCCGGGCGCCTGCCAGCAGCTCCGTGGCGGAGACGCCCAGCGCCTCCGCCAGGGGCAGCAGCAGCGCCACGTCCGGCAGGCTGGTCCCCAGCTCCCACTTGCTCACGGCCTTGTCCGTGACGTTCAGCATGGCGGCCAATTCCTTTTGCGTCAGATTGCGCTCCTTCCGCAGCAGGCGGATGAACGGCCCGATCTTCCCGTTTTCCATGGCGGTCCTCCCATATGTGTAATATGGGCCAATTGTACTGGATTTTAAGGGGTTTTTCAATCCACAGGCGGGGGAGCGGGGAAAAATCAACCGGAGGTAGAGTGAAAAACGGGCCGCCCCGATGGGGCGGCCCGCCGCGGCGCGGTCACGCGAGAATGTTGTCCACCACAATGCGGATGTCACGGATGCCCTCCGCCAGGCGGTCATAGAGCTCCGCGGTGTCCGGGGTGCACTGTACGTCGCTGGCGTGGTAGAGGACATAGGTCCGCTCCGCCGTGGCCAGGAGATACCGGGTCTCGGTGATATTGGTCATCTCCCCCCAGTCGCTCTCCGCCAGCTGCTCCGGCGTCATGGCCCCGGGGATGCCGAAGATGTAGAACAGCATCCCCCCGGTGAAGGGATTCCGGTCCAGTTCCTCGGGCCACTCCATGCCCCCCGCCTCCCATTCCAGCCGGGACTGGGCCAGAACGGCCTCCCGGATCTCCGGGCAGACCACCACGTACTGGCCCTCCCACTCCACAAGTTCGTAGAGGCCCTTCCAGCTGTCCGGCAGGATCAGCGTCAAGCCGATGTCCTCCAGGACCACCGCCTCCTGCTCCACCGGCACCTCCACCACCGTCTCCCGGCTGAAAGCCAGGGCCCCGGTGGTGAAGCTCACGGCCATCAGGGCGACGACCGCCGCCAGGGACGCCAGCCGCCGCAGGGCGGTTTTCCTGCGGCGCAGGCCGTAGTTGGGGGCCTCCGCCGCCTGCTGGATGAGCTTTTCATCCACGTTTCCAATGCGGTCCGATAACTGCCGCTCCGTCATATCTCAATTCCCTCCTGTTCCAGATGTTGGCGCAGCTTGCGCCGGGTGCGGCTGAGCATGGACTTCACCCGGCTCTCGCCGGACCCCGTGCGGCGGCAGATGTCCTCGATGGAGAGAAAGTGCCAGTACCGCAGGAGAAACACGTTCCGCTTTTCCTCCTCCAGCCCCCGGAGGAAGCTGCCGACGGCCTCCTCGATCCGGCGGTTCTCCACCTCCGTCTCCACACTCTCCCGGCCGCTGACGCAGTCCCCCAGCTCCTCCAGGGAGCGGACGGCCTCCGGGTTCCGCCGCCGGGCGGTGACGTAGTCGTACCGCTTCAGGGCCAGATTCCGGGCCACCCGGCCCGCGAACGCGGCCAGACGGCCGGGGCGCTGGGGCGGGATGGCGTTCCACAGCCCCAGCCAGGTGTCGTTGAGGCACTCTTCCCCGTCCTCGGGGCTGGTGAGGATCCTGCCCACAATGCTCCGGCACAGCCCGCCGTATTTGGCGCAGGTCTCCCGGATAGCGTCCTCCTCCCGGGCCCAGTACAGCGCCACGATGTCGTGATCGTCCATGTTCTGCCTCCTCTCGCTGCTCTTGAAGCGCGCCCTTCACTGATGGATGTACGCTTTTCCCGGCCCCGGGTCGCGGCGCTCCGAAAATTTTTTCAACAAAAGAGGCCCGGACCCCCCACGGGGCCCGGGTCCTGAGACAGGCAGATGTTATTTCCCGCAGTAGCGCCGCAGACCGCAGTTGTAGAGGGCCGCCATCCGGGGCTCCCGCACGGGCTCGGCCCGCTCCTCCTCCCCCTCCTGGAGGTACCAAGCGTCGCCGTTGGTGCGCAGCACCGGCTCCAGGGCCTTGAGGGTGTAGGTGTCCAGCTGGAGACTGCCCCGGTTCCACACCCGCAGGACGTTGGGGATGTCCACGTCCGACGGGGAGTCGATGATGGCCAGGCGGAGCTCCTCGATGTAGGCGCCCCCGAAGTGCTGTTCGATCTTCACGTCCTCAAAGCCGCTGTCATAAAAGGCCTCCAGGGCCAGCCCCAGGTCCGTGTTGTTCCAAACCGGGGCGATGAGGTGGGTCTCGCTGAGCTGGATCCTCTTCTTCCCCGTGGGGCGGATGCCGGAGAGGGGGATCAGATCGTCCAGCACGAAGGGGGCGGTCCTGGTCTTGGGCAGGAAGATGCGGGCGGCGCTGTCGGCGGTGAGGCTGGCCAGCAGCGCGTGGATGGCCCAGTCCAGGAACAGGTCGAAGTTCCGGCCGGACGTCTTGCACCGCTGGGCGCCGGCGTTGAGGAATTTGGACAGGGACTCATAGTCCGTCAGCCCCATGGGGGGCATGGGACCCTCGTACAGGGATTTCAAGCGGTTGGGTACCAGCATAGAATAAACCTCCTAAAAAGAGAGCCGGAAGAGCCCGGCCAATGTGCTCTTGAAAAAACTGCCGTTTCTGGAAAACAGCCATACTGCGTGTAGTATAACACAGCGGCTGTCGAAAAACAACAAAAACCGTCTATTGCTTATAGCGGGAATTTGCATTATAATGGTGAAAAATTCAAAGGCGAGGAGAGAATTGGCATGATTATCCAGAAACCGACGGTGGAGGTGCTCAGCACGGAGCCCTATGAGGACATGCTCCGCCGCATTGAGCGCATTGGCCGGGTCTGCTATAAGAGCGAGGACCGCATCGAGGAGGGCTCGGCGGAGAAGTTTATCCGGGGGATCATCCGCCGGGGCCACGAGTCCGTCATCGAGCACGGGAGCATCACCGTGAAATTCATCTGCGACCGGGGCGTGACCCACGAGATCGTCCGCCACCGCATCGCCAGCTACTCCCAGGAGAGCACCCGGTACTGCAACTACGTCAAGGAGAAATTCGGCAGCCAGATCACCTGCATCGACCTGGCCACCGGCTTTCGCTACGACCTGAACGACGAGACGGACCGGAAAAAATACGAGGTGTGGCGGCAGGCCATGGAGAACGCCGAGCGGAGCTATTTCCAGATGATCGAGCTGGGGGCCACCCCCCAGGAGGCCCGGTCCGTCCTGCCCAACTCCCTGAAAACGGAGCTGGTGGCCACCATGGACCTGCGGGAGTGGCGGCACTTCCTCCGCCTGCGGGCGGACGCGGCGGCCCATCCCCAGTGCCGGGAGGTGGCGCGGATGCTGCTGGAGCGGTTCGCCAGGGACTACCCCGTGTTCTTCGCGGACCTGCTGGAGGCGGAGCAATAACGCCGTTTGGACCCCTATATCGCGCCAGGCAGACACGCCGTCCTCCGGGGAACCGGAGGGCGGCGGCGTTTCATTCCCGGGAATTTTGAAAAATTTTTCCGTCCGGCGTCACATTCCGGCGGGCTGGAGCGTCACAGTGAACAGAGGGAGGCGGTGACATGCTGATTTACTTACAGGCTCTGGACAGCCCGGAGGACCGGACGCGGTTCGAGGCGCTGTACACGGCCTACCGGGGGCTGATGTTCCACGTGGCCCGCCGGATCCTTAACAACGACCAGGACGCGGAGGACGCGGTGCACACGGCCTTCCTCAGCCTGGCGGAGCACAGCCTGCCCCCGGAGCTGGGCCCCCGGGCCCGGTGCCTGGCCGCCACGGTGGCGGAGCGGAAGGCCATCGACCTCTACCGGGCCAGGCAGCGCCACCCGGTATCGGAGCTGGAGGAGGACGTCCCCGGCTGCGAGGGCCCGCCCTCCGACGGGACCCTGGCCGGGGCCATGGCGGCCCTGCCCCCCAGACACCGGGAGGTCCTGCTGCTGAAATACTACAACGGATACTCCGCCGCCGAGATCGCGGGCTTTCTGGGCCTGACGCCGGAGAACATCCGGCAGATCACGGCCCAGGCCAAACGGCGGCTGGCGGCGGAGCTGGCGGAGAGAGGGGAGGTCATATGAGAATCACCGACGAGATGCTGTGCCAGGCCGCGCCGGAGGCGGCGGAACGCTACTTATCCGCTCTGCCGGACCGGGCGGCGTGCGCCCACGCCTTTTCCCCGGCCTTTGAGGAGCGGATGCGCCCCCTGCTGCCCCGGCGGAAGGGGCGGAAGCTCTGGAAGCGGGCGCTGCTGCTGGCGGCGGTGGTGGCGCTGCTGGGCACGGCGGTGCACGCCGGCCAGCCGGAGGACTACCGGGTTCAGGCCTCCGCCCGGGACGGCGTCCTCACCTACAGCGCCCGGCCCCAGGAGGACGTGGTCCCCCAGCGGTTCCACCGGATCACCATGGGCTGGGTCCCGGAGGGGTACTCGCTGTGGACCGAGAGCGAGCCGGAGGAGGACGCCGTGCATTTCAGCACCTCCTACCGCACCGAGGACTACCAGTATATCGCCCTGCGCCAGTGGATGGGGCAGGAGTACAGCGAGATATTGATGGGAGACTACCAGTGGGAGGAGGCCTCCGTCCAGGGCAGCAAGGGCATCTTTATCCATACCGCGGAGAACGATTCCTACTGTTATATTCTGCTGTGGGCGGAGGGCCCCTACGTCCTCCATCTGACAGCCCACGGCGGCCTGGACCGGGAGACGTTTTTTAAGATCGCGGACAATCTGCAGTGGTAAATCAAAAAGGAGCATGAACATGAACAGAACAAAGAAAAGCTACATTCCCTTCATCGCCGGCATGGCCGCCATGGCGCTGCTGGCCTGCCTGATCTCCGCCTCCCTGGCCAAGGAGGACAAGGCCCCGGAGGAAGGTTCCGTACAGGTCCAGGCCGGGGACCTGCGCCTTGCCTGCGGGGAGGCGGGCATCGCCCTCTTCGGCGTGGAGCGCACCGCCCCCGGCGAGAAGGTGAAGGCGGAGAACGGCGCGGAGATTCCCGCCGTGCTGACCTACGCCGACGAGAAGGGCGAGATTCACTACTACGTGGAGGCGGAGACCATTGCCGACATTCTGGACGTGTGCTACGGAGTCACCTACCGGGATACCCTGAACTGCGTGGATTTCGGCGAGAAGCCCTTTGTGAATGACAAGGGAGAGATCGGGGTCAAGGGCAACGGAGAGCCTGTCTGGCTTACCGGAGATGTAAAGTGCGATATTGACTACTCCATAAGACGGGAGGGGGAGGGAAAGCCCATCGGAATCGCCAGGTCAACAGATATGAATGCCGCCATGTTCCGCACGGCGGAGGAACAGGCGGAGGACGCGAAGAGAGCGGAGGAGCACAGGCAGTCAACGCCTCTGAAACCGGAGTACGGCGTCACCTGCGGCATGTACACGGAGGTGGACCCGGCGGAGGTGGATATGGCCAGCTGGTCCGGCACCGCCATGAAGGACCGGGTGTTCCAGAGCCAAAGGAGCAGAGAGGGCGCCAGCGCGACCATTGAGCAGAGCTTTAACTTTACGCCCTGGCTGGGAGAGTACGCCGTGATCACCATTGAGAACACGGGGACCGAGGACGCCTGGGTGCATCTCCGCCGGCCCAACACTGTTGGAAACCGCAGGTATGATACTTTCAGCAACCTCCGCGTTCCGGCGGGACAGACGCTGACACGGGCGCTCCGGATCAATCCGGACCTGCCGCTGGAAAACCGGCTGGAGCTGTACGCCCTGGCTTTCACGGGCGCTGATATTGAGCTGACCCTGACCGCCGAGCAGTACCGCTTCGGCAAGTGAGCTTGTCCCATAGAGAGGGCCGCGCCGCAGGCGCGGCCCTCTTCCGTCCCCCCCCTCCGTCAAAACAGCCGGATTTTCACGCCTCCGGAGCGGGAAATTTGGCTCCGAAACCGACCATCTCCCCCTTGTATTCCCGGAGCGAATCCAGTAAAATGGGCCGTGGTAAACGATTAAACGCAAGAGGAGGCGGTATCATGAGCCGGCAGGAGGCTGCGGCGCAGTACGCCGCGGCGCTGAAACAGGGCCGCAAGACCTATCACGACTGCGTGCTCCGGGGGCGCTACCCCTATCCCCAGGTGCTGGACGAGATCATCAGCGAGACCATGGTGGCCGGGCAGACGGACCTGGGCGTGGTGGAGATCCCCATCGACCAGATCAAGGGCACCAAGACCGCCGGGCGGCGCTCCGCCTTCGCGGCGGACTTCATGCCCCTGCTGGACCCGGACACCGAGTTCGGCGCCAAGTGGATGGAGCTGTGCGCCGCCCACCTGGGGGACGAGGGCATCCGGGAGCCCATCCGCTGCTACGAGTACCTGGGCCGGTTCTACGTCCAGGAGGGCAACAAGCGGGTGAGCGTCCTCAAGAGCTACGGCGCGCCGGTGATCCCCGGCTATGTCACCCGCATGGTGCCCGTGTGGTCCCGGGACCCGGAGGTCCTGGCCTACTACGACTTCCTGGAGTCCTACCCCCAGACGAAGCTCTACCGGGTGCGGTTCAGCCGGGCCGGCAGCTTCCAGAAGCTCCAGAAGGCCCTGGGCTATGAGCCGGACCACGTGTGGACCGACGACGAGCGGCGGCGCTTCACCGCCGGATACACCTACTTCCAGGAGCCCTTCCGGAAGCTGGGGGGCGGGGAGCTCCCCATCACCGCGGCGGACGCCCTGCTGGTGTGGCTGAAAGTCTACGACTTCGACCAGCTGGTGTCCTTCTCCACCGCGGAGCTCATGAAGAGCGTCAAGGCCGTGTGGGCGGACATCAAGGCCCTGACGGAGCCCATCGAGGTCAAGACCGATGCGCCGGAGCCAAAGGACAGCGGCCTGCTGGGCCGCCTCTTCAAGCCCGGCCATCTCAACGTGGCCTTTATCAGCGACCAGCTTCCCCAGCACAGCGACTGGGCCCGGGCCCACGATCTGGGGCGGCAGTACCTGGAGGCCGTCATGGGGGACCGGGTCACCACCCAGGTCTTTGACGGCGTCCGCCCCGGCGGCGAGGCCGAGGCCGCCATGGAACAGGCCGTTGAGAACGGCGCCCAGCTGATCTTCGCCGTCACGCCGCCTCTCATCGGGGCCTGCCGCAAGGCGGCGGCCCAGCACCCGGACGTGCGCATCCTGAACTGCTCGGTCTCCATGCCCTACGCCGGCGTGCAGACCTACTACAGCCGCATCTACGAGGGGAAATTCATCGCCGGGGCCATCGCCGGGGCCATGAGCCGGGACGGGCGCATCGGCTATGTGGCCTCCAGCCCCATTTTCGGCGTGCCAGCCAGCATCAACGCCTTCGCCCGGGGGGCCCAGCTGACAAACCCCGGCGTGCGCATCCTCCTGCGCTGGTCCTGCGTGGAGGAGAACGCCATGGAGGAGCTGTCCCGGCAGGGCGTCTCCCTGATCTCCAACCGGGACATCCCCACCCCGGACCGCATCCGGGAGCCCTGGGGGCTGTGCCGCGCGGAGGGCGGAAAATTCCACGCCCTGGCCTCCCCCTACTGGCACTGGGGCAACGTGTACACCAACCTGGTCCGGGGCGTGTTCAACGGCGGCTGGGACGCCCTGGGCCCCCGGGGGAACCAGGCCGTGAACTACTGGTGGGGCATGAACAGCCGGGCCATTGACATCCTCCTGGGGGACGACCTGCCCGCCGGCATCCGGCAGCTGGCGGAGATCCTCCGCCGGGGCATCATCGACGGGTCCATCCAGCCCTTCCCCCAGGCCACCACCGAGGAGATCCTCCACATGGACCAGCTGGACGGCTGCGTGGAGGGGAGCATCCCCGCCTATGGGGACCTGCTGCCCATGGCCCGGTCCATCGTCCGTCTCCAGGGCGTCTACCGGGAGGACATCCCCCCGGAGAAGGAGGACCCCATCCTGTGAAGCTGCTGCTGATCTCCGACAAGGAGTGTCCCGCTCTCTGGGACTACTACCAGCCCGGGCGGCTGAAAGGCGTGGACATGATCCTCTCCTGCGGGGACCTGAGCTCCAAGTACCTCTCGTTCCTGGTGACCATGGCCGGGGTCCCCCTGGTCTATGTCCACGGCAACCACGACAAGACCTACGACCAGAACCCGCCGGAGGGCTGCGACTGCGCCGAGGACCGCATCCTCCGGGTGGGCGGCCTGCGGATCCTGGGACTGGGGGGGAGCTACCTGTACAGCGGCGGCCCCCACCAGTACACCGAGCGGCAGATGGACGCCCGCATCCAGCGCCTGCGGTTCCGGCTGTGGCGCAGCGGCGGCGTGGACATCGTGCTGGCCCACTCCCCTATCCGGGGCTATGGCGACGGGGAGGATTACGCCCACCAGGGCTTCTCCTCCCTGCTGCGCCTGGTGGACAAGTACCAGCCCAAATACCTGATCCACGGCCACGTCCACGCCAACTACGGAGTGGACCTGCCCCGGGTCCTGCGGCGGGGGGAGACCACCATCATCAACGCCTACGAGCGCTTCCTGCTGGACACGGACGACCCGCCCCGGCCCGACAGGTGAGCCGGTCCCAAATCCGCGGATCAGCGTCTTGACCGGGCGGGGGAAGGATGCTATAATTGAAAGTGCCTGTATCGGACCAATCTCCCAGGCAAATAGGAGGACTGTTCGTCATGCGCATCACGAGAAAATTCGCAGTCTGCCTGCTCTGCGCTCTCGCCGCCGCGTCCCTGGCGGTCTCCGCCTCGGCCCACCACGGCGGCGGGCACCACGGCGGGCACCACAACCGGAATACCGCCCAAACCGCCGTGACCGTATGCCCGGTGGAGGGCTGTACCGCCGCCGGGCGGCACACCCACAACGGCGCCGTCTACTGCGGCTATGACCATCCGGGCGGCCTCTGCGACGGAAACTGCCGGGCCCTCTGCACCGTGGAGGGCTGTACCGCTGCCGGGCGGCACACCCACGGCGGCGCCGTCTACTGCGGCTACGGCCACGAAACCGGCTTCTGCGACGGAAACTGCCGGGCCCTCTGCACCGTGGAGGGCTGCGCCATTGCCGGGCGGCACGCCCACGGCGGCACGGCCTGCTGCGGCTACGACCACGCAAGCGGCTTCTGCGACGGAAACTGCCGGGCTCTCTGCACCGTGGAGGGTTGCGCCGTTGCCGGGCGGCACGCCCATGGCGGCACGGCCTGCTGCGGCTACGACCACGCAAGCGGCTTCTGCGACGGAAACTGCCGGGCTCTCTGCACCGTGGAGGGCTGCACCGTTGCCGGGCGGCACGCCCACGGCGGTGCCCTCTGCTGCGGGCACCACCACAGGGGCGGCTTCTGTGACGGAAGCTGCGCGGTGTGACCGGGCGACGCGCATATCACCCGATAAAACAGCGGCGTGGAGTGATCCTCCACGCCGCTGTCTATATTCCCAAGAATTCATAAGAGCCTGTTTAGGCCTTGTTTGAAAATTCCTGAAATACCTGCGTCTATTTCAAGAAATCACAACGAAACCCAGCGGAAAAAACCCGCCAAATGGCGTTTTGAGAGATGCTAAGCAGGCTCTCACAGGGACTCCGGGCCGAAGCTGCAGGGCAGCAGCTCCGGCAGGGTGAACGCCCGCTCCTCCCCCGCCCCGTTGAGGCAGATGATCTCCAGGTCCGGGGCGAACTCCCGCATCACCTGGCGGCACATGCCGCAGGGAACGCAGAAGTCCTCCCCTCGGCCGGCGATGACGATGCGGCAAAAGTCCGTGCGCCCCTCCGCCACGGCGTGGGAGATGGCGTTGCGCTCGGCGCAGATGCCGGCGGGGTAGGCGGCGTTCTCCACGTTGCAGCCGGTGAACACCGTGCCGTCGGCGCACTCCAGGGCCGCCCCCACCGGGAAATGGGAGTAGGGGCAGTAGGCCCGGTCCAGAATGGAGATGGCCGCCGCTTTCAGGTCCTCTCTTGTCATAGCGCTTCCTCCTCAATCAGACTTTGAAATCAAGACGTGCTCCACCGGGACGGCGCGGCTGCCGGCCGTCCCCTGGTTCATGGGCTCCGTGTCATAGTATACGATGATCCGCGTACCGTCCTCCAGGCTGTAGATGTCGCCGAAGAAGCCGGAGAGCATTCCGTCCGGCTCTCCCCAGGCGCGGAGGACGTCCCCCCGGGGCAAACCCAGCAGGGCGGCCTCCGCCGCCTCCGGCCCCAGGGCCGCCAGGTCCTCCGGCGGCGGAAGTCCCGCCGGGCCGGTTCTCGCGGCAAACGCCAGGACTACCGCCGTCAGCACCGCCAGGGCGGCGGCGGGGAGCGTCCGGCCGCTGAAAAATCCGCTCATACGCGCCCCTCTCACTCCCAGAGGATCTCCCGCTGGGGCCGCGCGTCCACGTCCATGATGTCCCTGGCGTCGTAAAACTGTAAGTACCTCTCCCGGGAGCGCCGAAGGGTGGTGCCGTCCGGATGGAGCCGGTCGCAGATGACGGCGCAGATGTCCTTTTTGATAAAGCTGAAGCTCTCGGTGCCCACGGAACAGAAGACCCGGAACCCCTGGCTCTGGAGATACTGGAAGATGGGACCGGTCTGCGTCCAGTCGCCGCCGTCGGGCCGCGCGCCGTGGGGATAGTACAAGATCGGCGTCTCGCCCACTAGGGAGCCCACCTCGTCCAGCCACTTCTCCGTGTCCGTCTTCACGGTCTCCAGGGACTTTACCGCCAGGTTGATGTGACCCCAGGTGTGACTGCCGAAGGTCCAGCCGGTGCGTTTGAGCTCTTCAATGATGGGCTTCACCGCCTCCCGCTCCCTCTGGCGGTTGGCCTCGTGCTCCGGGGACTGGTCCTCCCTCTCCGTCTGGGTGCGGTAGCCCAGGATGCCGCAGTAGCCCGTGAGGCTCAGACTGGCCTTGGCGCCGAAGGGGGAGAAGTCCGGGTGCTCCTCCACGAATTTGTCCAGCATGGGGATGGCGTCCAGGTCCCGGCTCACCACCTCGCCGCCCTCCGGGTCCTTGCCCCAGGAGGCGATCTTGCCGTCATCGCCGATGATGAGCTTGTAGGTAAAGCCGTTTTCCAGCATATAGGGGTAGTAGTTGGTGTCGTCGTAGGAGAAGACCACCGGCTTTTTCCCCTCCGGGAGATACAGGGTGTTCCGGACCATCTCCGGCTGGCCGTCCCCGCCCTCCGTCTCGCTCCACACGTCGCCGATATCCACCAGCACATAGCCGTTGTCGTAGACGCTCTGGAGGATCTTGCCAAACTCCTCCGCCGTAACCATGTAGTCGTCGATGCCGTCGGACTGGGCGTCCCCGTCAAAGGCCAGCTCCGGATAGGCCACCACCGGGTGGAAGAACAGATGCTCCACGAGACCGTCCCAGGCGGCGTAGGTCACGCCGTCCCGGCCGCCCCCCTTGGGCATCACCGTGGGGTCCAGAATCTCATAGGGTTCGGGTTCCGGCTCATCAGGTTCGGGCTCCGGTTCCGGCTCGGGGAGCTCGTCCTGGACGGGGGGCGCGGGGTCCTCCGCCGGCGGGGCGGCGGGGGGCGTCTGGCCGCAGGCGGTCAGAGACAGCAGCAGGGCCAGCAGCAGGAGAAGGGCAGTAAAACGGGGCATCGAAAAAACGTCCTTTCTGTCGAATATTCTGACAAATACAGTATGACAGAAACCGCGGCAAAAAGAACCACAAAAAAGTGACAAAAAAAATACAAAATCTGGGCGAATTGTTACAATTCCAGCGGGGCCGCCGGAGGAGGGTTCCTCCGGCGGCCCCGGTTTGCCGAAAAACTGTCCAGCAGAAAAACCGGGCGCCAACGATGCAGGGGAAACACCCGGGGCGGCGGCCTCGCCGCGGCAGATTTTCAAGCCGCCGACAGGCCGCCTACCGCTTGTCCCCGGGCTTGAAAATCAGCGCCATGACCACGCCGGCCGTCACCGCCATGGCGATGCCGCCGGCCGTTGCGCTGAGCCCCCCGGTGAGGACCCCCAGCCAGCCCTGTTCCTCCACGGCCTTCTTCACGCCCTTCGCCAGGGCGTGGCCGAAGCCGGTGAGGGGCACCGTGGCCCCGGCGCCGCCCCAGTCCGCCAGGGGCTGGTAGAGCCCCAGGGCGCTGACCAGCACCCCGGCCACCACGTAGCCCGTCAGAATGCGGGCGGGGGTGAGCTGGGTCTTGTCGATCAGGACCTGCCCAACGGCGCAGAGAACGCCGCCGCAGAGAAACGCGTTGAGATATTCCATATTCCTGCCTCCCATGGGATTTTTCCTCAGTGTTTCCCGGGAGAGCAGAAGTATGCGCCCTACACGATGAAACCGCCGTCGGCGGTGAGAACCTGACCGGTGAGGAAGGAGGCCTCCTCCGAGGCCAGGAAGGCCACGGCGTGAGCCACGTCCTCCGGCGTGCCCAGGCGGCCCAGGGGCGTCTGCTCCGCCAGGCTTCGCAGGGTGTCCTGTCCCAGGACCTGGACCATGTCCGTGTTGATGACGCCCGGGGCCACGCAGTTCACCCGGATGTTCGAGGGCGCCAGCTCCAGGGCCAGGGAGCGGGTCAGGCCGATGAGGGCCGCCTTGGTACAGGCGTAGACGGCCTCGCAGGAGGCTCCCCGCAGTCCCCAGATCGAGGAGATGTTGACGATACAGCCCCGCTTCTCCGAAATCATATGGGGCAGGGCGGCCTGGATGGCGTTTCGGGCGCCCCCCAGGTTCACGCCCAGATACCGGTCCCACAGCTCGTCTGTGACGTCCTGAAAGAGGCACTGGCCCGCCACGCCGGCGTTGTTCACCAGCAGCTCCACGGGCCCCAGGGTCTCCGACGCCGCCCGGACCATCTCGTTGACGGCGGCCCTGTCGGCCACATCGGCCCGGAAGGCCATGGCCATCCGTCCCTCGGCCCGGAGAAGGGCCGCCGTCTCCTCCGCGGCCTCCCTGTGCTCCAGATAGTTGACGCAGACGGGCCAGCCCTGCCGGGCCAGGGCCAAGGCGGCGGCCCGGCCAATGCCCCGGGAAGAGCCGGTGACCAGTGCGGAACGGTTCATAAAAACAGTCCTTTCATGATGGGATCTCCCCGTATTATACCAGCTTTGTCTACAGATGAAAACGGGAAGTTTTCCGTGCGTGCCCGTCAGGCTCCGCCCATTGTGATTTTATCACAGCGGGTCTCCGGAGGCAAGGCGCGTATCATGGGTTGGCGGCCTCCGACCCCGTTCGTATTTCAATGATGGGCGGCCCCGTTTTTCCTCTTGCAGTTTTTGCCTTTTTGTGCGATAATTGCCCTAATGCCATTTTTTACTTGTTTGAAAACTGGAGATGAATTATGATTCCAAAAAAGATCGCCCTGCTGACGGATTCCTGCGCCGACCTGTCTCCCCGCCTGGCAGAGGAAAATCACATCTACCGGGTGCCCCTGCGAATCCTGTGCGCCGACGGGGAGTTCTCCGACGGCGTCGATATCTTCGGCGGGGACATCTATACCCGTCTGCGGGCCGGCGAGCTTCCCCAGACCTCCCTGCCCTCCGGGGAGGATATTGAGACCACCCTGCGCCAGATCGTCATGGACGGGTACGACGGCGTCATTGCCGTGATGCTCTCCAGCGGTCTCTCCGGCACCTACAATCTGGTGCGCCTCATCGGCGAGGAGTGCCGGGGGATGCTGCCGGTGAAGGTGTACGACTCCCTCAGCGGGTCTCTGGGCATGGGGATGACCCTTCTCCAGCTGGCGGAGGACATCCGGAACGGAATGGAGTGGAAGGAGCTGACGGAGCGCCGGGTCCCCCAGCTGATCGCCGGGTCCCACCCCTTCTTCTCCGTGGACACCCTGGAGTACCTCATGAAGGGCGGGCGCATCGGCAAGGTCACCGCCACGGCGGGGACGCTCCTGCAGATCAAGCCCATCATCACCTTCGCCCCCGACGGACAGCTGCAGTCTGTGGCCAAGGTCCGGGGCCGCAACCAGGTCATAGACAAGCTGGTGGCCATGGCGGTAAAGGCCTGCGGGGAGCACAGGCGGTACAACCTGGCGGTGGCCAACGGCGGCGCGCCGGCGGAGATGGAGACCGTGCGCCAGCGGCTGATGACCGCCCTGCCGGACTACGACCACATCTGGGAGGGCGAGATCGACGGCACGTTGAGCGTCTACATCGGCGACGGCGTGCTGGGAGCCGCCGTGCAGGTGCTGGACTGAGGAGATTCCCGCGGGACGCCTCCGGGCGCCCCGCGTTTTCGCCTCCGGCCGGGAATAAGGCGGCGGCGCGGCATTTTGACAGAGAGGGCCCCGGAACCGCGGTTCCGGGGCCTGTCTTTCAAAGGGAGGGGGTCATTTTTTCAGCTGCTTTTGCAGCCAGTCCTTTCCGTCCACAAAGCGGGAGACGATGTAGCACACCACATAGTCCCCGGCGGCGTTGATCATGGTGGCCGGAGGGTCCACCAGGTTGCCGATGACCACCAGGATGGGGAAGGCCACCTCCATCTGGGTGGGGAAGAAGATGGAGCAGATGATGTACTCGCCGATGTACCCGCCGCCGGGCACGCCGCTCATGCCCACGGAGCTGAGCACCGCCACCAGGATCACCGGCACCAGCATTCCCACGGTCAGCCGCTGGCCGAACACCCCTAGGACAAAGGCGATCTTCAGGACACAGGAGAAGCAGGAGCCGTCCATGTGCATGGTGGCGCCCAGGGGCAGCACCATGTCGGCCACGTCCTTGCTGATGCCGGTGTCCGCGGCCTCCTCCATGTTGGTGGGGATGGTGGCCACGGAGGAGCAGGTGCCCAGAGACACCACGGCGGGCTTGGTGATGTGGCGGAACATGGTCCCCACGCCGCCTTTTCCGCCGCCGAACCAGGCGAACAGGGGCCAGGCCGTGAAGATGTAGACGAAGCACAGCGGGTAGTACACCACCATGGCCCGGGCGTAGCTCTCGGTGATCTGGGAGCCGTAGGTGGCCACCAGGTCGGCGAAGAAGCCGAAGAAGGCCACGGGGGCGTAGTAGGTGATGATCTTGACGAATTTCAGCATGACGTTCGTCAGGTCCTCCAAGAACCTGGCAACCAGGGAATCCCTCCCGCCGCTGAGGTTCACGGAGAAGCCGAAGAGCAGGGAGAACACGATCAGGGGCAGCATGGCCCGGCGGCTCAGCAGGCCCACGAAGTCGCTGGCGGTGAAGAAGTTGACGATCATATCCGCCAGGGAGGCGTACTCCCCCAGCTCCTCCGCGGGCAGCTCCGTCCAGGCGGTGAGCACCGGGGGAAAGAGCATCATCAGCACGTACATGATCACGGCGGCGATGGCGCCGGTGACCACAAAGGTCCCCACGGTGACGCCCATAATCCGCCCCGCCCGCCGCCGGCTCTCCATGTTTGCCACGGCGCTGGAGATGGAGGCGAACACCATGGGCACCACAATGCAGAACATCATATTGATGAACACGGTGCCCAGGGGCTTGAGGACGGTGGCTCCGGCGCTCTCCTCCGTAGCGGGCCAGATCCAGCCCACGGCCGCGCCCAGGATCATGGCTCCCAGCATAACGGCCAGGAACAGGTAGTTTCTCGCGATGGTCTTCTTCTCCATAGTAGTTCCTCCTGATTTTTTAAGGCAGGGCCGGACCGCCGGAGAGGAAGGCCTGGGGTCCCCGATGCGCCGGGTTACAGGGACAGCTCCTCGTCGGTGATCTCGCCCTTGCAGACGATGTTGGTGGGGCCGGTGAGATAAAGGTCCGTGACGCGCTCCCCCTCCCGCTCCACGTCGATGACCAGCTCGCCGCCGGGCATCCGGGCACGCACGCCCCGCCCGGAGACCTGGCCCTGGAGGGCCAGCACCGTGACGACGGAGCCGGTGCCGGTGCCGCAGGCGTAGGTGAAGTCCTCCACGCCCCGCTCGAAGGTGTGCTCGTAGATCTGGTCCTCGCCGGTGCGCTCGTAGAAGTTCACGTTGGCCCCCTTGGGGAAGGCGGGGTGCCAGCGGAGCTTGCGGCCCAGCTCCCGCAGCTTATCCTGATCCGCGTCCCGCAGACCCTGGAAGGGCACCACGGCGTGGGGCAGGCCGGGATTCCCCAGCTCCACGTAGGCGCAGGGATAGGTGACGCCGTCCACCTCCACAGGGCAGTCCAGGCGGATGGTGGTGGGGTCGTTGAGGCGGACCCGGTAGCGGCGCTGGTCGATCCGCCGGCCCGTCACCAGCCCGGCGGTGGTCTCCACCCGCTGGACCTCCCCGGCCAGACCCACCTCGTAGCCATAGCGGCAGATGCACCGAGCGCCGTTTCCGCACATCTCCCCCAGGGTGCCGTCGGAGTTGAAGAACAGCATCTTGTAGTCGCCGCCCTGGTCGGGGGCCTCCACCACCATGAAGCCGTCGGCCCCGATGGACAGATGCCGCTCGCACAGCGTCCTGGCCAGCCGGGGAAAGCGCTCCGCCGGGAGGCGTTCCTCCAGGTTGTTCAGGATGAGGAAATCGTTGCCCGCGCCGTTCATTTTCCAGAATTTCATAAAAGCCTCCGCGCGCCAGTGGCGCTCAAATTAAGATGGACGCCCCGTCTGCGCGGGAGCCTCCGCCATCATTCGCAGCTGCCACAGCGGGCGAATCCGGCTCTCTCATGATACCTTGATTCCACCCCGGATTCCACCAGTTTTTCCCTGTTCTCTATCATAACAGCACTTAAAAACATATAATACCCTAAAACGTGCTGAGAACCATGTAAATTATGCTGTACCGCAATGGCAAAAGGGCGGCCATCCCGCAGGATGGCCGCCGCCGGGCCCGAAAGAAAGCGGAGATCGTCCTCAGGGACACTGACTGTAAAACAGGCCGTGCCGGGAGCAGCACCACAGCAGGCGGCCGCGGCCGATGGCGGGGAGCCGCACCTGGAGCCCCCACTCCGGGTACTGTTTGCGAAGTACGAGGCTGTCCCCGGTCAGCAGGGCCACGAAGGTGATATAGTGGTCCTTGGTCATGGGGTGATCCGACGTGATGAAGAGATCGTTTTCCACCGTCTCCACGGTGAGGCGGTCCTCTCCCTCCGCCTTTTGGGGCCGGCACGCCTCCAGCCGCTTGCCGCAGCAGGAAACGGCGGCGTCCGCCATGGCGGCCACCACGTTGCCGCAGTCCGGGCAGATATAGAACGCTGTCTTTTTCATGTTTCCTCCCAGCGCCTCCCGGGCGTCCAGCTCCCCGGCGAGGAGCTGGTCCAGATCGACGCGAAAAATATCGGACAGCTCCGGCAGCAGAGACAGGTCGGGACAGCCCATGCCCCGCTCCCACTTGCTGACGGTCTTATCGCTGATGCCCATTCGCTCCGCCAGCTGGCGCTGGGTCAGCCCCCGCTCCTGCCGCAGACGGCGGATCAGGCCCCCGATCTTGGTGTGGTCCATGCGCCGCACCTCCTTTTTTACTTCCTTATCTGGGCTCTCGCCGCGCCTCCGGCGGCTGTCCACGGGGCCTATTATACAGGATATCCCCTGAAAAAAGCAATCTACGCTCCGTAGAGTATTTTTTAATTTGCGCATCACTTCGGGATGTGGTATGCTTGGAGAGACGAGAGGGGGCGCGCGCATGCCGAGGAAAAACACCCGGAATACCAAGGGGCGGATCATCTCCGCGGCCTGGAGGCTGTTCTACGAGCAGGGCTATGAGGAGACCACCGTGGAGGACATCGTCTTTGAGTCGGAGACCTCCAAGGGCTCTTTCTACCACTACTTTGACGGCAAGGACGCCCTGCTGGGCACGCTGGCCAACGTATTCGACGAGAAGTACGAGCAGCTGATGGAGGTCATGGACCCCTCCCTGGACGCCATGGAAAAGCTGGCGTATCTGAACCACGAGCTCTTCGCCATGATCGACGGCGGCGTATCCATGGACCTGCTGGCCCGGCTGCTGTCCACGCAGCTGCTGGCCCGGGGGGAGAAACACCTGCTGGACCGGAACCGCATCTACTTCAAGCTGCTGCGGAAGATCATCAGCGAGGGCCAGCAGGCGGGGCAGCTGCGGACGGACCGGACGGTGAACGACATCGTGAAGGCCTATGCCCTGTGGGAGCGGGCCCTGCTGTACGATTGGTGCCTGTGCGGGGGAGAGTATTCTCTGGTGGCCTACACCGACAGCGTGACCCCCATGTTTCTGGAGAGTTACCGGGCCCCGGGGCGGGAGAAGGCCGGAAGCTGAGAAGCTGTATTCACAACTATGTCTGGCGGAAATATTCCCGCCCATCCGGCATCCCCCGGTTATGAATACAGCTTTTGACTTTTTGATAATAGAGGGCGGCCCCCGGAAGTCCGGGGGCCGCCTCACAATTTCAAGTTTACTCCGCCACGGCGGCCTTCAGGGCCTCCACCCGGTCGGTCTTCTCCCAGGTTACGCCCAGGTCCTCCCGGCCCATGTGGCCGTAGGCCGCCAGCTGGCGGTAGATGGGCCGGCGCAGGTCCAGGTCCCGGATGATGGCCGTGGGCCGCAGGTCGAACACCTTGCGGACAGCCGCCTCCAGCTTCCCGTCCTCCACGGTGCCGGTGCCGAAGGTCTCCACCAGGATGCTCACCGGCTGGGCCACGCCGATGGCGTAGGCCAGCTCCACCTGGCAGCGGCGGGCAAGGCCCGCGGCCACGATATTCTTGGCCACCCACCGGGCGGCGTAGGCCGCGGAGCGGTCCACCTTGGTGGGGTCCTTGCCGGAGAAGCAGCCGCCGCCGTGGGGGGCGCTGCCGCCGTATGTATCCACGATGATCTTCCGGCCCGTGAGGCCGGCGTCCGCCGCCGGGCCGCCCTTGACGAAGCGGCCGGTGGGATTGACGTAATACTTGGTGTTCTCATCCAGCATGTCGGCGGGGATGACCACCTTCGCTACCTGTTCGATCATATCCCGGCGGATCTGCTCCAGGGTGACGTCGGGGTTGTGCTGGGTGGAGATCACCACGGTGTCCACCCGGACGGGACGGTTGTTCTCGTCATATTCCACCGTCACCTGGCTCTTGCCGTCGGGCCGCATGTAGGACAGCAGCCCGGTCTTGCGCACCAGGGTCATCTGCTTGCAGAGCTTCTGGGACAGGGCCAGGGGCAGGGGCATCAGCTCCGGCGTCTCGTCGCAGGCGTAGCCGAACATCATGCCCTGGTCTCCCGCGCCGTGGTTCAGCTCAGCTTCCTCGTTGTTCTTGTTTTCCAGGGATTTGTCCACGCCCAGGGCGATGTCGGCGGACTGTTCGTCGATGGAGGTAATCACGGCGCAGGTGTCGCAGTCAAAGCCGTACTTGCCCCGGTCATAGCCGATGTCCCGGACCACTTCCCGGGCGATCTTGTCGATGTCCACATAGCACTTGGTGGTGATCTCGCCCATGACGTGGATCAGGCCGGTGCAGGCCGTGGTCTCGCAGGCCACGCGGCCCTGGGGGTCCTGGGCCAGGATGGCGTCCAGCACGGCGTCGGAGATCTGGTCGCAGATCTTGTCGGGATGTCCCTCGGTAACGGACTCGGAAGTGAATAAGTAGTGTCTTGCCATGGTACTCGTCTCCTTTTCTGTTTGTCGCGGAGGCAGAAAAAACGCGCGTCTCGACAGGCGAAACGCGCGAAACCATCTTTCCGCTCCTCATCTGTCGGTATCCGCCGGATTTGGCACCTTGAAAAACAGGTTGCCGTGGCTTCACAGGGCCGGTCCCTCCGCCACTCTTGATAAGGGATGATGAAATTGTCACCTCTATCTTAGTCAAGTCCAACAGATTTGTCAAGGACCCTTTTCTGGATTTTTTACAAAAATCGGGTTTTTCCAAACGTTTAAAAATTGTACATGACTTTCTGAGGAAAAGCGGGTATAATAATTTATTACTCTGTACATCCAATTCCACATTCTGGAGGGATTTCCCTTGAAAAAGCTCAACCGCGCGGTGGACCGCTTCGCGTACAGCCACCCCAATTTCGGCATCCCGAATCTGATGATGTACGTGGTCATCGGCAACGTGGTCGTGTACCTTCTGACCGTGTTCGCCGGGTTCGGGGCCGTCAGCTTTCTGACCTTCGACTGGCGCGCCATCACCCACGGGGAGATCTGGCGGCTGGTGACTTTTATCTTCTTCCCGGGCTATTACGACCTGCGGGACGCCATCTGGATGGTGTTTTTCCTCCACCTCTATTACATGATCGGCTCCACCCTGGAGCGGGAGTGGGGCACGGCCAAGTTCAGCCTCTACTACATCTCCGGCGTGGTGCTGACAGTCATCACCGGCGCCGTCATCGGCCTGGTCTCCGGCAGCGCCCATATCGCCGGGGCCCACTACATCAACCTCTCCATGTTCTTTGCCTTTGCCGTGCTGTACCCGGAGACCCAGTTTCTGCTGTTCTTCTTCATCCCGGTAAAGGTGAAGTGGCTGGCGTGGATCGACGGGGCCTACTTTGCCCTCCAGGTCCTGCTGAGCCTGCTGCGCGGGAACCTCCTGGGGGCGCTGCTGCCGGTCATCGCCATTTTGAATTTCATCGTCTTCTTCTGGACCAACATCACCGACGAGATCGCCTGGCGGCGGGGCCGGGCCCGGCACCAGACCTCCCACCAGACCATCCAGTTCAAGGCCGCCGCCCGGCAGCAGAAGAAGCGGGAGGAGGAACGGGGCTACCGCCACAAGTGCGCCGTCTGCGGGCGGACCGACACAGAGTGGCCGGACCTGGAGTTCCGGTACTGTTCCCGCTGCCAGGGGTACCACTGTTTCTGCCAGGACCATATTTTCAACCACGTGCACTTTACCGAGTGAACCACAGGAGGCCGCCCCATAGGGGCGGCCTTTTTCCATGGATGAAGGGGGAGATAAAAATCATGGGGGACACAAAGTCCTTCCCCTCCTCTCCCCGGAGCCCAGGTCAGCCTTCGCCGCTCTCCGGGGTGGCAGGTTCCCGGGAAGCCGTGCGCTCTCCCCGGCCAAAGACAGCGGTGATGGCCCCGGCGGGGCAGGCAGCGCGGCACGCTCCGCAGCGGATGCACTCGGGACTGTTGATATTCTTTGTGACCTCCACCGCCATGGGGCACGCCTCCTCGCAATGCCCGCAGCCCACATACTTGTTTTTATCCAGACGCATCTGGAAGAAGCTGAAGCGATTGAACAAGGCGTAAAACGCCCCCAGCAGGCAGAGATACCGGCAGAAGTAGGGCGGCGTCACCCCTGTTTCCGTGACGGCAAAGGCCGCCAGGTCCGGCATCTCGGCGATGCAGGGCCCGCAGGTCAGGCCCCAGAAGTTGACGATGGTCACGTCCTTCGCCGCGATGTCCTCCTGTGTGAAGGTCCCGCCGTCCAGCGTTCCGGCGGTGAAGTCCCGCAGGCTGCCCAGCCCCGCGGCCGTGCCGGCGGCCTCCTCCCCGCTCTGGGCAGGCGGTTCCTCCTGGGCGGGCTCAGCCGGCGGCGTTTTCTCTCCGGAACAGCCGCCGGTCAGTATGCAGACCGCAAACGCGGCGCAAATCAGCAGAACGGGCAACACTTTGTCTCTCATGGCGATTCTACTTCTTTCTAAAGCAGTTCCCAGAGATCACGAGAAAAGAGAACACGCGGCCGGGGCCGCCGGACGCTTCTCATCATTTTTGGGCGCTGCTCTAAATTCCCCACGGGTGCCGGGGCGTCTCTATTATACGTCTTCATCCCCCAGGGCGCAAGCCCCCCTTCTCTCCCCTCACTGCCGCCCAAAATCTGTGCAGTTCTCCAAATTCCGGGCCTGCTGGCGGGGTGGTTTTCCTGAAAGTTTGTGATAACAAACCAAAATTGGAAAACCGCGCGCTTCACCCCTTGACAAACGCTGGAAGCGTATGTTAGACTTTCCACGAAGACAGGGTTAGCAACTCCTAACCCTTGTTTTTCAACCAGTAGTTAGTTATAGCTAATTGTATGGAGGGAGTGTGTTTATGATGCCGCTGACAATGGCAGCGCCAGGCGAGACCGTCACCATCCGGAAGATCACCGGCAGGGACTCGGTGCGCCAGCACCTGGCGGAGCTGGGGTTTGTGGTGGACTGCGCCGTGACGGTGGTCAGTGAAATCGCCGGAAGCCTGATCCTACAGGTAAAGGACAGCCGGGTGGCTCTGGACGCCGGTCTGGCAAACCGAATCATGATTTAAGGAGGAACGGAAAATGAGAACACTGAGAGACGCCAAGGTGGGAGAGACCGTTACCGTGGCAAAGCTCCACGGCGGCGGCCCCGTCAAACGCCGGATCATGGATATGGGGATCACCCGGGGCGTGGAGCTCCACGTACGGAAGGTGGCCCCCCTGGGGGACCCCATGGAGCTGAATGTCCGGGGCTATGAGCTGAGCGTCAGGAGGGCCGATGCTTCCATGATCGAGGTCTCGTAAAGGGGGACCGCATCCCCTTCCCGGCGCCCTCGAGGCGCGGAATTTTTTAAGGATGGGTTAGTTTAGAATAACTCTAGAGAGGAGAACTGTGAGATGGACATCAAAATCGCCCTGGCGGGCAATCCCAACTGCGGCAAGACCACGCTGTTCAACGATTTGACCGGCTCCAGTCAATACGTGGGCAACTGGCCCGGCGTCACCGTGGAGAAAAAGGAGGGCCGGTTGAAGGGCCACAGGGATGTGGTCATCCAGGACCTGCCGGGCATCTACTCCCTGTCCCCCTACACCCTGGAGGAGGTGGTGGCCCGGGGCTACCTGGTAAACGAGAGGCCCGACGCCATCCTCAATATCGTGGACGGGACCAACATCGAGCGGAACCTGTACCTCACCACCCAGCTCATTGAGCTGGGACTGCCGGTAGTGGTGGCCGTAAACATGATCGACCTGGTGCGGAAGAGCGGCGACACCATCAGCCTCAATAAGCTGGGGGAGGCCCTGGGCTGTGAAGTCGTCGAGATGAGCGCCCTCAAGGGTGAGGGCGGCATGGCCGCTGCGGAAAGGGCCGTGGCTCTGGCCCAGAGGAAGCAGGCCGGGGAACTGCCCCACGTGTTCACCGGCAGCGTGGAACACGCTCTGGCCCACATCGAGGAGTCCATCCAGGGCAGGGTGGCGGAGGGCTGCCTGCGGTGGTACGCCATCAAGGTCTTTGAGCGGGATGAGAAGGTCCTGGCGGAGCTGGCCCTGGACGAGGAGCTGCGGGCCCGCCTGGAGCGGCACATCGCCGGCTGCGAGAGGGAGATGGACGACGACGCCGAGAGCATCATCACCAATCAGCGGTACGCCTACATCAGCGGCGTGGTTGCCCGGGCCGTGAAGAAACAGACGGCGAAGCGCAGCCTCTCCGCCTCCGACAGGATCGACCGCGTCGTTACCAACCGCATTCTGGCCCTGCCCATCTTCGCCGCGGTCATGTTCGGCATTTACGCCATCGCCATGGGCACTTCCCCGGCGGGCCTCTTTGAGGGTGAGGAGTGGGGCGTTGCCATCGGCACCTGGGGCACCGACTGGGCCAACGACACCCTGTTCGGCGAGCTGATTCCCGGCTGGTTCGGCAGCGCCCTTACCGCCCTGGGCGTCGCGGAGGGCACTTGGCTCTATGGCCTCATCATTGATGGCATCGTGGGCGGCGTGGGCGCCGTCCTGGGCTTCGTGCCCCAAATGCTGGTGCTGTTCCTGCTGCTGGCCGTGCTGGAGGACTGCGGATACATGGCCCGGATCGCCTTCATCATGGACCGAATCTTCCGCCGGTTCGGGCTGTCGGGCAAGAGCTTTATTCCCATGCTGGTGGCCACCGGCTGCGGCGTCCCCGGCATCATGGCCTCCCGGACCATCGAGCAGGAGCGGGACCGGAAGATGACCATCATGACCACCGGCTTTATCCCCTGCGGGGCCAAGATGCCCATCATCGGCCTGTTCGCCGGGGCGGTGTTCGGCGGGTCCGCCCTGGTGGCCGTGTCCGCCTTCTTCATCGGCATCGCCGCCGTGGTTATCTCCGGCATCATGCTGAAGAAATTCAAAGCGTTCGCCGGGGAGCCCGCCCCCTTCGTCATGGAACTGCCCGCATACCACGCCCCCTCGGCCTCCAATGTCCTGCGGGCCACCTGGGAGCGGGGCTGGAGCTTTATCAAGCGGGCCGGGACGGTGATCCTGCTGTCCACCATTGTCCTTTGGTTCCTCCAAGGCTACGGCTTTACCAACGGCGTGTTTGGCCCGGTGGAGGACAACAATTCCTCCCTGCTGGCCGCCATTGGCAACGCCATCGCCTGGATTTTCTACCCCTTAGGCTGGACGGGCGATATGGCCTGGAAGGCCACCGTGGCCTCCTTCACCGGCCTGATCGCCAAGGAGAACGTGGTGGGCACCTTCGGCACCCTCTACCACTTTGCCGGGGAAATCAGCGAGAACGGCGAGGAAATCTGGGCCTTGGTGGGCGCGGACTTCGGGGCCATCACCGCATACTCCTTCATGATCTTCAACCTCCTCTGCGCCCCCTGCTTCGCCGCCATGGGCGCCATCAAGCGGGAGATGAACAACGCCAAATGGACGGCGGCGGCCATCGGCTACATGTGCGGCTTCGCCTACGCGGTAAGTCTCATCGTGTTTCAGCTCGGCGGCCTGTTCACCGGCGAGGCGGCGTTTGGACTTGGAACCATTGCGGCGCTGGTCCTGCTGGCGGGCATCCTGTACCTGCTGCTCCGCAGGGGATATCAGGGCGAGGCGGAGCGCCGCCGCCTGGGCTCCGCGGCCGCCGCGGGAGTGTAAAGGAGGATCGCTTTTATGGAAGCGCTGATTGGAAACGGCATTGTGCTGCTGGCGCTGGCCGCCGTTGTGGGCCTTGCGGTCCGGTCGCTGTGGAAGTCCCGCAAGGCCGGCGGACACTGCAACGGCGACTGCGGCAAGTGCCGCCACTGTAAATAACGGGGCGTGGGGAGCTGATGGGAAGCGGCTCTCCGCGCAAAAAGCAAGGGAGATGGGCGCACCATCTCCCTTGCCGCATATTCTGCCGCTCAGGCCGTCTCAATGAGCTCCTTGAACACGGGCAGGCTCCGCTGGATCATATCGTAGTCCACGCAGGTGCTGACCCGGAAGTAGTCCGGGCAGCCGAAGTCGCCGCCGGGGACCACCAGGAGGTTCTTCTCCTTGGCCCGGTCGGAGAAGGCCTGTGCGTCGCCGCCGGGGGCCTGGACAAACATGTAGAAGGCCCCGGTGGGCTTGGCGCAGCGGTAGCCGTACTCCGTCAGGGCCTCGTAGAGGGCCGTGCGGTTGCGGTCGTAGGCCTCCAGGTCCGGACGCACCGCGGCGCACTTCGCCACCACCAGCTGCTGGAGGGAGGGGGCGCACACATGGCCCAGCACCCGGGCCGCCCCGGCCACGGCGGCGTAGACCCGCCCGCTGTCCTCCGCCTGGTCCGGGACGCAGACGTAGCCGATGCGCTCCCCGGGGAGGGACAGGGACTTGGAGTAGGAGTAACAGACGATGGTGTTGGGGTAGATGTTGGGAATGAAGGGGGGCTCCGCGCCGTCGTAGCTCAGCTCCCGGTAGGGCTCGTCCGCCAAAATGTAGATGGGGTGGCCATACTCCCGGGACTTGCGGGCGAGGATCTCCCCCAGCCGCTCCAGGGTCTCCCGGGTGTACACCACGCCGGAGGGATTGCAGGGGGAGTTGACGATGATGCCCTGGGTGTGGGAGGTGACGCGGGCCTCCAGCTCGTCAAAGCGGATCTGGAAGGCCTCCCGGTCGGCGGGGACCACCACGAACTTGGGGCCGTTGGCCTCCACAAAGGGGCGGTATTCGGCAAAATAGGGCGCGACGGCCATGATCTCCGCCCCCTCCACCGCCAGGGCCCGGATGGCGGCGATGAGCGCCGGGGCCGCGCCGCAGGTGAAGAAGAGGTTCTGGGGCTTGATATGGGCGTCGTACCGGGCGTTCAGGTCCGCCGCCACGGCGGCTCTGGCCTCGTCGCTGCCTCCGGCGGTGGTGTAGCCGTGGACGGACAGGCTGTCCCGGTCCCGGACGATGGAGACAAAGGCCTCGTTCACCTCCGGCGGGGAGGGGATGGAGGGATTGCCGATGGAGAAGTCATAGACGTTCTCCTTTCCCACGATCTTCGCCTGTTTCAGGCCGTATTCAAAGAGCTCCCGGATGCAGGACCGCTTGGAGCCGAGGGCGTACATGGTTTCGCTGACCATTGAGGGTCACACTCCTTTTGTCGTCTGAGGTCAGAATTCGGATAGAGAAAGAGTACCACGGTTGGGGGCTTCTGTCAAATCGAACCTTTCAGAGCGGGAGGGGCGCCCTGGCGGGCGGGGCGGGATTCAGCCATGGCGATGGCTGGTCCGGGTTTGCACCCCCCATTTTCTTTTCTCCTCTTGCGGAGAAAAGAAAACGGGCCGTGCACGGTCCAAAAGAAAAGAGACGCTTTTGGCGGTCGCGGAAATCTCTTGCTTCGATTGAAGGGCGCTCAGCAAACCTGCCGCGTAGACGCATGGACTTTCTTCTCTTCCCGCGCTTCGCGCATGGCGGTCCCGTGTAGGACAGCCTGTGCGCTACCGTCAGTATTTTTGAAAGCTCGCAGGAAGCGTGCTGTTGGGAGATTTTATTGTAGGGGCAACAATCAGCCGCCTGTCCTTTTCAAGCGCCGGATTTCCCGGAGGATGGGCGATGGATCATCGCCCATCCTCTGGGAAATCCAAACATCATAAAATGCGCGTTCGGACACTCCCCCTCCCGCAAACGGGATTGCCTTTTGATAGGACCTGTAGTACAATAAAAATGTTCTCATCTCTAAGATCAACCATTGATAACTTCCGCTCCGGCGGGCAGAATAACCATCTTGAAGGAAAGGCAGGTGCATGACTATGGGCTGTGAAGGCTGCGGCGGATGCGGCTCCCGCGGGGGCGGCTGCCGCCGGGAGATCGTGCTGACGCCGCCGGAGGCGGCGCTGCTGCGGCGGCTGGGGGAGGTGGCCTTCCTGCCGGCGGCCCGCCGCCATGACAGCGAGACGCCGGTCTATCTGGAGGAAACGGACTATACCCCGGCGGAGTACGGAGAGGCCCTGGCGTGGCTCCAGCTCAAGGGGCTGGTACGCCTGGACTACGACCTGCCCCTCAAAAATTTCGACTATGCCGCCTATGGGGAGTACCCTCTCCACGGCAGCGCCGCCCTCACCGCCGCCGGGCAGGATGCGGTGGAGGCGCTGGAGATACAAGGTCCGCAGGAATGAAACAGAGGGACAGAAAAGACGGAGCGCCGGAAATCCGGCGCTCCGCTGGTTTTCTCGCTGGCAATCAGAAGCACTTTCTGTAGATGGCCTCCTCGGCCTCCAGGTCGAAGGGATAGTAGGCGTTGGTCATGAGGCGCTGCTGGTTGGCCTCCACGCTCTGGGGGAACTTCTTGAAGTCCTCCTCGGTGAAGCCGCAGTCCCGCAGGGGGCGCAGGGGCAGGATGCGCTGGAGCAGGGCGTTCATTTCGGGGATGGCGTTCTTGGCCTCGCAGCCCAGAATCCGGGCCACCAGCTCCTTGAAGCGCATGATCTCGCCGTCGGGGTTCTTCTCGTCATAGTAGTCCATGATGGCGCCGAAGAGCATATAGTTGCTCTCGCCGTGGGCCACGTGATAGGTGCCGCCCAGGGGGAAGCTCATGCCGTGGACAGGGCCGCAGCCGGCTTTCAGGAAGGCGATGCCCGCGTAGAAGGAAGCGGTCACGAACTCGTCCAGATACTCAAACCGGGCGTCCTGGCCTTTCTCGTCGATGAGCTTGAAGCCCTTGAGGATCACGTCCATGGCCTTCTCGGAGAAGAGCTCAGAGGTCATGGTCTTGCGGTGGGGGCTCAGGAAGGACTCGGTGGCGTGAACCAGCGCGTCGATGGCGGAGCAGGCGAAGGGCTTGTAGGGCAGGGTCTTGATGAGGTCGGGAATCAGGCAGACCTTGTTGGGGATGATGTCGTCGGACACCAGGCCCAGCTTGGTCTCGCCGCCGGTGAGCACGCCGTCCTTCTCGTCCTTGACGATGGCCACGGAGATGTTGGTGCACTCGGAGCCGGTGCCGCAGGTGGTGGGGATGGCGATGACGTCCTTCTCATGCTGGACGGGGAAGCGCTTGAAATACAGGTTGTGCACGGTGTCGGGCCGCTTGCAGCCCAGCAGCTTGCACAGGTCCATGATGGCGCCGCCGCCCACGGCGATGACCCGGTCATAGCTCTCGTAGGGGATGGCGTCGTACATGGTCTGGATCATGGCCTCGGAGGGCTCGCCGGCGCCGAACTTCTCCTGGAACACGAACTGGCACTTGAGGCCAAGGTCCTTCATGAAGGGGGTGTAGATGAACTCGTTGGTCAGGACCACGTCCCGCTCGTTCAGCTTGAACTCCTCGGCCATGGCGGCGAAGGTATCGAACTTGTACACGGTGGGGGCAAAGATGATCTCCCGCTTATCGGCCATCAGAGCGGCGGAAAAAGCGTCCATTTTCTGAGCCATTGCAATCAGTCTCCTTAATTAAAAGTTTCGATCAAGCCTTTTCAAAGGCTTGCGGGGGTGCAGGGGGCAGAGCCCCCTGCGTTTCAGCCGCAAGGCGGCTGAAAAATCGCACTAGCGCCTGTCCGGCAAAGCCGGATACAGCGAAAAGAGTCAGCGCACCGGGGTTATACGCAGGGGCTCTGCCCCTGCGTTTCAGCCGCAAGGCGGCTGAGAAATCGCACTAGCGCCTGTCCGGCAAAGCCGGGCACAGCGAAAAGAGTCAGCGCACCGGGGTTATACGCAGGGGCTCTGCCCCTGCACCCCGCCAGGGGCGCGGCGCCCCTGGACCCGCCGGCTTACTTACTTGCGGGCAATGGCCTTCTTCACAGCCTCCACAACGTTGGCCGCCCGGAGCCCGTAAGTGTCCATCAGGTACGCCTGGGGGCCCACCTGGCCGAACTCGTCCTGCACGCCCACGAACTCCTGGACCGTGGGGCGGTTCTTCGCCAGGCAGTTGGCGACGACGGAGCCCAGGCCGCAGCAGGTGTTGTGGTTCTCGGCGGTGACAATGGCCCCGGTCTCCCTGGCGGCTTTCAGCACCAGCTCCTCGTCCAGGGGCTTCCAGGTAAACATGTCGATGACCCGGACGGCGATCCCCTCGGCCTGGAGGGCCTCGTAGGCTTTCAGACTCTCGTCTACCATGATGCCGGAGGTGATGATGGTGGCCTGGTCTTTATCGCTCTCATGGAGCACCACGCCCTTGCCGATCTCAAACTCGCTGCCCTCGCCGTAGACCTGGATCACGTCCTTGCGGACGAAACGGGTGAAGCTCACGCCCTCCACGTTCACAAGGCCCCGGGTCACGCTGGCCAGCTGGTCGTAGTCGCAGGGGTCGATGACCGTGGCGGTGGGGATGCTCAGGTACATGGCCGCGTCCTCCAGGGGCATGTGGGTGCCGCCGTTGAAGGCCGCCGTCACGCCCGCGTCGGAGCCCAGAACACGGACGCTCAGTCCGGCGTAGGCGGCGGACATGTAGATCTGGTCATAGCACCGGCGGCTGGAGAAGGTGCCGAAGGAGTGGAAGAAAACCTTCTTCCCCGTGGCGGCCAGGCCCGCGGACACGCCGGCGGCGTTGCCCTCGGCGATGCCGGCCTCAAAGGCCCGGTCGGGATAATTCTTGACCAGCTGCTTGGTGTTGATGCAGCCCATCAGGTCGCAGTCCACATAGACGATGCTCTTGTCCTCAGCCATCAGCTCGTTCAGGGTCAGAGCCAGGCCGTCCCGGCAGGCCCGGGAGTCCTTTTCATGCTTGCCGATCAGTTTCACATTCATCTCTCTCACCCTCCTTTAAGCGTTCCGCGCGGCTTCCAGCTCTTTTTCAGAGGCAGCGATGGCCTCCAGCCACTGATCCTCCTTGGGCTGGGAGGAGTGGTCGTGCTTGGGCTCGGCGAAGGTCGCGCCCTTGCCCTTGCTGGTGTCCAGCACAATGCAGGAGGGCACGCCCTTGGTCTCCTTGGCCTTCTGGATGGCGTTGTAGATGGCGGTCACGTCGTGGCCGTCGATCTCCTGGACGTGGAGGCCGAAGCCCGCCGCCTTCTTGGCGATATCGCCGTGGGCCAGGATGTCGTCGGTGGGGCCGTCCAGCTGATAGCCGTTGTTGTCGATAAAGTAGATGATATTGTCCAGCTTGTGGGCGTAGGCGAAGTGGAAGCCCTCCCAGACCTGGCCCTCGTCGGCCTCGCCGTCGCCGATGACGCAGTAAACGTAGTTGTCACGGCCGTCGATCTTGTTGCCCAGGGCCGCGCCGGTGGCCGTGGAGACGCCCTGACCCAGGGAGCCGGTGGTCAGGTCCACGCCGGGGGTGAGCTTGCGGTCCGTGTGGCTGGGGAACTTCGTCCCCGGCTGATTCAGGGTGTACGCGTCTTCCATGGGATAGAAGCCCATCAGGCCGAAGGTGGCGTAGGCCACAGGGCCCGCGTGGCCCTTGGAGAGCACCAGCCAGTCCCGGTCCTCCCAGCGGGGATTCTTGGGGTCGAACTTCATGACCTCGCCGTACAGCACGGCCATCAGGTCCGCCAGGTCCATGGACCCGCCCACGTGGCCGAACCCACGGCTGTGGATCACCTTCAGCGTCTCCAGCCGGATCTCCGCCGCCAGAACCTTGAGATTTTTTTCGTTCATCAGCTCTTTCTTCCTTTCCATGTTTTTATGCTTGCCGCACCCGTCCATTCGCATGGACACAGGACCGGCCAGAGCAGGGCCGCCCAAAACTGTGTGCGTTCACACAGCTTGATACACCCCTCCTCCGGAGGCCTTGTTTATCGCGGCTATATTCTACTCCTATTCAAACCGCGCCGTCAATATCTATTTGAATTTTCACAAGGGATTGGAGAAAACGGAAAAAAGGCCCCTGCTTTTCACAACATATCGCACAAAGACAGCCTGTCAGCCGCTCTCCAAGCAGGCAGGAGGCGGCGCGGCGTCTGCCGCGCCGCCTGGAAAAAGCAACGGGAGAACAGGGTCTCCGGCCCCTCTTATTCGTACCGGGTGCCGGCGCCCTCCACCATGGCGTCATAGGCCCGCTTGACCTTGTCGTAATTCTTATCCCGGTCCAGGGCCACGCCCCGGCCCACGCCGTCCACGATGCGGCCCACGCCGATGGCCTCCAGCTTGGCGTCGGTCTCCGCCAGCAGGGCGGGGGCGGAGCCGGGCTCGGTGGAGCGGCCGTCGAAGATGATGTGGAGATACACCCGGTCCAGCCCGTTGT
>CANRYZ010000005.1 GCA_947644365.1 uncultured Oscillibacter sp. | reverse complement strand
ACCGCGAGGGTCAAATTGTGCCCAAAGTACGGGGGCTGGCCTGAATCGGTGCCAAGGTGAATTGCCAGTCCTCTACCGGCTGCGTCTGACAGCGTACCTTGCGGGGGCGCTCTGCCGCATCTGCGAATACCCCCGAGGCTGTTTTGCTGCTTTGACGCATCGCCCCTAGCGCCTCTTCCCGCGCTTCGCGCCTGGCCTGGCACGTTTGGGCAGGCCTGCCCTCCTACCGCCGGTAGACCAGCTCTCTGCCCCGCACGGAGCGGACTAGGCGCGAAGCGCGGGAAGAGAAGGAAGTCTATGCGTCTACCCATCAAATTTTCTGCGCGCCCTTCAATCAAAGCGTGAGGCTCCCGCGACCTCCAAAAGCGCCCTTTTCTCTTTTGGACCGTGCACGGCCCGTTTTCTCTTTTCGGCGCGGCGAAAAGAAAGGGGCCCCCGCCGGAGCCCAGCGAAGCGGGTCCGGTGGGGAGAGGAGGAAGGAACGGAGCTTGAGCGGAATTTTCGGCGTTAGCCGGAAATGTAGCGGCGGAGTTTCTTCCGACGACATGGGGGGTGCATCTGGACCAGCCATCGACATGGCTGAAATCCGCCCCGCCCGCAAGGGCGAGTACAAGCCCCGCCCCCCGCCCCAAAGGGGCATTACCCCCATATCTGAAAGAGGTGTTTCAACATGAACAATTTCCTCTCCGCCGAGGCGCGCAGCCTCGCCCCCTACACCCCTGGTGAGCAGCCCCGGGACCAGCAGTATGTCAAGCTGAACACCAACGAGAGCCCCTTCCCGCCCTCCCGGCGGGTGCTCAAGGCCCTCTCCCGGGCGGAGCTCTTGAAGCTGAACCTGTACTCCGACCCCGCCTGCACGCAGCTCAACGCCGCCATTGCCGCCCATTACGGCCTGCGGCCGGAGAATGTCGTCTCCGGCAACGGCTCCGATGAGATTCTGGCCTTTGCCTTCCGGGCCTTCTGCGGCACGGGGCGGCCTGTGGCCTACGCCGACGTCACCTACAGCTTCTATCAGGCCCAGGCGGCCCTGTTCGGCCTGGAGGCCAGGGTGATTCCTCTGCGGGAGGACTTCACGCTGAATGCGGACGACTACATGGATTTTCCCGGCACCATCGTCATCGCCAGCCCCAACGCTCCCACCGGCATCGCCGTGCCCCGGGAGGACGTCCAGCGGCTGCTGGAGGCCGATCCCAATCGGGTGGTGATTGTGGACGAGGCCTATGTGGACTTCGGCGGCGAGAGCTGCGTGCCCATGCTCTTCCGCTATGACAATCTCCTGGTGGTCCAGACCATGTCCAAGAGCCGCCAGCTGGCCGGCGGCAGGGTGGGCTTCGCCCTGGGAGGCGAGGCGCTGATCGGGGCCCTGAACCGGGTGAAATACAGCTTCAACCCCTACAATGTGAACCGCCTCTCCCTCATCGCCGGCACCGCCGCCATGGAGGACGAGGCCTACTTCCAGAGCTGCTGCGGGACCATTCGGGAGAACCGGGCCTGGCTGACGGAGGAGCTGGAGGGGCTGGGATTTACCGTGCTGCCCTCCTCCGCCAACTTTGTCTTCGCCAAAAGCGGCCGCCTCGGCGGCGGGGAGCTGTACCGCCGGCTGAAGGAGAACGGCATTCTGGTCCGCTGGTTTGACAAGGACCGCATCCGGGACTTCATCCGCATCACCGTGGGCTCCATGGAGCAGCTGGCGGCGCTGACGGACGAGCTGGCCCAGATGCTGGAAGAAGTATAAGGAGGAGGCGCCATGCGTACTGCCGACATTAAGCGGGACACCCGGGAGACCCAGATTCAGCTGGCGTTGGACCTGGACGGCACGGGCAGGTCCTCCGTGGACACCGGGGTGGGATTCCTGGACCACATGCTGGAGCTCTTCGCCCGCCACGGGGACTTCAACCTCCGCCTCACCTGCCGCGGGGACGCCCAGGTGGACTTCCACCACTCCGTGGAGGACGTTGGCATCTGCCTGGGGAAGGCCTTTGCCCAGGCCCTGGGGGACAAGCGGGGCGTCGCCCGCTACGGCCAGTTTCTGTTGCCCATGGACGAGGCGCTGGTGCTGTGCGCCGTGGACCTCAGCGGCCGGGATTACCTGGGCTGGGCGTTGGACCTGCCCGCCGGGAAGGTGGGGGACTTCGACACGGAGCTGGCGAAGGAGTTTTGGCTGGGCTTTGTGCGAAACTGCCCCGGCTCCGTCCATATCCGCCAGATGGCGGGCGAAAACACCCACCACATTCTGGAGGCGGTGTTCAAGGGCATGGGCCGGGCGCTGAAAATGGCCGCGGCCCTGGACGAAAAGCACCGGGACGAGATCCCGAGTACAAAGGGTGTGCTGTAAATGATCGCCATTGTGGATTACGGCGTGGGAAACCTGTTCTCTCTGCAATCCAGCCTGCGGGCTCTGGGAGCGGAGACGGAGGTCACCCGGGACGCCGGACGCCTGCGCTCCGCCAGCCATATCATCCTCCCCGGCGTGGGGGCCTTCGGGGACGCCCGGGAAAAGCTGGACGGCACCGGCCTGGTGCCCGTCCTCCGGGAGGAGGCGGAGCGCAAGCCGCTGCTGGGCATCTGCCTGGGGATGCAGCTGCTGTTTGACCGGGGTTTTGAGTACGGGGAGCACCCCGGCCTGGGCCTGGTGCCCGGGCAGGTGGTGAGCCTGCGGGAGGACCTGGAGGACAAGGCCCTGAAGGTTCCCCACATGGGGTGGAACGGTCTGGACGTCGTGCGGGACGACCCGCTCTTCCGGTATTTCAGGGACGGCGAGTACGTCTACTACGTTCACAGCTTCTACGCCGCGGGCTGTGCCGCCAGCACCCTGGGCGTCTCCCGGTACGGAAACGTGGCCGTCACCGGCGCGGTGCGGAACGGGAGCGTCTGGGGCACCCAGTTTCACCCGGAGAAATCCGGAGACGCGGGGCTGCGGCTGCTGCGGGCCTTCGCGGAGCTGTGATGGGAGGAGAGCCTATGAGAGAGATGAGAAGAAAAGACCGCCAGGTGACGGACCCGGAGAGGATCCGGGAGATCATCGCCGCCTGCGGCTGCTGCCGCCTGGGGCTGTGCGACGGCGGGCGGGCGTACATCGTGCCGCTGGACTTCGGCTTCACGGAGCGGGAGGGCCGGTACACGTTCTATTTTCACAGCGCCGGGGAGGGCCGGAAGATCGACCTGATCCGAGAGGCGGGCTGGGCGTCCTTTGAGATGGACACCGGGCATGAGACGGTCCCCGACGATGTTGCCTGCGAGTACACCGCCCGGTATCAGTGCGTCATGGGCGGCGGTCCGGCGGCGCTGCTGGAGACGGCGGAGGAGAAGCGGGCGGGCCTTGAGGCCATCATGGCCCATATCGCCGGAGCGGGTCTATGGGACTTTGACAGGGTCATGCTGGACAGGACCCAGGTCATCCGCCTGGAGGCGGAGGAGCTGACCTGTAAAGTCCACCCGTGAGAGAGGAGCGGAGCCATGCAGATTTTTCCCGCCATCGACCTGCGGGGCGGACAGGTGGTCCGCCTCTACCAGGGGGATTATGACAAAGAGACCGTCTACGGGCAGGACCCCTGCGCCGCGGCCGGGGCCTTCCTGGCCGCCGGGGCGCGGTATCTCCACGTGGTGGACCTGGACGGGGCCAGGGGCGGCGCCCCGGCCAATTTTGACTCCATCGCCGCCATCGCCAAACAGGGCGGCCTCTATATGGAGGTGGGCGGCGGCATCCGAACCGAGGACCGCATCCGGCAGTACCTGGACCTGGGCGTGGGCCGGTGCATCCTGGGCACCGCGGCGGTGAAGGACTTTGATTTCACCGCCCGCATGGCCCAGAAGTACGGCGGGCAGATCGCCGTGGGCGTGGACGCCCGGGACGGCTTCGTGGCCGTCAACGGGTGGAAGGAGCTCTCCCGGGAGCGGGGGGTGGACTTCTGCCGCCGCCTTCGTGACGCCGGCGTTCAAACGGTCATCTACACCGACATCAGCCGGGACGGCGCGGAGTCCGGCACAAACCTGGCCCTCTACCGGGAGCTGGCGGAGATCCGGGGGCTGGATGTCACCGCCTCCGGCGGCGTCAGCAGCATCGAGGAGCTCAGGGAGCTCCAGGCCATCGGCACCCGAGCCGCCATTCTGGGCAAGGCGCTGTACACCGGACGGCTGGACCTGAGCGCCGTCATCCGGGAGGTGGGGTCATGTTAGCGCGGCGCATCATCCCCTGCCTGGACGTGAAGGACGGCCGGGTGGTGAAGGGCACCAATTTCCAGGGCCTCCGGGACATGGCGGACCCGGTGGACATGGCCCGGTTCTACAATGAATCCGGCGCCGACGAGCTGGTGTTCTACGACATCACCGCCTCCGCCGAGGGGCGGAACCTGTTCACGGACATTCTGCGCCGGGTGGCCGCGGAGATCTTCATCCCCCTGACGGTGGGGGGCGGCATCCGGACCCTGGAGGACTTTGACCGGGTGCTCAAGTGCGGCGCGGACAAGGTCAGCGTCAACTCCGGGGCCATTGCGGACCCGGGGCTCATTGCCGCGGGGGCCAAGAAGTACGGCGACCAGTGCGTGGTGCTGAGCATGGACGTGAAGCGGGTGGAGGGGCAATTCCGCCTCTTCGCCAAGGGCGGCCGGGAGGACACCGGCATCGACGCCATGGAGTGGGCCGTAAAGGGCGTGGCCGCCGGGGCCGGGGAGATCGTGCTGAACTCCATCGACACCGACGGGGTGAAGCGGGGCTTCGACCTGGAGATGCTGGACGAGCTGGCCAGCCGGGTGAACGTGCCCATTATCGCCAGCGGCGGGGCCGGGAGGATGGAGGATTTTGCGGAGCTCTTCACTCATCCTGGGGTGGACGCCGGGCTGGCGGCTTCAATTTTCCATACCCGGCAGGTGGAAATCTCTGCCTTGAAGGCGTATTTGAGGGATATGGGGGTGCCCGTGCGGGTGTGAGATGGTGGGCGCGGCTGGCGCCGCGGGGGCGGGATTCAGCCATGTCGATGGCTGGGCAGATGCACCCCCCATTTCTCTTTTCTCTGTCTTGCCAGAGAAAAGAGAAACGGGCCGTGCACGGTCCAAAGAGAAAAGAGAGGCGCCGGGCACGAATTTGACCGCGAGGGTCAAATTGTGCCCAAAGTACGGGGGCTGGCCTGAACCGGTGCCCATAGGACCCTGGTAGCCTTCTGCCGGCTGCGTCTGACAGCGTACCTCGATGGGGCGCTCTGCCGCATCTGCGAGTGCCCCCGAGGTTGTTTTGCATCTTTGACGCATCGTCCCTAGCGCCTCTTCCCGCGCTTCGCGCCTGGCCCGGCACGTTTGGGCGGGCTCGCCGTCCTACCGCCGGTAGACAAACTCTCTTCCCCGCACGGTGGGGACTAGGCGCGAAGCGCGGGAAGAGAAGAACGTCTATGCGTCTAACCATCAAATTTCCTGAGCGCCCTTCCATCGAAGCGTGAGGCTCCCGCGAGTGCCAAAAGCGCCCTTTTCTCTTTTGGACCGTGCACGGCCCGTTTTCTCTTTTCGGCGCGGCGAAAAGAGAAAATGGGGGGTGCATCTGGACCAGCCATCGACATGGCTGAATTCCGCCCCGCCCGCAAGGGCGAGTACAATCCCCGTCCCCCTGTCAGGGGGACCAGAAGGAGCAGCATCTATGGAAATCAAGGAATTAAAATTCGATGAAAAAGGCCTCATCCCTGCGATTGTGCAGGACCACTATACAAAAGAAGTCCTGACGCTGGCCTATATGAACGCCGAGAGCCTGGCCATCACCATTGACGAGCGCCGCACCTGCTTCTGGAGCCGCAGCCGGCAGGAGCTCTGGCGCAAGGGGGAGACCAGCGGCAGCCGCCAGCACGTGGTCTCCATCACCGCCGACTGCGACGGCGACGCCCTGGTGGTGGAGGTGGTGAAGGACGGCCCCGCCTGCCACACCGGCGCGGAGAGCTGTTTTTTCAATGAGCTCTATCTCTCCGAGGAATTGAAGCAGTTCAGCTACGAGGGGCTCTACCGCCTGATCCAGGGGCGAAAGACCAGCCCCGTGGAGGGCAGTTACACCACCTACCTCTTCGAGAAGGGTCTGGACAAGATTTTGAAAAAGGTGGGCGAGGAGTGCACCGAGGTCATCATCGGCGGCCGCAAGGAGGACCGCGCGGAGACCGTCTACGAGATCGCGGACCTGTGCTACCACGTCATGGTCCTCATGGTGCAGATGGGCATCACCGTGGAGGACGTCACCCGGGAGCTGGAGCGGCGCCACGTGGTGGACCACAAGGTAAAGCAGGAGCGGATGCAATGAGGAATTTCTGCTCCGTCCACACCCACTCCTCCATGTGCGACGGGAAAAACACCCTGGCGGAGATGGCCCGGGCGGCCTTCGAGGCCGGGGCGGCGTCCTTCGGGGCCTCGGGACACAGCCACACCCCCCTGCCGGAGGACCAGGGCTGCGTCCTGCCCGCGGACATGACCGCCTACCGGGCGGAGGTCCTGCGCCTGCGGGAGGAGTACCGGGGCCGCATGGACGTGCTGCTGGGCATTGAGCTGGACAACTGCGCCGACGTGACGGCGGAGGGCTTCGACTACTGGATCGGCAGCGCCCACCGGCTCAGAGGGCCCGACGGCCGCTGGCACACCGTGGACTGGGACGCGGAGACCCTGGCCGGGTGCTGTGAGACCGCCTTCGGCGGCGACGGCCTGGCCATGGCGGAGGCGTACTATCGGGAGGTGTGCCGCATGGCGGCCATGGGGCCCGCCATTCTGGGCCACATTGATCTCATCACCAAATTCAACGAGGGAACGCCCCTCTTTGACCAGGCGTCCCCCCGGTACCGCGCCGCGGCCCTGGAGGCCCTCCACGCCGCGGACCCCGCCGTGACGCTACTGGAGATCAACACCGGTGCCATGTCCCGGGGGTACCGGACGGTCCCCTATCCGGCGCTGTTCCTGCTGGAGGAGTGGCGGCGCATGGGCGGAAGGATCATCCTCACCGCCGACGCCCACAGCGCCTCCGCCATCGTCTATGGCTACGGTCAGGCGGCGGAGCTGGCCCGGGCGGCGGGGTTTGCCGGCTCGGTCCTGCTGACCGCTGCGGGGGCCGAGGAGCGGCCCCTTCCGTAAAAGGGGCGGTCCCGCCGGGAGGGCGCGGCGGAGCGCCGCTCAGCCGTTCTCCAGGAGAGGGGCCAGGGCGGCGTGGTACTTGGAGGGCAGGAACTCCGTGACCTTGTACGAGGCGATTCCAGCGGTGTAAAACGGGTCCTCCTCCAGGATGGTTTGGGCCTCCTCCGGCGTGGACGCCCGGCAGAGAATGACACCGCCGGTCCGGGGCACCTTCCTGCCGGAGCAGAGAAAGCGGCCGGACCGGTAGTGGCGCTCCAGATAGGCGATGTGGGCGGGGAGAAGATCGTCCACCTGGGACAGGGGCGTTTGATAGGTCAGATCGAACAGAAACATGGCGTTTGCTCCTCTCATATTTATGACCGAGGTCAGTGACTGCGGTCATTATACTGCCGGGGAGCCGCGCAGTCAAGAATATTTCAAAGGAGGCGGCCCATGGGACGGGAGACACGGCAGGCGCGGGCCCTGCAGACCAAGGCCAAAATTTTCGACACGGCGGTGTCGCTGATCAAGGCCCAGGGCTACGACCAGGTGACGGTCAGCCAGATCTGCCAGGCGGCGGGGATCGCCAAGGGGTCCTTTTACGTCCACTACCGGGCGAAGGAGGACATTGTCCGGGAGAGCTACTACTCCGATATGGACCGCTATGTTCGGGAGGCCTATGAGGCCCGCCTGGAGGAGCGCCCGGATCTGGGGGTGGTGGAGCGCATCCAGGCGTTCCTCTGCGTGCAGCTGGACTTCGCGGCCTATGCCGGGTACGAGCTGACGTGTCTGGCCTACGCCATGAACCTGTCGGCCTGCCGCCCGGGGCTGTCGGAGCACTTCCGGCGGCGGCCCTTTTCGGACGTCCTCTGGGAGCTGCTGGAGGAGGCGGCGCCCCTCCTGCCGGAGGGCTTCGGTCGGGAGGAGGCCTTCTCCTATCTGGAGAGCGTCGTCCGGGGCGTGATGGCCACGTGGTGCTTCTCCGGCGGCGCGTATGATCTCCAGGAGAGCGGGCGGAAAACCGCGGCATACGCCGTGAAATGCTTTTTTCAGGGGGGCGCTGGCTGAATTTCCCGGAGTTTGCGTGGAAATTGTATGAAAAAGGCGCGGCGAAAGCCGCGCCTTTTGGCTTCTTGTCAATTGTCTTATCACACATCTGTTGGTAAAATAGGATGACTACGAATGAAAAGTGAGGCGTTTTATGGCTCGCACTGTGATCTTTGATCTGGATGGGACCATCCTGGACACCATTGAGGACCTGGCCGCCGCCGGAAACTGGGTCTGCCGCCAGCACGGCTGGCCGGAACACACCGTGGAGCGGTTTAAGGCCATGGTGGGCCACGGCATCCCCAATCTCGTCTCCCAATTCACCCCGGAGACCTGCCGCAGCCCCCTGCTGATCGCCAGCGCCCTGTCCCAGTTCACCAGCTATTACGGCGCCCACAACATGGATCAGACCGCCCCCTACGCTGGCGTTCCGGAGCTGCTGGAGCGGCTGGGGGCCGCCGGGGTGCAGATGGCGGTGTACTCTAACAAGGCCGACGAGTTCAGCCGGGAGATCGTGGAGCACTTCTTCCCCGGCGTGTTCCGGCTGGTGCGGGGCAAGCTGCCGGACGTGCCGGTGAAGCCGGACGCTGCCGCCGCCCGGGCCATTTTGGCGGAGCTGGAGGCGGACCCCGCGGAGGCCGTCTTTGTGGGGGACAGCAGCGTGGACATCCAAACAGGCCATAACGCCGGGTCCAGGGCCTGCGGCGTCACCTGGGGTTTCCGGTCCCGGGCGTCCCTGGAGGAGGCCGGGGCGGACTTCCTGGCGGACACCGTGGAGGAGCTGGAGCAGGTGCTCCTGCGCGCCGCGTGGTCCTGAGCTTCGACCGGGCCGGGGAGCTGCTGGACGCCATGGCGGAGGGGTTCCCGCAGGCGCTCTTTGACGGTCTCAACGGCGGGATAAACCTGCTGGAGGAGGCCGTGCCGGACCCGGAGTTTCCGCCGGGGGAGATGTATGTCCTGGGGGAGTATTGCGACGACCTGCTGGGGCGGTACATCAATCTGTACTACGGCTCCTTTGCCGCCCTGGCGGCGCGGGAGGACTGGGATCGCGGGACCTGGGAGGAGGAGCTGCGCGCCACCCTCTCCCATGAGCTGACGCACCACATGGAGGCCCGGGGCGGTCTCCACGCCCTGGACGACCGGGACGCGGAGGAGCTGGAGGCCTGGCGGCAGGAGTATTTTCCAGGACAATAACAACTCCATTGCAGACCACCCCGCCGGGGCTCCGGCAGGGTGGTCTTTTGGGCTCCAAATTCACAGAATTTTAACACCCCCGGCCGGATAGGGGATTGACAGGTCCCGGGTCCCCGTGTATAATCAGTGACAATGTGTCACAAAATGACAAAGTGTCATTTTTGGAGAGGAGGGGGCATATGTGTACAGAGACGTTCCTCCGGCTGCCGGAGGAGAAGCGGGGCCGCTTCCTGGAAGCGGCCTGGGGCGAATTTACCAGGGTGAAATTCGCCGACGCCTCCATCAACCAGATCGTCCGGCACGCCGGCATCCCCCGGGGCAGCTTCTACCAGTATTTCACGGATAAGGAGGACCTGTTCGCCTACCTGCTGGAGGACGTTCAGGCCCACGTGGTTCAGATTTTGAGGGAGCTGCTGGACCAAACGGACGGGGATATCTTTCAGGTGCAGCTGGCCCTGTACGACGGCATTACCAGCTGGGACCGGGGGCACCCGCCTATGCTGGACCGGTGCTTCCGGCTGTTGAAGATCAACCCGGGCATCGATCTTCAGATGCTGCTCTCCGACAAGCTCCAGGAGGAGATGCCGCCGGAGCTGCTGGAGAAGATCCGTGTGACCAGCCTGGCCCGGCAGGACCCGGAATATGTGCGCACGGTGTTTCTGATGACTCTGGGCGTGCTGGGGCGGTCCCTTATGGATTTCCTGCTCCGGCCGGAGAGGACCGCGGAGATCCGGGGAGAGCTGGAGGCCCAGCTGGACATCATCAAGTACGGGTGCCTGGGGAGCTGCCGGGCCAACCTGTCGGATACATAAAAAGGAGGAACTCATGAGACAGAGACTGATTGCCCTGCTGCTGGCGCTGGCGATGCTGGCGTCGGTGTGCGCCGTATCCGCCCTGGCGGAGGAGCGCGGAGCCCCGGCTGAGGGCGCGGCGGCGGAGCCGGCGGGAACCGCCCAGGCAGAGGAGCCGCCGGAGGCGGAAACGCCCGGCCCGGAGGAGACGGAGGAGACCGCGCCGCCGGAGCCGGAGGCCCCCTCCCCGGCCGGGCCGGATCTGGCGGAGAATGTGACCATCCAGCCGGACCCCGTGGGAGAGGTGAGCTTTGCCAACGTGGAGCGCCGGATGCGGGAGAACAACCTCCAGCTCCTGGCCCTGGAGCAGAGCGTGCTGACCATTGAGGACATCGACTACGACAAGCTCTACGATCAGCTGCGGCGCCAGCTCAATGACATCGCCCAGGCCCAGTGGGCCTTTGTCCGGGGAAGCGGAGCGCTGAAATCCCTGGCGGCGCAGGGTGTGCCGGGGGTGGAGTACAGCGATTACGAGTACCACACCACCTACAATCAGCTGGACCGGGCCTATGACGCCGTGCGGGATCAGTTTGAGGCCATCAAAGAGGACGACATGCAGAAGGACAACGCCGACGTGATCCGGCAGCTGAACAACCTCCAGGACCAGATCGTGATGGCGGGAGAGTCGCTGTACGCGGCCCTGACGGCCATGGAGATTCAGGAGGCCGGGCTCCGGCGGCAGCTGGAGGGCCTGGACCGCACCGTGGAGGAGATGGAGCTCCGCTATCAGCTGGGCCAGATCTCCGCCATGCAGCTGGCGGAGGTGAGGGCCGGGCGGACCGCCCTGGAGAGCGGCCTGGCCACCCTGGCGATGAACGTGAAAAATTACAAGCTCCAGCTGGAGATGCTCATCGGCGCGGAGCAGACCGGAGAGATCGCTCTGGCCCCCCTGCCGGAGGCGGCGGAGGAACAGCTCTCGGCCATGGACCTGGAGCGGGACCTGGCCTCCGCCAAGGAGAGGAGCTACGAGCTCTACGACGCGGAGAAGACCCTGGAGGACGCCCGGGACCAGTACAAGGAGGACGCCGACAACTGGGCCTACGACGAGACGCGCATGGAATTCCGCAACGTCAAGCGCACCTGGCAGGCGGCCCAGTATACATACAACAACACCGTGCAGAACTACGAGCTGAAATTCCGCACCCTCTACGCTCAGGTGGGGGACTGCCGCCAGATCTGGGAGGCCGCCAGGGTCTCCCTGGCCTGTGAGCAGTCGGCCTACGCCGCCTCGGAGCTGAAATACCAGCAGGGCACGATCTCCCGCAACGCGCTGCTGACGGCGGAGGACGACCTGCGGGAGGCGGAGGAGAAGGTCCGCTCCGCCGCGGGGGACCTGTTCTCCACCTACAACACCTACTGCTGGGCCGTCCAGCACGGCATTTTAAATTGAGGAGGCCATCCATGAACATACTGAGAAAAACCGCCGTCCTTCTGCTGGCTCCGGTTCTGGCCCTGTCCCTCGCCGCCTGCGGCGGCGGAGAGGCGGAACCGGCCGGGGACGAGGCCGCGGAGGCGGGCGTGGCCGTCCAGGTGGAGACCGTGGTCCAGGATACCATCGCCACGGAGAACAAGGTCTCCGGCAAGATCTCCGCCGACAACGAGGCCGTCATCATGATCGCCTCCACCGCCAAGTGCACCGCCGTGTACTTTGAGGCCGGCGACCAGGTGGAGGCCGGGGATATCCTCTGCACCCTGGAGCTGGGCAGCGCCCTGGCCAACTACAACGCCGCCCGCATCGGCTACAACGGCGCCGTCCAGAGCTACAACGACCAGAAGGCCGTCCTGGATAAGCAGGTCCAGCTGGCGGCGGACAACGTGGCCAACACCAAAGCCCTCTTTGAGATCGGCGCCGCCTCTCAGCTGGAGGTGGACCAGGCGGAGCTGAATTACAGCAACGCCGTGGCCGGGCGGAACTCCGCCCTCACGCAGCTGGAGTCCGGCATCCAGAGCGCCAAGTCCGGCCTGAGCCAGCTGGACACCGCCCTGGAGAATGTGGACCCGGACGGCAACGTGGTCGCCCCCATGGCGGGGACTCTGGTGACCATGAGCGCCGTGGAGAACAGCTTCATCTCCAACTCCATGCCCCTGGCGGTCATCGACGGGCCGGACCAGATGAAGGTCTCCGTGTCCGTGTCCGAGGCCCTGGTGCCTAAGCTCTCCATCGGGTCCAGCGCGGATGTGTATGTCAGCGCCATCGACGAGAGCTTCACCGCCGTCATCCGCTCCGTGGAGCAGGCGGCCAACATGCAGACCCGGCTCTACACCGTCACCCTCACCGTCCCGGCGGACGTGGGCGGGCTCCTCTCCGGGATGTTTGCCGACGTCACCTTCTTCACCGACGTTTCCCAGAACGCCGTCGTGGTTCCCACGGAGTCCATCCTCACCAGCGGCGGCAGCCAGTATGTCTTCGTGGTGGAGGACGGGATTGCCCGGTACACGGAGGTTGTCACCGGCCTCACCGGCAGCGGCGTCACTGAGGTGACGAGCGGCCTCACCGCCGGGCAGCAGCTGGTGACCGTGGGGCAGGCCTACCTCCACGAGGGAGACCCCGTCCGGGTGGTCTCCGGGGAGGGTTAAGGCCCCATGAGTGTTTCTAAATTCTGTATCCAGCACAAGGTGGCCACGCTCCTGGCCGTCATCATGGTTACGGTCTTCGGCCTGGTGTTCGCCACGCGGCTGCAGATGGCCCTGATGCCGGAGATGGAGGCCCCCATGGCCGTGGTGGTGTGCTACTACAACGGCGCCAACCCCAGCGATATCGAGGAGCTGGTGACCCGGCCCCTGGAGTCCGCCATCATGTCGGTCTCCGGCGTGGACGAGGTCTCCTCCACCTCCGCCGACAGCGTCAGCCAGATCCAGGTGACCTACGTGGAGGGCACGGACCTGGACATTGCCGCCACCAAGCTGCGGGAGCAGTTCGACCGGCTGAGCCTGCCGGAGGACGCCATCGACCCCATCATCATGAACCTGAACATCAGTGAGCTGATGCCCACCGCCATCGTGGCCCTGGCGGGAGACGACCTGGCGGAGCTCCAGACCCTGGCGGAGGACACCGTGGCCCCGGCCCTGGAGCGCATCGACGGCGTGGCCCGGGTCACCGTCAACGGCGGCGTGACCCAGAAGATCGCCGTGGAGCTGGACGCCACCCGGGCCGCAGGCCTGGGGCTCTCCACCGCCCAGGTCTCCCAGTTTCTGGCGGGGCAGAACCTGCTCTATCCCGGCGGCAGCATGGAAAACGGCTCCAAGACCCTCACCGTCAGCACGGACGCCAAGTTTCAGTCCGTGGAGGACGTGGCCAATATGCTCCTCTCCCTGCCCACCGGCGGCGTGGTGCGATTGAGCGAGGTAGCCGACGTGGTGCTGGAGACAGACGTCTCCGATGCCTCCGCCAAGGTGGACGGCACCGCCTGCGTGGTCCTCCAGATCTCCAAGCAGTCCGGCGCCAACGAGGCCGCCGCCGCCAAGGCCGTGGAAAAGCGGCTGGCGGAGCTCCATGAGGAGAACCCCTCCATCGTCTACAGCGTGCCCTACAGCGCGGCGGAGTACATCGATATGTCCGTCAGCGCCGCCTTCCAGAATATCCTCCAGGGCGTGCTGCTGGCGGCCATTGTGGTGTTCCTCTTCCTGCGCAGGGGCGGCGCCACCATGACCATTGCGGTGTCCATGCCCGTGTGTATCCTGACGGTGTTCATCCTCATGAACGCCATGGACCTGACGCTGAACATGATGTCTTTAGGCGGCGTGGCCATGGGCGTGGGCATGATCGTGGACAACTCCATCGTGGTTCTGGAGAACATCTACCGCTTCGCCGCCGAGGGCCATGACCGCATGAGCGCCTGCGTGGAGGGCACAAAGGAGGTCACCACCTCCGTGCTGGCCTCCACCCTCACCACCCTGGCGGTGTTCGTCCCCCTGGGCATGGTGACGGGCCTGGCGGGCATGATGTTCCGGGACTTCTGCCTCACCATTGCCTCGCTGATCTTCGCGTCCCTGGTCATCGCCCTGGCTCTGGTGCCGCTGCTGTGCTATATGCTGCTGGACGAGGAGAAGGTCCGCCGCCAGGAGCTGAAAAAGGCGGAGCGGAAGCCCAACGCCGTTCTGGCCAGGATCGGCGGCTGGATCAAAAAGCTCTATGACTTCTACCTGCGCCTGCTCAACTACTTCGTCCGCCACCTCAAGGCGGGTATGCTGGCCTCTGTGGCCCTGGTGGTCCTCTTCGCCGTGCCGGTGTTCGCCACCACTATGGTGCTGATCCCGGACATGGACCAGGGGCAGGTCTCCGTCGGCGTCTCCATGCCCATCGGGTCGGAGATGGAGGAGTCCGCCGCCATCGCGGACCGGATCTCCGTCATCGCCCAGGAGGAGATCCCGGAGCTGGAGGAGATGTATTACATCGCCCAGGACGAGTCCGTTACCATGATGCTGAACCTCATCAGCAAGACTCAGCGCAGCCGCAGCAGCTTTGACATCGCCGACGATCTGCGCCCGCTGCTGGAGGACATCGCCGGGTGCGAGATCACCGTGGACGCCTCCAGCACCATGGGCATGATGGGCGGCAGCGACATCAGCCTGGACATCACCGGCATCGACTACGCTACTCTGTCCATGATCGCCGACGACCTGGCGGCCCGGATCGCCCGTCTGCCGGACGCCATCGACGTGCAGACCTCCCTGGCGGAGCAGGTGCCCCAGGTGAAGGTGACGGTCAACCGGGAGGCGGCGGCCCAGTACGGCCTCACGGCGGCCTCCATCGGCATGGCGGTCCGCTCGGAGCTGACGGGCAGCACTGCCACCACCGTCACCATCGCCAACCACGAGCTGGATGTGGTGGTGCGGGGCGACGGCAGCGCCGGAGAGAGCCTGGACGCCCTGCGCTCCATGCCCGTGGCCACAGCCTTCGGCGGCACGGTGCCCCTGAGCTCCGTGGCGGACGTATCCGTGGTCCAGGAACCTCAGAGCATCTCCCGGGTGAACCAGTCCCGGCAGGTGCAGGTCACCGGCTCCACCCTCAGCGGCGACACCACCGCCATGACCCGGCAGCTCCGGGCCATCCTGGCGGACTACCAGATGCCGGAGGGCTATACGGTGGAGATCAGCGGCAGCTACGAGAGCATGATGGAGAGCTTCTCCGACCTGCTGCTGGCCCTGCTGGTGGCATTGGGCCTGGTATACTTCGTGCTGGCGGCCCAGTTTGAGTCCTTCCTGATGCCGGTGATCGTCATGATGATCCTGCCGGTGGCTTTCGCCGGGGCCCTCTTCGCCCTGCCCCTGTGCGGCAAGGATTTGTCCATCATCTCCCTGGTGGCCCTCATTATGCTGGCGGGCACGGTGGTCAACAACTCCATCATTCTGGTGGAGTACATCAAGATCCGCCGGGAGATGGGGGAGGAGCGGGAGACCGCCATCCTCAACGCCTGCCCCCTGCGCATCCGGCCCATTATGATGACCACCCTCACTACAGTGCTGGCCATGGTGCCCATGGCCGTGGGCATCGGCGAGACCAACGAGATGATGAGCGACATGGGCGTGGTGATGATCAGCGGCATGGTGATCTCCACCGTCATCACGCTGGTGCTCACCCCTGTGTTCTACTCCGTCATCGACGATCTGAGCCATGTGTTCCGCCGCAGGAAGAAGGCCCTCCCCCAGGCGGAGGAGGAGCCGGTTCCCGAGGGCGTATGACCCCATATAAAGGAGAGCCCCCCGGAAGCGCCGCTTCCGGGGGCTCTTTTTCATCCGCTCCCTCATACTAAACTTCATTAAAAAGTAGGCACAGCCTACTTTTTATAGCGCCGTAGGCGCGTTGAAGTTTTATGAGACGTCATTTGCGCAGAGCGCAAATGGCCGACGCCATGGGCGGCGGCCTCTCCAATAGAAAATGTACATTTTCTATTGGAGAGTAGTATCAGTCAAACAGATATGAAACGGCGGCCCAGAGCCGCTCCGCCACCGTGTCCGCGTCCGCGTCCGCGTCCACAACCAGCACGTTCTCCACGTCCCGCAGCTTCTCAAAGGCCTCCAGATATTTTGCCCGGGTGGCGGCCAGGCGGTCCTTCCGCTCAAAGAGCTCCGTGTGGGAGCGGTTCCGTCCGATCCGGTCCAGGGCCCGGCCAACGGGCACGTCCAGGAAAACGGTGGCGTCTGGCCGCAGCAGCTCCGCGCTGAGGCGGTTGCTGTCAATGACCCAGTCCATGTCCACGTCCACGCCGTGGTAGGCGTAGGAGGAGAAGTAATACCGGTCCGTTACCACAGTGACGCCGCCGCGCACCTGGTCCAGGACGCCGTCCCGCCCGTTTACCAGGTGGTCCAGTCGGTCCGCGGCGAAGAGCCCCGCGATGACCCGGTTATCCGCCGTCACCCTGCCGGTGAGAATTTGGCGGATCATGGCGCCCACCGGTCCGTCCGAGGGCTCCCGGGTGCCCATGCACGCCACGCCCCGGGCCCGCAGGCGCTCCAGCAGCAGCTGGAGCTGGGTGCTCTTCCCGGAGCCGTCGATGCCCTCAAGGGCCAGAAACCGGCCCGCCGTCTGTCCGTTCATAGAAAAACCTCGCTTTTCCCGTTTGACCCATTTTAACACAATCTCCTCCCGGCTTCAAGCGGGGAAGTCCCGAAGTCTGCCGGGAAAACGGGCGGAAATGGAAGGCTTTCTCTGTGGACTTTTGTCCCTGATTTCCCTATAATCGGCTTCAACAACGCGACAGGAGGCACGAAATTATGAGTTTGGGAAACAGTCTTTTCAACGCCCGGAAGAAGAGCGGCCTCTCCCAGGAGGCCGTGGCCGAAAAGCTGGGAGTGAGCCGCCAGACCATCTCCAAGTGGGAGCTGGACGAGACGCTCCCGGACATCCGCCAGTCCAAGCGGCTGTCAAACCTCTACCACCTGACCCTGGACGAGCTCATTGACTTTGACATGGACTTGAAGGAAATTGAGGAGATCATGGCCAAAACCGACGAGAAGCGGGAGGAGCGGATCGACTGGAGCAGCGCCTGGAGCAGGCGGTATCCCATTCTGGCCTCGTACCGCTCCCTGCCGGGCATGGACCGGTATCTGGAACAGGTCTCCATCCTCTGCGGCAGGGTAAAGGCGGAATTCGGCCTGTCGGAGCTGGATACCTTTCTGGTGGTTAAGGACATGGTGTACCGGGCGTACAAAGGGAGCCGGGCGGGACGATCGGCGGAGCACAATCCGTGACGGCAGAGCGGGAGGCGGGGCCCTGAGGGCCCCGCCTCCCGCCGAATCTTAAAATATTTTTACCGGTTTGAAAATTTTTTAAAAGGTCGACCAATTTTCTGTTGAATATTTTCTAATTTATGGTATAGTAGAATATATATTTCAGTTATTTTGACCGAACGCAGGGAACCATCTATTTTGAAGACTGGAGGAACGCAGCATGAAATACAACCGCACGTATAACTTCTCCGCAGGTCCCGCCATGATGCCGGAGCCCGTCCTTGAGGAAATCGCCGCCGAGATGCTGAATTACCGGGGCAGCGGCATGTGCGTCATGGAGATGAGCCACCGCTCCAAGGTATTCCAGCAGATTCGGGATGAGGCCGAGGCCGATCTCCGGAAGCTCATGGGCATTCCCGACAACTACAAGGTCCTCTTCATCCAGGGCGGCGGCACGGTGCAGTTTGCCATGGTGGCCATGAACCTGATGAAAAACGGCCTCGCCTGCTATGTGGAGACCGGCGCCTGGTCCAAAAAGGCCATCGCCGAGGCCAAGAAGTACGGCGAGGTGAAGATCGCGGCCTCCTCCGCCGACAAAAACTTCTCCTACATTCCGGACTGCTCCGACCTGGACATCCCCGAGAACGCCGACTACGTCTACATCTGCGAGAACGAGACCATCAACGGCACCACCTACTTTACCCTTCCCAACACCAAGGGCAAGGTCCTGGTGTCCGACCAGTCCTCCATGTTCCTCTCCCGTCCCTGCGACGTGAGCAAGTACGGCCTCATCTGGGCCGGCGTGCAGAAGAACGTGGGCCCCGCCGGCATGGCCGTGGTCATCATCCGGGAGGACCTGATCCGGGACGACCTGCCCAAGTTTGTCCCCACCTATATGAGCTACAAGACCCACGCCGACAACGACTCCCTGTACAACACCCCCAACTGCTGGGCCATTTACTGCTGCGGCAAGGTGTTCAAGTACCTGCTGGCAAACGGCGGCCTGGAGGCCATGAACGCCCGCAACGAGGAAAAGGCCAAGATCCTCTATGACTTCCTGGACGGCAGCAGGCTCTTCACCGGCGCCGTGGCCAAGGAGGACCGGTCCCTGATGAACGTGCCCTTCGTCACTCCCAGCAAGGAGCAGGACGCCGACGTGGTGGCCGCCAGCAAGGCCGCGGGCTTTGACAACCTCAAGGGCCACAAGAGCGTGGGCGGCCTCCGGGCGTCCATCTACAACGCCATGCCCAAGGAGGGCGTGGAGGCCCTGGTGGACTTCCTCAGAAAATACGAGGCGGAGCATCCGTAAGCGTCGCCGTCCCCTTCCGGGTTTGCCGGATGCGCCTGTCCCCCAATGGGCGCGGGTCATTTATTCGCGGATCCGCCGGGAAACCGGCCAAGCGTTTCCCGGCGGAAGAGGAGAAGCAAGGCAGCGGCGCCAGGCCTGCCCGGAGGGCGGACCCGGTGAAGCGGACTTTGCGACGACGAGGCACCCCTGGGGTGTGCCGGATACGAAAGGGGTACATAGTTATGTTAAAGCGCGTATTGGTCACCGACGGAATGGACGCCTCCGCCATCGGGAAGCTCCGGGCGGACGGCTATGAGGTAGTGGAACAGTTCTACGAGCCGGATGCCCTGGGGGCGGCCCTGCGGGATTTTGACGCGGTCATCATCCGCTCCGCCACGAAGATCAAGGAGCCCCAGATCGACGCCGCCAGGGGCGGCCGCCTCAAGCTCATCATCCGGGCCGGCGTGGGCGTGGACAACATCGCCGTGAAGTACGCGGAGAGCGCGGGCATCGCCGTGCGCAACACCCCCCGGGCCTCCTCCAACGCCGTGGCGGAGCTGGCCCTGGCCCTGCTGTTCTCCTGCGCCCGGAATATCTCTATCGCCGGCCACACCATGCGGGAGAACAAGTGGGAGAAGAAGGCCTACTCCAAGGGCTTCGAGCTGGAGGGCAAGACCATGGGCGTCATCGGCTACGGCCGCATCGGCCAGATGGTGGGCCGGAAGGGTCAGGCCCTGGGCATGAAGGTCCTCTCCGTGGTCCACCGGAATAAGCCCGAGGGCTGCGAGTGCGAGACCATGCGGTTTGTCTCCATGGACGAGCTGCTGGCCGGGTCCGACGTTATTGTGCTCTGCGCCCCCGGCGGCGACAAGGCGCTGGTGGACGCGGAGTCCCTGGCAAAGATGAAGGACGGCGTGGTGATTATCAACGTCTCCCGGGGCAGCAACGTGGACGAGGCCGCCCTGCTGGACGCCCTGAATACCGGCAAGGTCCGGGCGGCGGGTCTGGACGTGTGGATGAGCGAGAAGGACCCCAACTGGGCCCTGGCCCAGCATCCGGCGGTCTCCTGCACGCCCCACATCGGCGCGGGCACAAAGGAGGCCCAGAAGCGCATCGGCGCGGAGCTGGTGGACATCGTGGAGCACTTTGAGGCTTAGGCCATGTTTGAAAAATGTCAAAACACCCAATCGGCGGATCTTTTTCCGCTGTGCTGCGTTAGAAATTCTTGAAATACACAGAGTATTCCTGTGTCAAATCGCCTTGCCCAGCAAAAAATTTGCTGCGCGATCTGCACACGGCTGATTTCGGGATCAGCTCTTAATTCCGAAAAGGCGCAAAACGCCCCGCCCGTTGGATTTCCAATGGGCGGGGCGTCCGCTTATGCCATTTTCCGGGAAAACCGGAGGGCGGGAGAGGACCGGTAGACCGCCCGGGCCGCCAGGCCTCCCAGCAGCAGTCCGCCCAGCATGTCCAGCACGGAGTGCTGTTTGATGAACACCGTGGACAGGCAGATGGCCGCCGCCAGCGCCGCCGTTCCCGCCCGCAGGAGCCTTTTTTGCTCCAGGCCGCGGCAGTCCCGCACCGCCAGGGCCGCGCCGACGGCCCCCAGGACATGGACGGAGGGGAAGACGTTGGTATTGGTGTCAATGCGGTACAGGCCCGCCGTCAGGGCGGTGAGAGGATTTTCCCGGGGAAAAACCGCGGGGCGCAGGTCCTGGCCGCTGGGCAGCAAAAACCAGATCAGCTCGCTGAGGAGAAAGGTGCTCCCCAGGAACAGCATGTACCGCCGGAAGGCGGCCCGGTCCCGCAGCAGCAGGTACAGCCCCGTAATCACCAAAAAGGGATACCACAGGCAGTAGGGGATGACAAACCACTCACAGAAGGGAATGCGGGCGTCCACGGGCAGCTGGGTGGCCCAGTACCGCCCCGTGGGCATCCGCTCCAGGGCCAGGAACAGCAGCAGATAGAGGGGCAGCCACAGGGCGTATTTCAGGTCCCGCCAGGGCGGGCGGCGGGTATGGTCGGAGAGACGCACGGTATCACCTGGTTTTCTCTGGATTTTGGTTTACCATAACACAGACCGCCTGTCGAAAACATGAATAATCTGCGAATAATTTATAAACTTTGCCAAAAAATTCCCGGAGCGCAAGCTCCGGGAATTTTTGCGGTCTCTCGGTTCCGGGGGAGTTTACCGGTCCTCCCGGAAGTAGGCCAGCCCCAGGCTGGCGGGGGGCTGCTTCTCCTTGTTGTTGCGCATACTGGAGGCGATCAGGACAATGACCGTCACCACATAGGGCAGGATCTTGTAGAGCTGGGTGGGGATAAAGGGGATCACCAGCCGCAGGTACAGGATCATCAGCGCCCCGAAGAGCACGGAGCCCCAGATGGCAGACAGGGGCCGCCACATGCAGAAGATGACCAGGGCCACCGCCAGCCAGCCCACGCCGCTGAGGCCCTCGTGGTTCCACACGCAACCGGCGATGGTCATGATGTACACCATGCCGCCCACGGCGGAGATGCCGCCGCCGATCACGGTGGCCAGGTACTTGTACCGCTCCACGTTGATGCCCGCGGCGTCCGCCGTGGCGGGGGACTCGCCCACGGCCCGGAGGTAGAGCCCCGTCCGGGTGCGGTTCAGGAAGAAGAACATCCCCCCGGCCAGGATCAGCCCCAGGTAGAAAAACACGCTGTTGCCGAAGAGCACGCCGCCCGCCACGGGAATCCTCTGGAGGAACGCGGGAAAGGGGGAGTTTTGGAAGAAGCCCTTGAGCTGGTTGCCGATGGCGATGTACCCGTTCTCCCGGACCCGCATATACTCGCCGATAAACTGGCCCACGCCGGTGCCGAAGATGGACAGGGCCAGGCCGGTGACGTTCTGGTTGGCCCGGAGGGTGGTGGTGAGAAAGCTGAAGATCAGGGAGGCCAGGGCCCCCGCCAGGAAGGCGCACAGGATGCCCACCAGCACGGCGACAAAACCGCTGGCGCCGGACCCCGCCGCCTTCTCATAGTAGAATACGCCCCCCAGGCCCAGGGCGCCGCCCATGAACATAATGCCCTCCACGCCCAGGTTTAGGTTGCCGGATTTCTCCGTGAGGATCTCGCCCAGAGTGCCGAAGAGCAGGGGCGTGCCGTAGGTGATGGCGGCGATGACCAGGGCCAGAAACAGGCTCAGGAAATTACTCATGACTTTGCCGCCTCCTTATGACTGTTTTTCCGGAAGATCAACCGGTAGTTGATGAAGAACTCGCACCCCAGCATACAGAAGAGAAGGATGCCGGTGATGATGTCGGAGATGGAGGTGGGCACGGCCATGCGGGTCTGGAGGGTCTCCGCGCCCTTGCTCAAAACCGCCAGCATGGCGGAGATGCCCACCATGGCAAAGGCGTTCAGTTGGCTCAGCCAGGCCACGGTGATGGAGGTGAAGCCCACGCCGCCGGCCACGCCGTCGTACAGGGTGTTGTTGGCCCCGGAGGCCACGATAAACCCAACGACGCCGCTGATGGCCCCGGAGAGGAACATGGTGCGCATCATCACCCGGCCCACGTTCATGCCGGCGTACCGGGCGGTATTGACGCTGTCGCCGATGACGGCGATCTCGTAGCCGTGCTTGGTGTGGTTCATGTAGACGTGCATGAACACCACCAGCACCAGGACGATGATCCAGCCGCAGTGGACCCCCAGCACCCGGGGCAGACAGGCGGCGGAGTCGAATTGGGGAATGATCTGAGAGCCCTTGCGGCCCTCCCAGGGGCCGCCCTGGAGCCAGCGGACCACGCCGATGATGATGTAATTCATCATCAGGGTGAACAACGTCTCATTGGTGTTCCACTTCGCCTTGAAAAAGGCGGGGATCAGGGCCCACACGCCGCCGGCGACGGCCCCGGCAATGCCCATGACAATCAGCAGTACGGGGGAGGGCAGACGGTCCGCCCAGAAGAGGGCGAAGTAGCTGGCGGCCACGGCCCCGGCGGTGATCTGACCCTCCGCGCCGATGTTCCAGAAGCGCATCTTGAAGCAGGGGGCGATGGCCAGGGCGCAGCCCAGCAGCGGAACGGCGATCTTCACCGTCTGGCGGATGGCGCTCTTTTTGCCCAGAGCGCCGGAGATCATGGTGCCGTAAGCCGTGACGGGGTTGGCCCCCGTCAGGCCCATCACCAGGGCCCCCAGCAGCAGGGCCAGCAGAATGGACCCGCACCGGATGCACCAGACCTTCCAGCCCTCCAGCCCCTCCCGCTTGGCCAGACGGATCAGCGGTGTTCTCTTCTCGTGGTTCATCTACGCCCCCTCCTTTCCGCCCAGGCGGGTCATCAGCAGTCCGATCTGTTCCTTGGTGGCGGCGCGGGCGTCCACCACGCCGCTGACCTGGCCGCCGCAGAGCACCAGGATGCGGTCGCAGAGCTCCAGCAGCACGTCCAGGTCCTCGCCCACGTAGATCACCGCCACGCCCTTCATCTTCTGCTCCGTCAGCAGATTGTAGATGGTATAGGAGGTGTTGATATCCAGGCCCCGCACCGCGTAGGCGGTCATGAGGACCGAGGGGGCGCTGGCGATCTCGCGGCCCACCAGCACCTTCTGCACGTTGCCGCCGGACATGCGCCGGACCGGAAACTCGGTGCTGGGGGTCACCACCTCCAGCTCCTTCCAGATCTCCATGGCCAGGGCGTTGGGGTCCCTGCGGTTGACAAAGACGCCCTTGCCCTTCCTCCAGGAGCGGAGCATCATATTGCCCGTCATGCCCATGGAGCCAACCAGCCCCATGCCCAGCCGGTCCTCGGGGACGAAGGCCATGGCCACGCCGGCCTTCTTGATCTGCATGGGGGTCTTGCCCACAAGGTCCGAGGGGTCCCGTCCCTCCGGGGTGTAGATGATCTCGCCCTCCGCCGCCGGGTAGAGGCCGGAGATGGCCTCCAGCAGCTCCCGCTGGCCGGAGCCGGCGATGCCGGCCACGCCCAATATCTCGCCGCCCATGGCGGTGAAGGAGACGCCGCTGAGCTTTTTCACGCCCTCGCCGTCCAGGCACGTGAGGTTCCGCACCTCCAGCCGGGGCGCGGGATTTTCATACCGGGGCCGGTGGATGTTCAGCGTCACGGCGTGGCCCACCATCATGTCGGTGAGGGCCTGGGGGTTGGTCTCCGCCGTGTTGACCGTGCCGATGTACTTGCCCTTGCGCAGCACGGCCACCTTGTCGGAGAGGGCCATGACCTCGTGGAGCTTGTGGGTGATGATGACGATGGCCTTGCCGTCGGCCTTCATGGCCCGGAGCACGTCAAAGAGCTTATCGGTCTCCTGGGGGGTGAGGACGGCGGTGGGCTCGTCCAGGATCAAAATTTCAGCCCCCCGGTAGAGGACCTTGACGATCTCCACCGTCTGTTTCTGGGAGACGGACATATCATAAATTTTCTGGGCGGGGTCGATGTCGAAGCCGTACCGCTCACAGATGTCCCGGACCTTGGCCCCGGCGGCCCTGACGTCCAGCTTGCCGCCCTCCTCCAGCCCCAGGACAATATTCTCCGTGGCGGTAAACACGTCCACCAGCTTATAGTGCTGGTGGATCATGCCGATGCCGTGGGCAAAGGCGTCCCTGGGGGAGCGGATGGAGACAGGCTGGCCGTTTACGAAAATTTGGCCCTCGTCGGGGAAGTAGATGCCGGAGAGCATGTTCATCAGCGTGGTTTTGCCGCTGCCGTTCTCCCCTAGCAAGGAGAGGATCTCCCCCCGGTTCAATTGCAGGTCGATGCCGTCGTTGGCCACCACCTCGCCGAAGCGCTTGGTGATGCCCCTGAGTTCAATGGCGCATACAGGATCGCTCAAATACTGTCACATCCTTTCTAAGAGGTCCCGGCAGGCCGGGCGGAGTCCGGATGGAGGATTGTTAAAGTTTTCGTCCACCTTTTTCAAAAGGTGGCGGGGTGTGGGGCGGAGCCCCGCGCTCTCGTCCCTCGTAATTCCGCGCAAAGCGCGGCAGCGAAGGACCGCGATAAGTAACAGGCGGCAGCGAAGCGTCCCGCCGTGCTTGCGGGGGAGTGGGCAGTTTCGATAAACTCCTCTTTCAGTCCGGCAGGCAGCCGGGAAGCAGGGAGAGGAGACTGACGTTCTGACGAAGGACGCTGTTTGCCGCCTTGCGGCAAAGGCGCTCCCTCTTCCGGGTTCTGTCTAATAGGACGCCATGGGGAGCCGCGCGCCGTGCGCGGCGCGCCCAGGGGCTTTGCCCCTGGACCCCACCACCTTTTGGAAAAGGTGGACGAAAACTTTATCAGCGCTCCGCGCCCGGTTTATAAGCCCGTTCTCCTAAAAGAACAGGGGGCCGCGCGCGGCCCCCTATAGAGTTCTTCTGTTTATCAGCCGAATTCGGCGTTCAGCCACTCAATGCCGTCGATGGTCAGGGCAAAGTAGGGAGCAGACTGGAAATAGGACTCATGGAACGCACCGTCGAACACGGCCTCCTCGGAGTCGGGGGCAAAATCGCCGTCGGTGTCCAGGGCGAAGGCGGTCTCCAGCTTCTTTCCCTCGATGGTGAAGGTGCTGGTGTCAAACACCTGGAGCTTGCCGGAGCGGATGTCGGCCTCCACCTCGGCCAGCTTCTCGGCGGTGCCGGGGGCGGCGATGTCCTCGTTGAGGTCCGTCATCACCACGGCGTCCATGTCCATGCCGTGGCACCAGTCCTGGTCAAAGCTCTCGCCGTTGGCCACGGACTCGATGGCGTACTCAAAGTAGGGGGCCCAGTTGATCCGGGTGCCGATGAGGGATGCCTCGGGGGCCACGGAGATCATGTCGTTGTTGTAGCCAGTGTGGAACACGCCCTTGGACTGGGCGGTGGTAGCGGGGGTGGTGTTGTCGGAGTGCTGGGAGATCATCACGCAGCCCATGTCCGCCAGGGCGGAGGCGGCGTTGGCCTCCTCGGTGGCGTCGGACCAGGAGCCCACAAACTGGACCTTCATGGTCACGCTGGGGCACACGCTCCGGGCGCCCAGGAAGTAACTGGTGAAGCCGGAGATGACCTCGGCAAAGGAGAAGGCGCCAACGTACCCGATGACGGCCTTATCGGCGGTGATGGTCCCCTCGTCGATCATCTGCTGGAGCTTCATGCCCGCCACCACGCCGGCCAGATACCGGCCCTCGTAGATGTTGGCGAAGGCGTTGTGCGTGTTGTCCAGGCTGTCGCCCCAGGAGGCTTGGTTGGTGCAGGCAATAAACTCGATCTCAGGATAGTCGGGAGCTACCTTCAACATGAAGGGCTCAAAGCCGAAGGAGTTGTTGATAATAAGGTCGCAGCCCTCGTCCGCCAGCTCGATGTTGGCGTCCTCGCAGCCGGAGTCCTCGCCGATGTTCCACTTGGTGACCCACTCCACGTTGATGCCCTTGGCGGCCAGGGCCTCGGTGGCGGCCTCCTTGCCGCGGATAAAGTTGTAGGTGTAGCCCTGGTCGTTCTCGTCGCCGATGCAGATCAGGCCCACCTTCACGGTCTTGCCCTCGGGGGCCGCGGGAGCGTCGGGAGCCGCAGGCTGGTTCTCGGCGGGCTTGTTGTCCTGGACGGGCTGGCCGCCTCCGCCGCCTCCGCAGGCAGCCAGACTTAAAACCATCGCCAGGGACAGCAGGATTGCAAGAAACTTCTTCATTCTGGTTTTCCTCCTTACAAATCAATATGAAAAGAAACCGGATGAGGTGGGATGACCTCATCCCCTATCATCATACAACAAAATTCCAAAAAATACAATCCAAATTTTCCCGTTTCGGAAAAAAATGCGATGTAATTCCCGGCCGCGCCGCTCTGTTTTTTCACGGATCCGTCAAAGGTCACCCTTTCCGCCGGAACCGCGTGTCACTCCACGGCAATCCGGCGCTCCGCGAAGGCCGCCAGCAGCCGGTCCATGTCCGAGGGGATGGAGATGGGCTCGCCGCAGGCCTTGATGGCATTCTCCACATCCTTGAGGCCGTTGCCCGTCACCACGGATACCACGGTGTCGTTCCCGCCGATGACGCCCCGCTCACAGAGCTTCTTCACCCCCGCCGTGCCGGTGACGCCCGCCGGCTCGCCGAAGACGCCGCAGGTCCGGCCCAGCAGCTTCTGGGCGGCCATGATCTCCTCATCGGACACGTTCACCACCAGGCCGCGGGATTCCCGGATGGCCATGAGGGCCTTGTCCGCGTTCCGGGGCACGCCCACGGCGATGGAGTCCGCCAGCGTGTTTTCCTCCATGGGGCGCCAGTCCTCCCCGGTCTCGATGGCGCGGTTCAGGGGGCAGCACCCCTCCGCCTGGGCGGAGATCAGCCGGGGGAGGCGGTCGATAAAGCCGATGGCGTACAGGTCCTTGAGGCCCTTCCAGAGCCCGGCGATGGTGCAGCCGTCGCCGACGCTGATGGCGATGTAGTCCGGCACCTGCCAATCCAGCTGCTCCATGATCTCCAGGGCCACGGTCTTCTTGCCCTCGGAGAGGTAGGGGTTGATGGCGGCGTTGCGGTTGTACCAGCCCCAGCGGTCGATGGCCTGCTTGGAGAGCTCAAAGGTCTCCTCGTAGCTGCCCTGGACGGAGATGACCGTTGCCCCGAAGGTCATCAGCTGGGCCACCTTGCCCTTGGGCGCCCGGGAGGGCACGAAGATGTAGGTGGCAAGGCCCGCCGCCGCCGCGTTGCCCGCCAGGGACGAGGCGGCGTTGCCGGTGGAGGAGCAGGCGATGGTCCCGGCCCCGGCCTCCCGGGCCTTGGCCACCGCCATGGCGCTGGCCCGGTCCTTTAGGGAGGCGGTGGGATTCTGGCCGTCGTCCTTCACCCAGAGGCGCTTGAGGCCCAGGGCCTCCGCCAGGCGGGGCTCGTCGTACAGGGGGGACCAGCCCACCCGCAGGGGCGTGGGCTCCGTGGCGTCCTCGATGGGCAGCAGCTCCCGGTAGCGCCACATGGACCGCTCCGGCCGGGCCGCCAGGGTCTCTTTGGTGAGCCGGGTCTTGATGTACTCGTAATCATATACAATGTCCAGAATGCCGCCGCAGGCGCAGGCGGTCAGATCCGGCGCGGCGGGATAGGTCCTGCCGCACTTGACGCACTTTCCGTATTTTACGTGTTTCATTTCGTCTCCTCCGTCAGATTTTGCGGGGCCTCCGCCTCCTGTTTGGCCCCGGGTCCCGCCGGGCGCAGGATCTCCGCCGCCACGCCGCCGCAGATCAGCGCCGCGCCCGCCAGCATCCGCCCGTTCATCCGCTCTCCCAGCAAAACGGCGGAGAGGATGGCGCAGAAGATGCTCTCCGTGGACAGGATCAGCGTGCAGCGCACGGGGTCCAGATATTTCAGAGCAAAGTTTTTGATGAGGTAGCACAGCACCGTGGGCACCGCCGCCAGGTACAGCACCGACAGCGCCGCCGGGGCGGTATACGCGCCTCCCGTCCCCTGGAGCAGCGTCAGCGCGCCCATGCAGGCCGCCGTGGTGAGAAACTGGAAAAAGGAGATCTGAACCCGGGAGTCCTCCCCCGCCAGCCGCACCAGCAGGAGGCTGTTGAGGGCGTAAGTGGCCGCGTCCGCCAGCAGGAGCAGGTCCCCCGGGGCCGCGCCGCCCAGGCCCTCCGTCAGGCTGAGGAGCCCCACCCCCGTCAGGGCCAGGACCGCCGCCAGCACGGAGCGCCGGGCGGGCCGCACCCGGAAGAACAGGGCGTAGAGGAAGGGCATCATGACGAGGTTGGTGGCCGTCAGGAAGGAGGCCTTGGAGGCCCCGGTCACGGCCAGGCCGAACATCTCCAGGGTAAAGGTCAGCGCCGTCAGCAGGCCCATGGCGATGCCCGTCCGCACGGCGGACCGCGCGGGGCGGCGGAGCTGCCTCCAGAACACCGCGGCGGTGAGGACGCTCCCCAGGGCGAAGCGGCAGAACACGATCTCAAATTGCAGCATGCCGCTGTTGATGCAGTATTTGGAAGCCACAAAGCTGCTGCCCCACATGGCCGAGGCGGCCAGAAGCAGCCAGGAGGCGCTGCGCCGGCTCATTTTCATCACTTCGTCATAAGGGGAAGCGCTGCGCCTTACAGGCTCTTCAAAACGCCGGTCTCCTCGTTGAAGGCGTTGATCAGCTCATCCAGGTCCCTGGCCTGCGCGTGGACGGCGTCCCAGGTTCCCTCGGTGTCGTACCACAGGGCGTTGAGGTCGTGCATGTCCTTCCCCTGCTGCTCCACCCAGGTGTAGTATTTCAGGTTGTGCACCCGCTTGCGGTCGGCGTAGGTCATCTCGATCAGGTTGTCGGTCTTGAGGCCCAGCATGTGGAGATTGTGGTCCAGCTCCGCCGCCTGGACGGTGTAGGCCCCGTACTGCCCGTTGAGCTCCTCCACGCGGCTGCCGTACATCACGGCGCTGTCGGTGAGCACCGTGCCCACCACGTCCCGCTCCGTGAGCTCGTAGTATTTGGCCATTTTGATGCAGCACAGGACGTTGGCGATGCCGGAGATGCCCAGCCAGGTCAGCCGCTCCACCAGGACGGGGTCCAGCTTGAGGGTGTTCAGCAGGTAGTCCTGGCCCTCCGGGGTGTTGAACAGGCGCAGCAGGCGCTGGCTGTCCTCGTCGTCAATGGCGATGGCCATGTCGCTGTTTTTCACGTTGTGGATCCAGGGGATGTGCTTGTCGCCGATGCCCTCGATCCGGTGGCCGCCGAAGCCGTTGTTCAGGATGGTGGGGCACTGGAGGGCCTCGCCCACCGCCAGCTTCAAATGGGGATACAGCTCCTTGAGGCGGTCCCCCGCGCTCATGGTGCCGGCGGAGCCGGAGGTGAAGGCGGCGGCGGCGAAGCGGTCTCCGGGGCGCTTGACGGCCTCATACACGTCCGCCAGGGCGTTGCCGGTGACATTGTAGTGCCACAGGGGGTTGCCCATCTCCTCAAACTGGTTGAAGATCATGTACTGGGGGTCCAGCTTGAGCTCGTTGGTCTTGTCGAAGATCTCCTTCACGTTGGACTCGCAGCCGGGGGTGGCGATGACCTCGGCCCCAATCTCGTGGAGCCAGTCGAACCGCTCCTTCGACATCTCCGCCGGGAGGATCGCCACGCCCTGGGCCCCCAGGAGGCGGGAGTTGAAGGCGCCGCCCCGGCAGTAGTTGCCGGTGGAGGGCCACACGGCCTTGTGGACGTCCACATCAAACTGGCCCGTCACAAGGCGCGGGGCCAGGCAGCCGAAGGAGGCCCCCACCTTGTGGCAGCCCGTGGGGAACCACTTGCCCACCATGGCGATGATCCGGCAGGGCACGCCGGTGAGGGCGGGGGGCAGCTCGATGTAGTTGGGCACGGCCTGGAAGAGGCCGCCGGACTCCTTTGCCTCGTTCTTCCAGGTGATGCGGAAGAGGTTCATGGGGTCCACGTCCCACAGGCCCATGTTCTTGAGCCTGTCCTGCACCTTCTCGGGGATGGTCTCGGGGCGCTGCATCTGGGCGATGGTGGGGATGACGATGCCGTTCTCCCTGGCTTTTTTGATATTGTGGGCCAGGCCCTGCTGGTTGATGGAAAGGTCGATCATGATGGTTTGTCCTCCTCCAGTTTTGTGTCGATATAGGAATACAAGGTGTACTTGGAGATCCCGAAGTATTTGGCGACCTTGTCGCCGGACTTGGTGACGAGAAACGCGCCGTTCTGGTTCAGAAATTGGATGGCCCGAACCTTGTCGTCCTTGTTCATCAGCGCCACGGGCTTGCCCACCAGGGCCACGGACTGCTGGATCAGCTCCTCCAGCAGGTCGTTGATGTTGACGATCTTCTCCGGCTCCGAGGGCTGGGGCCCCTCGGTGGACACCAGGCCGTGGAGGGCGCTCTCCACCATCAGCAGGGCGGAGATGTCGTAGTTGATGGCGAGAATGGCGGAGACCCTCCCCTTGCTGTTGCGGATGTATACTGTGGACGACTTCAAAATCTTGCCGTCCGGGGTCTTCATCAGGTAGGACAGGTGGTCCTTGGGCTCCGGGTCGTTGGTCTGCAGCTGCTCCATTACCACGTTGGACGCGCCGTCCCCCACCTTCCGCCCGGAGACGTGACCGTTGATGATCGCCACGATGCTGTGGTCCGGGTTCCGGCTCAGGTCGTGGATCACCACCTCGCAGCTGCTGCCGAATTGGGCCGCGATGCCCGCCGCCACCTGCTTCAGCAGTTCCAGTTTTCCGGTTTCTATGGAATATCCCCTCTTTCCTATGGCAAATTTATATAAACGCTCTATTACACCTCTATATAATACCACACTTTTTGTATAAAGCAACACTTTTTCAAAAAATTTTTTTGGTTTTCAAAAATTTTGTTTGACAACGGGAAATCTTGTGATATGATAATGCTGTAAGCAACAGAACGCAACCTGTCAAAATAATTTTATGGAGGGCTGTATCATGGATTTTGAGGCGATCAAAGCGGCGGCAGAGGGCTATAAGGCCGAGATGTCCCGGTTCCTGCGGGACATGATCTCCCACCCCAGCGAGAGCTGCGAGGAGAAGGACGTGGTCATGTGCATCAAGGCCGAGATGGAGAAGCTGGGCTTTGACAAGGTGGAGATCGACGGCCTGGGCAACGTCATCGGCTGGATGGGCCAGGGCGAGAAGATCATCGCCATCGACTCCCACATCGACACCGTGGGCATCGGCAATATCAACAACTGGGAGGCCGACCCCTACCAGGGCTACGAGACCGACGACATCATCTTCGGCCGGGGCGGCAGCGACCAGGAGGGCGGCATGGCCTCCGCCGTGTACGGCGCCAAGATCATGAGGGACATGGGCCTCATTCCCGAGGGCTACAAGATCATGGTCGTGGGCTCCGTGCAGGAGGAGGACTGCGACGGCATGTGCTGGCAGTACATCGTCAACAAGTATTTCAACGGCCCCGAGGACGCCAGAGACAAGATCGAGTTCGTCATCTCCACCGAGCCCACCGACGGCGGCATCTACCGGGGCCACCGGGGCCGCATGGAGATCCGGGTGGACGTGAAGGGCGTCAGCTGCCACGGCTCCGCCCCGGAACGGGGCGACAACGCCATCTACAAGATGGCCGACATCCTCCAGGACGTCCGGGCCCTGAACGAGAACGGCGACGGCCCCTCCAACAAGGTCAAGGGCCTTGTGAAGATGCTCAACGAGGAGTTCAACCCGGAGCACTATGAGGACGCCCGCTTCCTGGGCCGGGGCACCTGCACCACCAGCCAGATCTTCTACACCTCCCCCAGCCGCTGCGCCGTGGCGGACAGCTGCGCCATCTCCATCGACCGCCGCATGACCGCCGGCGAGACCTGGGACTCCTGCCTGGAGGAGATCCGGCAGCTGCCCAGCGTCCAAAAGTACGGCGACGATGTGAAGGTCTCCATGTACATGTACGACCGCCCCGCCTGGACCGGCACCGTCTATGAGACCGAGTGCTTCTTCCCCACCTGGATCAACAAGGCCAGCGCCGCCCACGTCCAGGCCCTGGTGGACGCCCACCACGCCCTGTGGGGCGACAAGCGCATCGGCCACGCCGACGCCGACCCCAGGAAGGACGCCATGCACCTGCGGGAGGGCCGGCCTCTCACGGACAAGTGGACCTTCTCCACCAACTGCGTCTCCATTCAGGGCCGGTACGGCATCCCCTGCGTGGGCTTCGGCCCCGGCGCGGAGAGCCAGGCCCACGCCCCCAATGAGATCACCTGGAAGCAGGACCTGGTGACCTGCGCCGCCCTGTACGCCGCCGCGATTCCCCTGTACAAGCCGGAGAACAAGACCGCCGACGTGACGGAGTTCCGCCAGAGCCTGACGGATAACAATATCCAGTAAGCCCTGGTATGCAGCTGATTGTCTTTGGCATGGGGCTGGCAGCGCTTCTGGCCCTGGCCCTTGCTCTGGCGTTCCCTTTGGGCGCGGATGAAAAGAGCTTTGGCACGGTGGTCCGAAGCGGAGCCTTCTCCCTGGCGGCGGTTGTGGTGATCCTGCTGATTTCCCGGCTAATCACCGAGTTTGCGGATGCCCTGCGGGAATGGTTCATGATATTGTACAGTTTCCTGCTGTTTTACTGTATTTTCTGGCTGCTTTCCATCCTGTTTCTCACTGTCAAATACTGTTGGTGCCGCCGGAAACGGTGATACCGCAATCATTAAAAACAGGCAATGAGCGCCTTCAAGCTCATTTGCCGGAGGCAAATACCTGCTTTGTCAATTATTCACCGTCCATGAAACTAAATCGTAAAAGGAGACTTGATTATGTCTAAGACCATTGAGCTGGCGCAGCACCTGGAGAAGCTGCACATCAACAACATGTACAAGTCCGACTTCTACTGGACCTGGGACAAGACCGACGAGGAGCTGGACGCCATCTTCACCGTGGCCGACGCCCTGCGGGACCTGCGGGAGCGGAACAAGTCCACCCGGATCTTCGACTCGGGCCTCGGCATCTCCATCTTCCGGGACAACTCCACCCGCACCCGGTTCTCCTTCGCCTCCGCCTGCAACCTGTTGGGCCTGGCCGTCCAGGACCTGGACGAGAAGAAGAGCCAGATCGCCCACGGCGAGACCGTCCGGGAGACCGCCAACATGGTCTCCTTCATGGCCGACGTCATCGGCATCCGGGACGACATGTTCATCGGCGAGGGCCACAAGTACCAGAAGACCTTCATGGACGCCGTGAAGGAGGGCTACCGGGACGGCATCCTGGAGCAGCAGCCCACCCTGGTGAACCTCCAGTGCGACGTGGACCACCCCACCCAGTGCATGGCCGACATGCTCCACATCATCCACCAGTTCGGCGGCGTGGAGAACCTCAAGGGCAAGAAGATTGCCATGACCTGGGCCTACTCCCCCTCCTACGGCAAGCCCCTGTCCGTGCCCCAGGGCGTCATCGGCCTCATGACCCGCTTCGGCATGGACGTGGTGCTGGCCCATCCCGAGGGCTATGACGTGATGCCCGAGGTGGAGGAGATCGCCCGCAAGAACGCCCAGGCCACCGGCGGCTCTTACCGTAAGGTGGCCACCATGGAGGAGGCCTTCGACGGCGCGGACATCGTCTATCCCAAGAGCTGGGCCCCCTTCGCCGCCATGGAGGAGCGCACCAAGCTCTACCAGGCCGGGGACCAGGCGGGCATCGACGCCCTGGAGCAGCGGCTCCTGGCTCAGAACGCCCAGCACAAGGACTGGACCTGCTCCGAGGAGATGATGAAGCGCACCAGGGACGGCAAGGCCCTCTACCTCCATTGTCTGCCCGCCGACATCACCGGCCTCAGCTGCCCCGAGGGCGAGGTGGACAACTCCGTGTTCGACCGCTACCTGGTGCCCCTGTACAAGGAGGCCAGCTACAAGCCCTATGTCATCGCCGCCATGATTATGATGAGCAAGGTGAAGGACCCCGCCGCGGCCCTCATGGCCCTGGACGGCGGCGACAAGCGCAAATTCTTCTGAGACGATTTTCACGGGGACAGGCGGCCCTCCGGGCCGCCTGCCTGCTTACGACCCTGTCTGCCGGCCGTCGGCCCGCTCCTGCGGCCCTGTCAGGAGAACATTTGTCAAGGGGGATTTCACCATGAAGATGAAATCCCCCCATTTGGAAATCAGTGTGCCTTTTTATAATAGGCGCGGAGAATAGGTTCCAGCTCCCGCCACTTGATCTCATACTCCTGGCGGTAGGTCTCCACGGTGCGGGAGGGCGTGATGAGCTGTTCCTTGCCCCGGTATTTCATGGTGTAAGGCTTGAAGGCGCTGGAGTCCGGGTCCAAGCCGTGCAGACCGTCCAGCAGCTCCCGGCCCTCCTCCAGGTTGCGCAGGATCACCGAGACGTGGGACAGGCCCTCCTCATTGGGCGGCCTGAAGTCGTGGATGTCCGCCCCGTGCTTGAGCAGCTCATCCAGCACCGCCTTGAGCATCTCCCGCAGTTGACGGTTGCTGGTCTTGGTCTGCTCGACGTAGTAGCTGGGGTAGGAATCGTGGGCGAACTCGTCATACTGCTCCAGTGCGTGCTGCCAGGCAGTGAGGCCGTGGGAGGTTTTCTGGTTGGGGTCCATCCCCATGTCCAGCAGGCGGCGCAGGAGCAGGAAATAGCCCCTTGTCCGCTCCTTGCGTTCCTGGGACACATGATCTCCAGCCCGCATGAAGCACTGGCCCACGGCGTCGTACCAGATGGGGGCGGAGAAGTTGATGCCGTAGGGGTTGACGGCGTCTGCGAAATTCACGTCCGCCCCCCGGTCCAGCAGCAGGTGGGCCACCTCCAAGTTGTCGCTCTTGATGGCCACCATCAGGGGGGACTGACCATCGTCCTTCTTGGGTGGTGCTTTGGCAAGACAAGAGATTAGGTCGGGCTTCTTGTCCAGAATGGCGGCGACCTCCTCCAGATTGCCCCGTCGGATCATGGTAAACAGCTTTTTCATGTCAGCTCTTCCTTCTTGTCAAATTGATACGAACAAAGTATACCATCAACGCGCACGATATTCAATTTTCGTTTTAAGCGTTAATAGCAGTAGCAAGCAATGCCCCGGTATATACTCGGAGTAGCTTGTTGGTGGCCAATGGCCCCCAAGTCCCCAGTGCATCGGCGCAGCTCCGCCCAATGCACAAGCCGCCGTTGGCGTCTGCTGGCCTGTCCATACTGGGCAGGGAAGGGACGCCCGGTGGACCGCCCCTCGGAGAGCGCATGACTGCCGGAGGCAGTATCACCGCCCTCCAGCCTGTGCCATTCTGCCGGAAATGAACCGCAGTCAATGTAATGTAGCGGCTTGGTGAAACCACCCTTTATACATTACGTCTCATCACAACGAAAGTAAAAAAGAGGTTGCATATCATGGGTAAACGTATCGTAGTGGCTCTGGGCGGCAACGCCCTGGGCAATAACCTGCCGGAGCAGATGGCGGCGGTGAAGCAGACCGCCCGGGCCATCGCCGATTTGATCGAGGGCGGCAACGAGGTCATCGTGGCCCACGGCAACGGCCCCCAGGTGGGCATGATCCAAAAGGCCATGGCGGAGCTCACCCGCTCCAACCCCGAGAAGTACATCCCCTGCCCCCTGTCCGTTTGCGTGGCCATGAGCCAGGGCTATATCGGCTACGACCTCCAGAACGCCCTGCGGGAGGAGCTGCTGGACCGGAACATCCAGAAGGGCGTGGCCACCGTGCTCACCCAGGTAGAGGTGGACCCCCAGGACCCCGCCTTCCGGAATCCCACCAAGCCCATCGGCGCCTTCATGACCGAGGAGGAGGCCAAGCGCATGGTGGCCGAGCGGAGCTATAACGTGGTGGAGGACTCCGGCCGAGGCTGGCGCCGTGTGGTGGCCTCGCCCAAGCCCGTGTCCGTTATCGAGCTGGATACCATCCGGGCCCTGGTGGAGAGCGAGCACATTGTGGTGGCCTGCGGCGGCGGCGGCATCCCCGTCTTTAAGACCGAGGGGCACCACCTCAAGGGCGCGGCGGCGGTGATCGACAAGGACTTTGCCAGCGAGGTGCTGGCGGAGGAGCTGGACGCCGACGTGCTGATTATCCTCACCGCCGTGGAGAAGGTGGCCGTCAACTTCGGAAAGCCGGACCAGCGGTGGCTGGACCGCCTGACCCCGGCGGAGGCCCGGCAGTACGCCGCGGAGGGCCAGTTCGCCCCGGGCAGTATGCTGCCCAAGGTGGAGGCGGCGGTGAAGTTCGCCGAGTCCAAGCCCGGCCGCACGGCCCTTATCACGCTGCTGGAGAAGGCCAAGGCCGGCATCGCCGGGGAGACCGGCACCGCGATTTCCCTGTAAACGCTCAGACCCGGAGGGGGAGCGCCGCGGCGCTCCCCCTCTTTCAGCGCAAGCGCAGGGGCTGTCCAGATTGGACAGCCCCTGCCGGTTCCGGAATCCGTATGCCGCCGCGCGGGCCTATGGCCGCGCCTCTGTCAATTTTCCAACGGCCTCCTCCTTGGTGGAGACAAAGAAGAAGTTGCGTCCCCTGTTGGACTCGCGGATAAAGTCCCGCAGGGGCTTGCTGGTGTAACGGGAGTAGTCGCCGTAAATAGCGGCCTTTACCCGGTAGTTGATAAACTTCTGTAAGATCTCACCGGCGAGGCCCGTGCTGAGGATAAAGAAATCCTCGCAGATCAGGTCCTTCGCCACGGCGATCCGGGCCGCGCCCGTCTCGTATTTTACGGTCATTGCCAGGTCCAGGGCGGAGGGCGCGTCCACAATGACCTTCTCATCACTGGAGACGACCGCAATATCCATTCCGTGGTCCTTGATATGTTCGATTTTCATCATGATCTGTCATGTCCTCCTGTCTCAAGATTCGCGGCGTCGGCTCCAGCTGGGGAGAGAGTATACCACAGGCCTCCCCGGCTGTCAAATCTCCTCTTGCAAAGCCGGAGAAAACGGCGTATGATAGACACGACAACAGGGGAGCCCGTCCGCGGGCTGAGAGGAAGCGCCGCTTCGACCCGAGACCTGATTTGGATCATGCCAACGTAGGGAAATAGCCACGGAACGCCGCGGATATGCCATACGTGCATATCCGTGGTTTTTTATGGGAGGATACCGCTATGAACATCACCGGAAAACGCCTGCGGCTCTATGCCGTCACCGACCGGACCTGGGCGGCGGACGAGGACGCCCTCCTCCGCCAGGTGGAGGCCGCCATTGACGGCGGCGCGTCCATCGTCCAGCTGCGGGAGAAACACCTGGACCCCGCCGCCTTTCTGGCGGAGGCAGAGCAGTTTGCGGCCCTGTGCCGCCGCAAGGGGGCCGTCAGCATCATCAACGACAGCGTGGACGCCGCCCTGCGCTCCGGGGCCGACGGCGTCCACGTGGGTCAGGGAGACCTGGAGGCGGGCTCCGCCCGGGCCCTGCTGGGACCGGATAAGATCCTGGGCGTCTCCGCCCACAGCGTGGAGGAGGCGCTGCGGGCCCAGGCTGCGGGAGCGGACTACCTGGGCGTGGGAGCCGCCTTCGCCACCGGCACCAAGGCCGACGCCCGGCCCATCTCCCGCGAGACCATCCGGGCCATTACGGCGGCGGTGGACATTCCGGTGGTGGCCATCGGCGGCATTACCCGGGACAACATCCTGGAGCTGAGAGGCTGCGGCCTGGACGGCGCGGCGGTGGTATCCGCCCTGTTCGCCCGGCCGGACGTGCGGGCCGCTACGGCGGAGCTGCGGCGGCTCTGTGACAAAATCGCGGAGGAGGACTGAACTATGAGAACAGCGCTGACCATCGCCGGCACCGACCCCAGCGGCGGCGCCGGCATTCAGGCGGACATCAAGACCATGACCGCCAACGGGGTCTACGCCATGAGCGCCGTCACGGCTCTGGTGGCCCAGAACACCACCGGCGTGCGGAGCATCGTGGAGTGCGCCCCGGATTTCCTGGCGGAGCAGCTGGACTGCGTGTTTACCGACATCTTCCCCGACGCGGTGAAGACGGGGATGGTGGCGAGCATCCCTCTGATCGAGGTCATCGCGGACAAGCTGACGGAGTACGGGGCCAAAAACCTTGTGGTGGACCCGGTGATGGTGGCCACCTCCGGAGACCGGCTGATCTCCGAGGACGCGGTGGAGGCCCTGAAGGCCCGCCTGCTGCCCCTGGCGGCGGTCATCACCCCCAACATCCCGGAGGCGGAGCTCCTCTGGGGCCGGGACATCCGCAGCACCGCGGATATGGAGGCCGCCGCCCGGGCCATCCATGAGGCCTACGGCTGCGCCGTGCTGTGCAAGGGCGGCCACAGCCTCAGCGACGCCAACGACCTGCTCTGGCAGGAGGACGGCGGCCAATGGTTCCGGGGCCGCCGCATCGACAACCCCAACACCCACGGCACCGGCTGCACCCTCTCCAGCGCCATTGCCTCCAACCTGGCCAAGGGGTACGGTCTGGCGGAGTCCGTGGAGCGGGCCAAGACCTACCTCTCCGGCGCCCTGGGAGCCATGCTGGACCTGGGCCGGGGCCCCGGCCCCATGGACCATGCCTTCGACATCAAGCCCCAGTACCGGCGGGAGGCCACGTAAGGGCCTCCGGGGAGAAGGAAAATGCCCGCGCGCAGGATCGGCGGCCGCCCAGCTTGTGGAAGAACTGCTGGAAAGAAGGAAGAGACCACCTGTTATGCGGGGGAGCACGAGGGCTGCATCCGCAGATGCGTTTCGGAGCGCAACTGCCCGCAGGGCGGCTCTTAGCGCGGAGATGCGGCGCCCGCCAGCCTCGGCCCAGAGGGACGGGCCTCGGCAGACTTCACGGCAGATGTGAAGCCTCGTATTGGATCGAATGTCTGCAAAGGCCTGCACAGCAGGCCTTTGCGCCGCGTAGCGGCAAATTTTCAAAATGCGTAGCGGTTTGAAAATTGAGACATTATAGGCTGTCGGGAGAGTCCATCAGGACTTTCCCGACAGCCTGGGCGGCCGCCTGTTTTTGGCATACATCCCCCCGCACGCGATATCCTTGTACCAGGGATTTTAGCGGAGGTGGGCGTATGGTTTTGGAGTGGCTGCGGGCGGCGGACGACGTTCTCTGGGGGCCGGGCACCCTGGCGCTGCTGGTGGGAACGGGGGCGTTTTTGACGCTCCGCACCCGGTTTCTCCCCTGGCGGAACCTGGGCTACGCCATTCGGGCCGCCCTGGGCCGGGAGGCCCGGGTGAAGAACCGGGAGGGCGACGTGACGCCCTTCGCCTCGCTGATGACCGCCCTGGCCGCCACCATAGGCACCGGCAACATCGTGGGCGTCGCCACGGCGCTGGCGGCGGGAGGCCCGGGGGCCCTGGTGTGGATGGAGCTGGCCGCCCTGCTGGGTCTTGCCACAAAGCTCTCGGAGTGCCTGCTGTCGGTGCGGTTCCGCCGCCGGAACAGCCGGGGGGAGACGTCCGGCGGGCCGATGTACGTCATGCGGGACGGGCTGGGCCTGGGGCGGCTTGGGGCCGCCATGGGGGCGGCCTACGCCTTTTTTGCCGTGTGCTCCTCCTTTGGCATCGGCGGCATGGCCCAGGCCAACTCCATCGCCGGGGCGCTGGAGGCCTCCTTCGGCGTGCCGGTGCGGATCGCCGGCCTGGCCACGGCGGGGCTGGCCCTGGCGGTGATCCTGGGGGGCGTCAAAAGCGTGGCCCGGGCCTCCGCCGCTGTGGTGCCGGTGATGGCGGCGGTGTATCTGGGGGCGGCTCTGGCGGTGCTGTGGGGCTGCCGGGAGAACCTGCCCGCCGGCATCGCCGGGATTTTCCGCTGCGCCCTGGCCCCCCGGGCGGCGGCGGGGGGCGCCGCCGGGACGCTGCTGAACACCGTCCGCTGGGGCGTGGCCCGGGGGGTGTTCTCCAACGAGGCGGGCATGGGCTCCGCCGGCATCTCCGCCGCCGCGGCCGCCGGCAGTCCCGCCCGGCAGGGCTACATCGGCATGACCGGCGCTTTTTTCGACACCTGCGTGGTCTGCACCGTCACCGGCCTCGTCATCTGCTGCTCCGGAGCTCTGGGGGCCGTGGACGCCGCCGGAAATCCCGTGGACGGCGCGGCCTTGACGATCCTGGCCTTTCGGTCCGTGCTGGGGCGCGCTGGGGGGGCGCTGGTGAGTCTCTCCATCGTCCTCTTCGCCTTCACCTCCATCCTGGGCGGGGCGTACCAGGGGGAGAAGGCCTTCGAGTACCTCTTCGGCGCCCGGTTTCTGCTGCTCTACCGGCTGGCCTTCGCCCTGGCGGCGGCCTGGGGCGCGGCGGCGGAGCTGGAGGCGGTATTTCGCTTCTCCGACGTCTGCAACGCCCTGATGTGCCTGCCCAATCTGGTGTGCCTGCTGCTGCTCTCCGGTACTGTGGCCCGGGAGCTGGAGGCGTTTCAGCCGGAGGTCCGCAGGAGACGGCGGAAAACGTAAACTTTCTGTAAAAATATTGCATTTTGCATTTTTAATGGTATGATAGGGTCTGGTTCAGAAATTTTATAAAAGGACTTGATCGCTATGACAAAAATTGACATTATCTCCGGTTTCCTGGGGGCGGGCAAGACCACCCTCATCAAAAAGCTGCTCTCCGAGGCCTTCCCCGGGGAGAAGCTGGTGCTGATTGAAAACGAGTTCGGCGAGATCAGCATCGACGGCGGCTTTTTGAAGGAGTCCGGCGTCCAGATCTCCGAGATGTCCTCCGGGTGCATCTGCTGCTCCCTGGTGGGGGACTTCAACAAGGCCCTCAAGGACGTGGCGGACCAGTTCCACCCGGACCGCATCCTCATCGAGCCCTCCGGCGTGGGCAAGCTCTCCGACGTCATCGTGGCGGTGGAGAACACCGTCTCCGACGTGCCGGAGCTGAAGCTCAACAGCTTTGTCACCGTGGCGGACGCCACCAAGGTAAAGGTGTATATGAAGAATTTCGGCGAGTTCTACAACAACCAGGTGGAGTCCGCCGGGACCATCGTTCTCTCCCGGACCCAGAAGCTCTCCCAGGAGAAGCTGGAGGCCGCGGTGTCCATGCTCCAGGAGAAGAACCCCTCCGCCGCCATCCTCACCACCCCCTGGGACCAGCTGGACGGCGGGACCATCCTCTCCGCCATGGAGAAGGTGTCCCTGGCCGACGAGCTGCTGGCCAAGATGCGGGCGGAGCACGAGGCCGAGGAGGCGGAGCACGAGCACCATCACCACCACGACCATGAGGAGCATGAGCACCACCACGACCATGAGCATGAGGAGCATGAGCATCATCACGAGCACGAGCATCACCACGACCATGACCACGAGTGTGACGATCCCAGCTGCTCCTGCCACGACCACCACCATCACCACCACGCCGACGAGGTGTTCACCTCCTGGGGCAGGGAGACTCCCAAGCCCTTCTCCCAGGCGGACATCGCCCGGATTCTCACGGCCCTGGACTCCGGGGAGTACGGCAGGATCCTCCGGGCCAAGGGCATCGTCAATGGCACGGACGGCGCGTGGGTGGAGTTCGACTACGTGCCCGAGGAGCACGAGGTCCGGACCGGCCGCCCCGACTACACCGGCCGCCTCTGCGTCATCGGCGCGGAGCTGAACGAGAGGAAGCTGGCGGAGCTGTTCGGACTGTAACTGGGGAAAGAGAGCGTATACCATGGATATTCCTGTCTATCTGGTCGCCGGGTTTCTGGACGGCGGCAAGACCAATTTTATCAACGGCGTCCTGGAGGACGGCTTTGCCCGCCAGGACCGGACTCTGCTGATCTGCTGCGAGGAGGGGGAGGAGGAGTACAACCCCAAGGCCCTGGACAACGTGACCGTTGTCACCGTGGAGGACGAGGAGGACCTGAAATGCTCCCGGATGAAGGCCTGGGAGAAGGAGTACCGGCCCAAGCAGGTGCTCATTGAGTACAACGGCATGTGGCAGATGGAACGGCTGTACCGGGAGGTCCTGCCGGCCAACTGGGTGCTCTACCAGATCATGACCTTTGTGAAGGCGGACACCTTCGAGGTCTACGCCAAGAACATGGGCCAGCTGATGATGGAGAAGATCACAAACGCGGACCTGCTGGTGTTCAACCGGGCCACGCCGGAGCTGCGGGACGCCCTGCGGAAGCGGAACCTCCGGATGGTGAACCGCCGGGCGGACATCTATTTTGAGAACACCGACGGCACCAGCGAGGACTACCTCACCGGAGACGAGTGCCCCTTCGACCTGAGCCAGGAGGTGGTGGAGATCCCCGACGAGGACTTCGGCGTGTGGTACGTGGACGTGATGGACCACCCGGACCGCTACGACGGCAGGCTGGTCCACATGAAGCTGATGATGTGCCACTCCAAGAAGTACCCCGGCATTCACTGTCCGGGCCGCTTCGCCATGGTGTGCTGTGAGAACGACGTGCAGTTCCTGGGGCTCATCGCCAGGGGCGACGGGCTGGACCGGCTGGAGAACCGGGACTGGATCGAGGTCACGGCGAAGATGGCGGTGGAGAAGCACAAGGCCTACAAGGGCAAGGGACCCGTGATGGACGTCCTCTCCCTGAGCCCCTGTGAGAAGCCGGCCCAGGAGGTCGTCACCTTCTGATTGCTCTTCGTAATATTTTTTATAAAAACTCCCCTTCGTATTGACGCGAAGGGGAGTTTTCCAATAGTCCGCTTGCTTTTTGCGGAAAAACACCTATAATAGGACTATCAATTTTCTTTGGAAAGGATCAACCGCCTTGAAAACACGCCTTCCGAAATACCGCCTCTCTCTGCCGCTGGCGCTGCCGGCGGCGGTGCTGCTGGCGGGAGCGATCACGCTGCTGGCGCTGTGGTGCCAGCCCAACGCCCTGCGGAGCGTGGTGCGCATTTTCCTGAACAAGCCCATTCTCATTGTGCTCAACGCCCTGCCGGTGGGACTGCTCCTGCTGGGGCTGGCCTGCCTGCTGCGCAATCTGTTCTTCGGCGCGGCGCTGACGAATCTGCTGGTCTGCGGCTTCTCCATCGCCAACCGGGTGAAGATCGAGGTCCGGGACGAGCCGGTGTTTCCCCGGGACCTGTCGCTGCTGAAAGAGGTTTTCAGCGCCGTGGGGAATTACGAGATCCACTACCCGGTGAAAGCCATTGTTCTGGTGCTGCTGGTTACGGCGGCGCTGGCGGCGCTGGGCGTCTTTGTGGGGCACCAGCCCCTCCCCGCGGAAAAGCTCCGGGGCTGGCGGGGGAGCCTGCTGGGCGCCGCCGCCAGCTTCGGCGCGCTGGTCCTGGTCACGGTGACGCTGCTGGGGTCCAGCAGTCTGTATGAGTCCATCGGCGCGTCCAACCCCTATCACCTGTCCACGGTGTTCAACGAGACCGGATTTCCATACAGCTTCTTCCACCAGTTCACCACGTATCTGGTGGACAAGCCGGAGGAGTTCAGCCGGTCCGCGGCCGCCAGGTGGGAGACCGGGGACCGGTCCGGCCTGGGGGCGGACGTGCACCTCGTCATGGTGATGAACGAGGGCTTCTCCGACATCACGGACGACCCTGTGTTCACCTACGGACCGGAGGAGGACCCGCTGCCCAATCTCCACGCCCTGCGGGAGGACCCCCGCGCCATCTCCGGCCATGTGGTGGTGCCGGGCTTTGCCGGGGGCACCGCCAACACGGAGTTCGACGTGCTGACGGGGATGCAGACCAACGCCCTCTCCGCCACCGCCACCTCCGCCATGCGGACGGTGAACCGGAATCTGGACAGCGTCCTCCGGGTCTTTGCCAACGACGGCTACCATACCTCCTTCTTCCACCCCGGGGATGACTGGTTCTACAACCGGGAGAACGTCTACCGCTGGCTGGGAGCGGCGGAGACGGTGTTCGCCGACGAGATGGAGGACCTGGAGTACAAGGGCCGTTGGGTCACGGACGACTACATGGCGGGCTTCATTGAGGAGAAATTCCAGGAGGCCGCGGCAAACGGCCGGCGGCTGTGCAGCTACACCACCACCATCCAGAACCACATGGCCTACACCGCCGAGAAGTACGGCCCGGACTACGACTTCCCGCCCCTGCGGACCTCCGCCGCCCTCTCTGAGGAGGTGGAGACCATGCTGGCGGTGTACGCCGAGGGAGCCCGGGACGCCGACGCCATGCTGGGCCGCCTGGTGGACTACTTCTCCGGGACGGAGGAGCCGGTGGTGCTGGCCTTCTGGGGGGACCACCTGCCCTACCTGGGGGATAATCAGCTGGGCTACGGTGAGCTGGCGCTGGACGTGTCCACCCGGGAGGACGGGCAGGAGAATCTGGCGGCTTATGAGACCCCCTACGTCATTTGGGTCAACGATGCGGCGGCGGAGGTCCTGGACTGGGAGAACGCCGTGAGGGCGCTGGACCTGCGGCCGGACGGACGGCTCTCCGCCTGCTTCCTGGGGGCGGCGCTGCTGGAGCTGACGGGCCGGACCGGGGAGAGCCCCTGGTTCGACTTCCTCAATCAGCTGCGGCGGCAGGTCCCCGTGGTTCAGAGGGACACCTGCCTGCCCATGGACGGCGCCGCGTTCACAGGGATCTCCGGTGATCTGGCGGCGGATGTGGCCAAGTGGCGCCAGTGGAGCTACTACAAGCTGAAATACAAGGAGATCCGCTCATGAAGAGCCGGGAGATGGCCCTGTGCGGCGTCCTCTGCGCCCTGGCGGCGGCGCTGCTGACCCTGGGGGGCGTGGTGCCGATCGCCACCTTCTGCGCGCCCATGCTGGCCATGGCGGTTTTGCTGCCGGTGCTGGAGGAGTACGGCCCCCGGGCCGCCGGGACGGCGTGGGTCGCCGTGTCCCTCCTGGCCCTGATGCTGGACCCGGACCGGGAGGCGGCGCTGGTATATCTGTGCTTCGGGTGGTATCCCCTTCTGCGGCCCAATATCGCGAAGCTGTCCTCCCCCACGGCGCGGACGGCGGTAAAAATCGCGGTGTGCACCGGGACGTGCCTCCTGCTCTACGGAGTTGTCTGGCGGGCGCTGGGCCTGCCGGAGGACCCGGCCCTCTCCGGGGCGTTTGGGCTGTTGCTGCTGGCGCTGGCAAACGCGGCCTTTTTGCTGCTGGACCGGGCGCTGGAGCGGCTGGCGCTGCTGTGGCGGCGGAGACTCCGGAGGCGGTTTTTCCGGCAGCCCTGATGACTCCAAGATAAAAGACGGCGGCGGGCGCATGGCCCGCCGCCGTATCTTTTTCGGGTGTTCAGTCATCCCCGGGCCGGTCCGTCCGCTTGCGCCGCAGGCGGCGGGAGAGGAGGGAGGCCGCGGCGGCCTGGACCAGGGGCAGGAAATAGGAGACCCAGGCCGGCTGGGAGAGCCCGCTGTACGGGGAGACCAGCACGGCGTAGGGCATGACGCACAGGGCTGAGAGCAGGCCCATCCCGCCGCCGGCGCCGGCGGCAATGCCCAGGAGGATCGCCCCCACCGCCGCCCACCGGACCGCGCGTACGGCCCGCACCCAGGCGGCCCGGTTCCGCAGCAGGAGCGCCCCCGCAAACCAGGAGACCACGTACAGCCAGCTGAATGCTGCGCCGGGCACGGAGGGGGTCTTGCGGACGGAGAAGAAGAGCCCCACATTGGCGGCGATGGACGCGGCGAAAAACGCCGTGATGGCGATCATCAGCCCGTCCTCCCACTTTTCCCAGTCCGCCTTGACTGCAAGCAGCTTCTGCCGAAGTGACATTCCGCAACCTCCTCAGGGGGTCTTTGCTTCCGGCTCCGCCGGATGGAAGCGGCTCCACACCGCCTCCGCCGCGTCCCGGGGGAGCACCTCCGCCAGGGCTTCCACATCCGCCTCCCGGATGGCCTTTATGGTGCCGAAGCGCTTCCGCAGAGCCTCCCGCCGCTTGGGCCCCACGCCGGGGATGCCGTCCAGGGCCGAGCGGGTGGCGCTTTTGCTGTGGCTCTCGTGGTGAAAGGCGACGGCGAAGCGGTGGGTCTCCTCCTGGATCTGGCCGATGAGGGAGAACACCGCCGGATTGCCCACGATCCCGATCTCCCGGCCCTCGGGGGTCACCAGGGCCCGGGTGCGGTGGCGGTCGTCCTTCACCATGCCGAAAATGGGGACGGCGGCGCCGAAGGCCTGGGCCACGTCCAGAGCCGCCCGGGCGTGGGTCTCGCCGCCGTCGATCAAAAACACGTCCGGCAGGGGAAGGAATTTTTCGTCCCCGTCGGCGGCCCGCTGGAGGCGGCGGCGCAGGACCTCCCGCATGGAGGCGTAGTCGTCCGGGCGGCCCTCCGGCAGCTCCTTGATGTGAAAGCGGCGGTAGGCGCTCTTCAAGGGCCGGGCGCCGGCGTACACCACCATGGAGGCCACGATGTCGCTCTTCCCCGTGTTGGAGATGTCGAAGGACTCCATCCGCTCCGGGGGGGCGGGGAGGTCCAGCATCTTCTGGAGCAGCTCCAGGGTGTGGGCCACACGCTCCTGGGCGGTGGTGGCCCGCTCCGCCTCCTCGGCGGCGTTGCGCTGGGCCATGGCCCGCAGCTCCGCCTTCTCCCCCCGCTGGGGGACGTGGACCCAGACCTTGTGCCCCGCCCGTTTCGTCAGGACCTGGGAGAGGTTTTCACAGTCCTCCTCCGCTCCCAGAGGCAGGAGGATCTCGTGGGGCAGTATGGCCCGGGGGAGGTAGTATTGGGCCGTCAGGGCGGAGAGCATCTCCGTCTCGTCCTCCTCCATGGGAGCGGTAAAGAGCTCTGTCTCCCGGCCCGCCAGATTTCCCTCCTCCATGTGGAGCACGGCGTAGCAGCACTTGCCGCTGCCCCGGTAGAGGCCCCAGATGTCCGTGTCGGCGCAGAGCCCGGCGATGACCGTCTGCTTCTTGCCCAGGGCCTGGATGGCGCTGATCCGGTCCCGCAGCAGCGCCGCCCGCTCGAACCGCAGGGCCTCCGCCTCCGCCTCCATCTCGGCGGTCATCTCCCGCAGGAGCTGCCTGGCCCGGCCCTCCAGCATCAGAGCCGCCTGGTCAATGCGGCGGCGGTACTCCTCCGCCGTCATCTCGGGGCGGCAGAAGCCGTCGCACCGGCCCATGTGGAAATTCAGGCAGGGCCGCTCCGTCCCGATGTCCCGGGGGAATTTCCGGCTGCACGTGGGCAGGCGCAGGGCGGAGAGCACCGCGTCCAGGGCCTGGCGGGTCTCGAACCGGCCGCCGAAGGGGCCGAAGTACCGGGCTCCGTCGTTTGCCCACTTGTGGGTCATGGTGAAGCGGGGATAGGCGTCCTTGGAAAGGCGCACGAAGGGATAGCCCTTGTCGTCCTTGAGCAGGATGTTGTAGCGGGGCATGTGGCGCTTGATGAGGGAGTTCTCCAGCACCAGGGCCTCAAACTCGCTGGTGACGAAAATCGTGTCGAAGCGGTCCACCTGGCTGACCATCTGCCGGGTCTTGGCGGTGTGGGAGGCGCTGTCCTGGAAGTATTGGCTCACCCGGTTTTTCAGTTTCTTCGCCTTGCCCACATAGATGACCTTGCCGGTCTTGTCCATCATCAGATAGACCCCGGGGGCCAGGGGCAGGGCGTTGGCCTTATCCTTCAATTCGTCGCGGGTCATGGACGCACTCCCTTTTTTAAGAATCTTCCGATGTGCCTGTCACAAATATCAATTTTCCGGCCGGCGGGAGAGCGGAAACCGCCCTCCCCGGCGGTCCGGGCGCTGGCTGCGCCCCCTCAGATACCCCATACGTTCCGCAGGACGCCCCAGGCCAGCAGCAGCGCCGCCAGCGCCCAGGCCAGTATCCCGGCGGCCTTGGGCCGGCGCCGCTGGAGCCAGAGCAGCCCGGGCACCCAGGGCGCCGCCAGTACCAGTCCCCAGTTGTATCCGGGCACAAAGCGCCCGTGGAGCAGCCCCAGGCACAGGTCGGTGACGCCGCAGCCGGGACAGCGCAGCCCCGTGAGGCGCCGGAAGAGGCAGGGCACCCGGAGGCCCAGGGGGATCAGCGCATAGCCATAGAAAAGGCCGGCGCAGAGCAAGCCCGCGCCGGCCAGGAGCGTTTTACGCCGCCGCATACTCGTTGAGCTCGGACTGCAGCAGGGCATAGGAGATGATGCTGAATCCGAAGACGGCGAGCAGCAGATAGAGGATTCCCAGGTGGCCCTGCGCCTGGCCCTGGCTGACCCGCTGGCGGTCCAGGTCGTCGCCGGCGCGGTAGAGCCAGTAGAGGCCGTAGATATTGCAGGTGACGATGGTCAGCAGCAGCACCAGCCCGCCGGAGGGCGCGTTGGGGCGGGCCGTCACCAGGTTCACATCCTCGGCCATGCAGTAGAGCCAGTACAGGCTGTAGATGCCGCAGGTGACGATGGACAGCACAATGCAAAGGCCGATGCTCTTTCTCTGAATGGACATAGGCGATCTCTCCCTCTCCGAATAGAATCTCCGTACAGTATAGCACAGATTTTCTCCGGACGCAACAGAAAAGGCGGCTTCCGTGGAAGCCGCCTCGCCATGCGCCTGATTCTGTGCTTACTCGCCGAAGTTGTCGTTGACCAGCTCCACCAGAGCGCCCACGGCCTCCTTTTCGTCGGCGCCGTCGGCGATCAGGGTGACGGTGGTGCCCTTCACAATGCCCAGGGACAAAACGCCCAGCAGGCTCTTGGCATTCACGCGGCGGTCCTCCTTCTCCACCCAGATGCCGCTCTTGAACTCGTTGGCCTTCTGGATAAAGAAGGTGGCGGGGCGGGCGTGCAGACCCACTTCGTTATTAACAGTGATTTCCTGCGTATACATATTACAGCTCTCCTTTTCTACACTAAGTTAAAGTCAGACTGCGTCAAGTTAATTTCTGTTACCATCATACCTGCTTTTTTCCATCCCGTCAACGGTATTTTTCACAAACATTTGAGGAAATCTTGTTTTTGAGAAAATCCTTTTTAGCAGTTTACACCAGTTTTGCCCGGTTTTATACCAAAGAACTGCTTTCTTTTGCGCCGGAAAGCGCCTTTGAGGCAAAAAAATCCCTTTCGCCTCCGGCGGACGGCGCCGCGGCCGTCCGCCCCGCCGTCCGCCGCTGGCAGATCCGGGCGCTTTTTTCAAAAACTGCCGGGACTTTTTCAGGCGTTTCCGGGGACAATACCCACAGCCAGCAGGGACGGCCCGTCCGCTTCTGCCGGCCTTGGCGGGTCTTTTGGGTATCGCGCACATTACCTGCGCAAAGGAGGACCCTGCGTTGAAAAGAAGTCTTGCGCTTTTGCTGACCTCCCTGCTGCTCGCGTTTTCCCTGGCGGCCTGCGGCAAGGACCAGCAGCCCGGCGGCGTTGACGGCAGCGCCTCCGGCGGCTCCGTGGCCGGGGACACCGGCAGCGGCGGCCAGACAGGCGGGGCCGCGGACGGCTCCGGCGGAATGGCCGGTGAATCCGTCACCGGCGGCGTCAACGGCGGCAGCGGCGGCTCCATGATGGACGGCGCCGAGGATACCATGGACGATGCGGGCGGCATGGCCCGGGACGTCGTCCGGGACGCCGGGGACGCCCTCACCGGCGGCGCCACCGGTTACACCAACCATCAGATGAACGGCTACACCTATGACCAGATGGTGCAGAACGGCCGCGTGTTTTAACCGCGGCCTGTGAGCGCCAAGGCCAGGACGGCCGGCGCCCCAGAGCAGAAGCTGCTCTGGGGCGTTCTTTTTTATCCGTCTTTTACTTCCCTTTTCCCGGGGGCTCCTGTATAATGGCCCAAGAGGCGCCGGGCCGCCCTTGGCGGAGCGCCCCGGCGGAAAGGACGGCATGTGCCATGAGCCAGGAGTTCTCCATGCGGGTGATCGCCCGCGTCCACAGCGACTTTCCCACAAAATTCGGCGTGCCCAGGCAGAGCGGCCTGGTGGAGGAGCTGACGTCCACGCTGGTCTTTGAGCCGGAGTTCCGCAGCGAGGACGCCCTGCGGGGCCTGGAGGGCTTCTCCCACCTGTGGCTGGTATGGGTGTTCCACCAGGCGGCCCGGCGGGACTGGTCCCCCACGGTGCGCCCGCCCCGATTGGGGGGCAACGCCCGGATGGGGGTCTTTGCCACCCGCTCCCCCTTCCGGCCCAACCCCATCGGCCTCTCCGCCGTGAGGCTGGACGGGATGGAGCGCACCAGGGAGCACGGGACCGTGCTCCGCCTCCGGGGCGCGGACCTGATGGACGGCACTCCGGTGCTGGACGTCAAGCCCTATCTGCCCTACGCGGACTGCGTCCCCGGCGCCCTGGGGGGCTTTGCCGCCGTTCCCGCCGGGGAGACGCTGGCGGTGGACATTCCCCCGGACCTGCTGGAGCGCGTCCCCGCGGAGCGCTGGGAGGCCCTGCGGGGCGTGCTGGCCCAGGACCCCCGCCCCCGCTACCAGGAGGACCCGGACCGGGTCTACGGTTTCGGCTTCGGGGGCGTGGAGGTGCGCTTCTCCGTGGCGGACGGGGTGGCCACGGTCCGGGAGATCCTGGAACGGCCGTGACCTGCCGGAAATTCTGTGAGGGACCGGGCGCTTTTCGTGCAGATTGTCACTTGAAAATCCGGAAAAAAACGCTATGATATGGTTACGATTGCAAGTTTAAACGTTTGCGTACGGCGGAGCGCCGCACGGAGCAAAGGAGTATCCCTATGTCTTATCACTATCTGCTGGACCTGGCTCTGATTCTGCTGAGCACCAAATTCCTGGGGATCATCACCGGCAAATTCCAGATGCCCCGGGTGGTGGGGTCCCTGCTGGCGGGCCTGGTGCTGGGCCCCGCCATGCTGAACGTTCTGTCGGAGACGGCCTTCCTCTCCCAGCTCAGCGAGATGGGGGTCATCGTCATCCTGTTCACCGCCGGCATGGGCACGGACCTGCGGGAGCTGCGGGGCGCCGGGAAGTCCGGCTTCTTCGTGGCCCTGTGCGGCGTACTGGTGCCCATGGTGATGGGCACGGGATTCGGATACCTGGCGGGCCGGTGCGGCTGGCTGCCGGGGAACACCCTTCTGGAGAATGTCTTTCTGGGCACGGTCCTCACCGCCACCTCCGTCAGCATCACCGTGGAGACCCTGCGGGAGCTGGGCCGGCTGGATACCAAGGTGGGTAGCACCATCCTGGCCGCCGCCCTCATCGACGACGTGCTGGGCCTCATCGCCCTGACGGTGGTGGCGAGCCTGGCGGGAGAGGGCACCAGCCTGGCGCTGGTGCTGGTGAAGATCGTGCTGTTCTTTGTCTTTGCCATCGTGGCCTCTTTCCTGGCCATCCGCCTGTTCCGCTGGATGATCTCCCACGCCAGGGGGAAGAACCTGCGCCGCTATCCGGTGTTCGCCTTTGTGATCTGCCTGCTGCTGTCCTACTGCGCCGAGGAGTTCTTCGGCGTGGCGGACATCATCGGCGCCTTTGTGGCGGGACTCATCGTGGCCTCCACGCCCAAGGCCAAGTACATCCAGTCCAAGTTTGAGCCCCTGAGCTACCTGCTGCTGACGCCGGTGTTCTTCGCCGGCATCGGCGTTAAGGTGGAGCTGCCCTCCCTGGACGGGCAGCTGATGCTCTTCTCGGCGCTGCTGCTGGCCACGGCCATCTTGTCCAAGGTCATCGGCTGCGGCCTGGGGGCGCGGCTGTGCGGCTTCCAGGGAATGGAGTGCGTCCAGGTGGGCGCGGGCATGGCCTGCCGCGGCGAGGTGGCCCTGATCGTGGCCAACCGGGGATTGAGCATGGGGGTCATGAGCCAGGCCATGATGACGCCCATCATCATTACCGTGGTGGGCTGCGCGGTGCTGACGCCCATTTTGCTGAAGCTGGTCTTCCGGGGCCAGCCGGAGTCCATCCCCCACGAGAGCAGCCTCACGGACAACTACCGGGCCATCGAGCAGATGGATCTGGTGTCCGCCCAGCTGCTGAACAAGGAGACGGAGCGCCGGCAGGACGGAATGAAGCGGCCGTCCGCCCGAAAAGGGGATTGATTTTTCCCCGGAGGCCGTGTACCATATAAACTGCGCTGACGTCCGCGCGCCGGAGAGGCCGGAGTTTTTCCGCCCTCCCCGGCGCGTTCGTCATGGGGATTTTCACAGCCCGGGTTCAGCGGCTGTGAATACGGATTTGTAGAGAGAAGAGAGGAGCGCCTGCCTGTGGGACAGAGGGATTTGACAAAGGGGGCCGTATTCCCCACCATGTGCGGTTTCGCCCTGCCCATGATTCTGGGGAACCTGCTGCAGCAGTGCTACAATATCGTGGACTCCTGGGTGGTGGGGCGCTATGTGGGCTCCGCCGCCCTGGGGGCGGTGGGTTCCGCCTTCGCCCTGATGACCTTTTTGACCTCGGTGCTGCTGGGGCTGTGCATGGGCAGCGGAGTGGTGTTCTCCCTGTGCTTCGGCACCCGGGACGAAAAACGGCTGGAGAACGGGCTCCGGGCCTCCTGCGTGCTGACGGCGGCGGTGGCGGCCCTGCTCACCGCCGTCTCCCTCCTGGGGGTGGACGCCATTGTGGCCTGGATGAATATCCCGGCGGAGATCACGGGGATGACCCGGGACTATCTGGTTCTGGTGTTTGGGGGCATCCCGGCCATCGCCCTGTACAACTTCTTCGCCGCCTATCTCAAGGCCCTGGGAAACTCCGTGGTGCCTCTGGTGTTCCTGGGGGTCTCCACGGCGCTGAACATCGCCCTGGACCTGCTGCTGGTGGCGGTGTACCCCTTCGGCGCCGCCGGGGCCGCCGCCGCCACCGTCATTGCTCAATACGTCTCGGGGCTTGGCATCGGCCTCTACACCCTCCTGCGGGACGGGCGGCTGCGGCGGGCCCTCCGCCGTTTCCGGATCAGGACCGCCAGCCTGCGGGAGATCGCCAGCTACTCCCTGCTCACCTGTATGCAGCAGTCCGTCATGAACCTGGGCATTCTTATGGTCCAGGGACTGGTGAACAGCTTCGGCACCGGGGTCATGGCGGCCTTCGCCGCCGGCGTGAAGATCGACGCCTTCGCCTATATGCCGGTGCAGGAGTACGGCAACGCCTTCTCCACCTTTATCGCCCAGAACATGGGCGCCCGGCAGCCGGAGCGCATCAAGCGGGGCGTCCGCTGCGGCGTGGGAACGGTGGCGGGGTACTGCGCCGTGACGTCGCTGGTCCTGGTGCTCCTGGCGAGGCCCCTGATCCTGATCTTCATCGACCCCGGCGAGACCGCCGTGGTGGCGGAGGGCGTCCGGTACCTCCACACCGTGGGGCCCTTCTACTGCGGCATCGGATGTTTGTTCCTGCTCTACGGGCTGTACCGGGCCCTGGGCCGGCCCGCGGTCTCCCTGGTGCTGACGGTGATCTCCCTGGGCACCCGGGTGGCCCTGTCCTACACCCTGGCCCCCATCCCGGAGATCGGGGTGGCGGGGATCTGGTGGTCCATTCCCATCGGCTGGGCCCTGGCGGACCTCACCGGATTCCTGATCTATCTGAAAAACAAGGAGCGCCTGATGCCCCCCATGGGGCAGGAGGAGCGGACGGGACCGCCCCGGCCGTGAGGGCGCTCAAAAAGAGGAGGCGCATATCCGCAATATTTTGGAAGAACTGGAGCTTCCTTTCGTGGAGGAT
>CANRYZ010000004.1 GCA_947644365.1 uncultured Oscillibacter sp. | reverse complement strand
CTGGTACGCCAGACTATCGGATCCTGGTCAAGAGGGTAAGGGGGTAACGTGTTAAGGGCGCTGCCCGGTTGCCTTCTTGTGCGGCGAGATGGGAAAAGGAAAATTTTTCTCCTTTAGGAGAAAGCCAGCATCGCGTTTGTCTGGACGCCGGCTTTCGCCGTCGCCCTGCCAAACGCAGTTTCCGGACAGAAGCCCGGACCCACTTTTAGAACGGAGGAACGATGAACAAAGACACCACATTCAGTATCCGGATCGCGTCCAGCGATTTGGATACCATCAAGAAGAAAGCAAAGCAGGCCCGGATGTCCCAGAGCGATTATGTCACCCGCTGCTGCCTGGGACGGCAGGTGGTGGTGATCGAAGATCTGAAAGAAGTGGCCAAACAGCTCCGGGCCATCGGCGGGAACCTGAACCAGCTGACGATGCTGGCGAACATGGGCCGTGTCAGTATCGCCAACTTGGACGGCATGACACAGGAGCTGGCCGGGATCAGTGCCGCCCTGCGGGAGATCCAGGAGCGTGGGAGGTGGAACAGATAGCCATTATCCACTTTACCAACTATCCCAAGGGCCAGAGCCGCGCCTGTATGGGAGCGGTGATAAGGTACACACAGCAGGAGAAAAAAACACTGTGGGAGGGCCGCCAGCTGGTCAGTGGCATCAACTGCCGTCCGGAGAGCGTCTACGATGACTTCCTGCGCACCAAGCTGCTGTACCACAAGGAGGGCGGCACGATGTTCTATCACATGGTGCAGTCCTTCCCGGCGGACGAGAAAGTTGACCCTGTCGTCGCGCACGCCGCCGCACTGAAGCTGGCAAAGTGGTTCCAAGGGCGGGAGGTTCTGGTCTGCACCCATGTGGACCGGGACCACATCCACTCCCACTTCCTTATCAACAGTGTCAGCTTCGAGGACGGAAAGAAACTGCACATCAGTGAGCCGGAGCTGACACAGCTGCGCCAGCGCAACGACCAGGTTTGTATGGAGTTCGGTCTGCCGGTGTTCCAACCTCAGAAAAGACGAAAGGTTAAGTCTATGTCCGGGGCGGAGTACCACACCGCAGCCAGAGGAGAGAGCTGGAAGTTCCGGCTGATGAACACCATCGACGCATGTATGCGGTACGCCCGCAGCCGGGAGGAGTTCATTGCGCTGATGCGCAGCGAAGGCTATGATGTCCGCTGGACGGATAGCCGAAAGAGCATCACCTACACCACTCCCGGCGGTATGAGATGCCGGGACGACCGGCTCCACGACGAAAAATATTTGAAGGAGAGGATGGAGCTTGAGTTCAGAATCCGACAGGCAGTTATCCATGGAGGAGCTGCGCCGGCGGAATATGCAGAAGCCGCCAGCAGAGACACTGCATCCCACAGCGGAGGAGTGGCAGAGGTTGACCGCTGCACTGACGGCAATGGGAGAACTCCTGGCGGAGCAGATGCTTCTGCTGGAGGAGATAGCCGCAAGGCCCAATCCCTGGGCGACACAGGAACAGATGACGGAATTGATTCGAGAGGCAAGGGAGATACACCGCCTGTTGGAACAGGCTGGGAAGAAGAGAGAGCAGCACTTTTCCCTGCCAACGATCCGACTTCCCCGCCCCTCACCGGAGTGGCTATTGATTCCGACGGTGCTGGTGGGATTGCTGGCACTGTGGTACGGTTGGGCCACGCTCTGGAACGGTCTGACAACCCTGTTCCCGTAAGCGACGCCGCAACTGCACACAAGCACGCCGACAGCAAGACACTCCGCAGAGAGCGGGAAAAGAAAATCGCCCTCGGTCACAAAGAGGACGACCATGAAGAGGAGCAAACCTGGCAGCAGACCATGTGATGATGGTCTGCTTTTTGTTATCCCGTTGGTGCGGGAAGAAAGGAGAAGCCTATCGACAGCCGTATAAATCAGGTAAAATACGGAAATTATTTTATAGAATGGAGGGACAGTCATGTCTGAGCAAAAGTCCACTGAACAGCGCAGGAAGGAGACAGCGGCAAAGATCTGGCTGTCCTACTACAACCGGGTGCTGTATGAAAAGGGCGTCATCACGGAGCGGGAGCGCAATAAGATGGCGCTGAAAATCGATGGCTGGAAAATGACCATGACCTGACAGACAGGGGGACCGCAATTGTTGCGGTCCCCCTTGCTTTGCTTCATATTCTGTGATATACTGCAAGATAAAAAATGATAAAACGAACTACAAAGGAGACGAGCCATGGATATACACAGCATTCGTCAGGCCTTGCGCACAAAATCCGTCTACGATATCCCTCTTCGGGTGACCTTTTACGCCCGGGTGTCCTCCGAGAGCGATGAACAGCTCAACTCCCTGGGCAACCAAGTGAGCTACTACGAAGAGTTCATCCGGAAAAACTCTGCCTGGGAATATGTCCCCGGTTATGTGGACGAGGGCCTGTCCGCCGCCACCACCAAGAGGCGGGAGGATTTCCACCGCATGGTGGAGGACGGCAGGACGGGCCTCTTCGACCTCATCATCACCAAGGAGATCACCCGTTTCGCCCGAAACACCCTGGACTCCATCCTCTACACCCGGGAACTGCTCAGCGCCGGGGTAGGGGTATTCTTCCAAAACGACAACATCAACACCTTTGATGAGGACAGCGAGCTGCGGCTGACTATCATGTCCGGAATCGCCCAGGATGAATTGCGCAAGTTGTCAGGCCGTGTGAAATTTGGCCATGCACAGGCAATCAAAAACGGCGTGGTGCTGGGCAACAGCCGCATCTTCGGCTACGTCAAGGATGGCGGGCGGTTGATAATCGATGAAGACGAGGCCCCCATGGTCCGGGAGCTGTTCGAGCTGTACGCCACCGGGGACTGCTCCATGAAACAGATTGAGACATTGTTTTGGGACAAGGGCTATCGGAACCACAACGGCAAAAGGATCGCCCACACCACCATGTCCGGCATGATCTCGAACCCCAAGTACAAGGGCTACTATGTGGGCAATAAGGTGAAGGTCATCGACCTGTTTACCAAGAAGCAGAAATTCCTCCCGCCGGAGGAGTGGGTGATGTTCAAGGACGAAAGCGGAGAGATCGTTCCTGCCATCGTCTCCGAGGAATTGTGGGACAAGGCCAACGCCGTATTGAAAAAGCGCAGCGAGGACGTGAAGGGCCGTCAGGGCATCTGCAACCACGCCAACCTCCTCACCGGAAAGATCTACTGCACCCACTGCGGCGCAGCCTACTACCGCCGGGAGTCGGTGGACCGGCATGGGAACAAAAACAGCAAGTGGGTGTGCTCCGGGAAGATCAAAAATGGAGCGGATAGCTGCCCCTCCTTCCCCGTTTACGAGGAGGAGTTGAAGCCGTTATTGTTTGAGGTGTTCCGGGAGACCGAGGCGGATGCCCAGGCCCTGGTGGAGGAGTACATCGAGATGTACAAGGTCCTGGGGGATGGGGAGGACACGGCGAGACAAATCGCCACACTGCGTCAGCAGATCGAGCTGGTCCAAAAGAAGAAAAGCAAGCTCTTGGGCTACAACGCGGCGGGCCAGCTCTCCGACCGGGATTTCCTCTCCATGAACAAGGACTGTGACCGGGAGATCAGCGAGGCGGAGCGGCAGATCTACGACCTGGAGCAGCAGCAAATGTCCCGAGAGGATTTCCGCAAGCAGATTGAGACCATCCGACGGGTGCTCCGGGAGGCGGAGCGGGACGCGGCCCAGGGCCTCATCAGCAAGGAGTTTGTGGACAGGTATATTGACAAGATCTTCGCCACCCCGGAGGAGGACGGCTCCCTGCGATTGCAAATCAAGGTTTTCACCGGCGAGACCACCGACAAATACCTTGCCAACCTAAGAAGTCGTACGGGTCACACGTTCAAGAAGATGATCGAGTCCTACGAGAAGTCCCTGTAACTTCCCGCTGGAACCAAAAGGGCGGGCCGGCAAAAGCCGGCCCGCCCGCTTTTCGTACATTCCCCTGAAATCACTCCGCGCTCTTCGCCTGCTCCGTAATGGGATAGTCCTCCAGCACGTCCAGCAGGCGGGAGTAGTCCTGGGCCGCCAGGTGAGTGTAGCGGGCCCAGCGGTTGCGGCACTGGTTCCGGGCCTCCGCCAGCAGGGCCTCCGCCGCCTCGGGGAAGGTCCGCTGGAGGGAGTTGAACCGGACCTCGCCCATGAAGAACTCCCGCAGGTCGTACTTGGGGTCCTTGAAGTCCAGCATGAAGGGGTTCTTCCCCTCCGCCTTCCGCTTGGGGTCATAGCGGTAGAGGACCCAATAGCCGCTCTTGATGGCCAGCTTGGCCTCCTCCTGGGCCCAGGCCATGCCCTTGACGATGCCGTGGTTGATGCACGGCGCGTAGGCCACGATCAGGGACGGCCCGTCGTGGGCCTCCGCCTCCCGCAGGGCCTTGATGTACTGGGCGGGGTCCGCCCCCAGGGCCACAGAGGCCACATACACGTTCTGGTACTGGGACGCCAGCATCCCCAGGTCCTTCTTCTCCGTCCGCTTGCCCGCGGCGGCAAACTGAGCCACCGCGCCGAAGGGCGTGGCCTTGGAGGACTGTCCGCCGGTGTTGGAGTATACCTCCGTGTCCACCACCAGAATGTTCACGTCCTCCCCGGAGGCCAGTACGTGGTCCAGCCCGCCGTAGCCGATGTCGTAGGCCCAGCCGTCGCCGCCGTACATCCACATGCTCTTCTTCACCAGCTGGTCCTGGGCCCGGCGGACGGCCTCGATCTTCTCCCCGGTCTCGGGGCTGGCGGCCAGGGCGGTGATGACCGTGTCGCTGAGGGCGATGGTCCGGTCCTTGTCCTCAAATCCCTCCAGCCAGGCGGCCAGGGCGGCTTTCAGCGATTCGTCCCGGGTCTCCTCCAGCAGGGACTCCACATCGTTTCTCAGCCGCAGACGCTGCTGGCGGACGCTGAGGACCATGCCCAGGGAGTATTCGGCGTTGTTCTCAAAGAGGGAGTTGGAGAGGGCTGGCCCTCGGCCGTTGGGTTTTGTTGTGTAGGGGTAGCTGGGGACGCTGAATCCCCAGGCCTGGGTGCAGCCCGTGGCGTTGGCCACCACCATCCGCTCGCCGAAGAGCTGGGTCAGGAGTTTCATGTAGGGCGTCTCGCCGCAGCCGGCGCAGGCCCCGGAGAATTCCAGCAGGGGCTGCTCGTACTGGCTGCCCTTGACGGTGAATTTGCTCATGGGGTTTTCCTTGGGGGAGAGGGAGAGGCTGTAGTCCCAGCCCAGCTGCTGGGGCATCTCCTCCTCGATGGGCTTCATGACGATGGCCTTCTCCCTGGCGATGCACGCCGCGGCGCAGGTGCCGCAGCCGGTGCAGTCCAGGGGGTCTACCTGAATGCGGTACCGCAGGCCCTCAAAGCCCTTGCCCCGGGCCTCCTTGGTGACATAGTCCGCCGGGGCCTTTTGGACCTCCTCCTCGTTTAAGAGGAAGGGCCGGATGGCGGCGTGGGGGCACATGAGGGAGCACAGGTTGCAGCCCACGCAGTTTTCAGGAATCCAGCTGGCCACGTGGGAGGCAAAGCCCCGCTTCTCGTATTTCGAGGTGGCCATGGGCACGCTGCCGTCCGCCGCGTCCTTGAAGACGCTGACGGGAAGGCTGTCGCCCTTCTGGGCGTTGACGGCCCGCATCACCGTGCGGACGTACCAGGGGGACGTGGTGTCCTGCGGCTCCGGCTCGTCGGTGAGGTCCGCCCAGGCGGCGGGAACGGGGATCTCGCGGAGCCCGGTGAGCCCCGCGTCCACGGCGGCGCAGTTCATGTTTACCACCTTGTCGCCCTTGCGGCCGTAAGTCTTACGGATGGCGGACTTCATGTAGTCCACGGCATCCTCCACCGGCAGCACGCCGGAGAGCTTGAAGAAGGCGGCCTGGAGGACGCTGTTGGTCCGGTTTCCCAGGCCGATGGCCTCGGCGGCGGCGTTGGCGTCGATGGTGTAGAATTTCGCCTTCCGCTCCGCCAGAAGGCGCTTGACCTTATTCGGCAGACGGGCCTCCAAATCCCCGTCGGACCAGCTGCAATTCAGCAGGAAGGTGCCGCCGGGCTTCAGCTCATTGACAATGTCGTACTTGGCGATGTAGCTCTGGTTGTGGCAGGCGATGAAGTCCGCCATGGTGACGTAATAGGTGGAGAGGATGGGCGTATGGCCGAAGCGCAGGTGGCTCTTGGTGACGCCGCCGGACTTCTTGGTGTCGTACTCAAAGTAGGCCTGGACGTACTGGTTTGTGTTGTCCCCGATGATCTTGATGGAATTTTTGTTGGCGCCCACGGTGCCGTCGGACCCCAGGCCCCAGAATTTGCAGCTGATGGTCCGGCTGTCCGCCGTGACCACGTTCTCCCCTACGGGCAGGGAGTGGAACGTCACGTCGTCGGTGATGCCCACGGTGAAGTGGTCCCGCTGCTCCCCGGCCATGTTGTCGTACACGGCGATCATCTGGGCGGGGGTGACGTCCTTGCTGGACAGGCCGTAGCGCCCGCCCAGCACCTGGACCTGGCGGCTGCCGTGCTGGAGGACGGAGCATACGTCCTTGTACAGGGGCTCACCCCCGGCGCCGGGCTCCTTGGTGCGGTCCAGCACCGTCAGCAGGCGGCAGCTCCCCGGCAGGGCGGCCAGGAAATGGGCGGCGCTGAAAGGACGGTACAGCCGCACCTGGAGGAAGCCCACCTTCCGGCCCTGGGCATTCAGATGCCCGACCACCTCCTGGAGACAGCCGGACACGCTGCCCATGGCCACCACCACCTGCTCCGCCTCCGGGGCTCCGTAGTAGTTGAAGAGCTTGTAGTCCCGGCCCGTCAGGGCGGACATCCGGGCCATGTAGTCCTCCACGATGCCGGGGACGGCGTCGTAGTAGGGGTTCACCGCCTCCCGGAGCTGGAAGGCCGTGTCCGGGTTGATGACGGTGGAGCGCATGAGGGGGTGCTCGCTGTTCAGGGCGTTGGCCCGGAAGCGGTCCAGGGCCTCCCGGTCCACCATCTTGGCCAAATCGCCGTAGTCCAGCACGTCGATCTTCTGGATCTCGTGGGAGGTGCGGAAGCCGTCGAAGAAGTGCATGAAGGGCACCCGGCTCCTGATGGCGGAGAGGTGGGCCACGGCGGCCAGGTCCATGCACTCCTGCACGCAGGAGGAGGCCAGCTGGGCGAAGCCCGTCTGGCGGCAGGCCATGACATCGGAGTGATCGCCGAAGATGGAGAAGGCGCTGGTGCCCACGGTCCGGGCGGCCACGTGGATGACGCCGGGGAGCAGCTGCCCCGCGATGCGGTACAGGGGCGGCACCATGAGCATGAGGCCCTGGCTGGCGGTATAGCTGGTGGTGAGGGCCCCGGCCTCCAGAGACCCGTGCATAGCCCCGCAGGCCCCGGCCTCGCTCTGCATCTCCATGAGCCGCACGCTCTGGCCGAAGATGTTCTTCATGCCGTTGGCGGCCCAGGTGTCCACGTGCTCCGCCATGGGGCTGGAGGGCGTAATAGGATAGATCGTGGCGACCTCGGTAAAGGCGTAGCTGGCGTAGGCGGCGGCCTCGTTGCCGTCCATGGTCTTGCGTTTCATAGTGCTCCCCCTTCTCTGATTGGACTGCCTGAGTGGCAGTTATTGACATCATACAACAATTATAAAATGTAGACATCATACTGTCAAGTGAAAATTTGTACTTCCTCCGAGAAGGGCTGTCTCCGCTGAACGGAAAGAGGCGCGGGGAGCGGACTTTTTGCACATCGTTCCGCGTAATTTGCGTAAGACTGGGTAAATTGTACAAAATAAATGGGCCGCTTTTTCCTGATCCTCTGAAATTGGAAAATATGCTCAGATTTTTCTTGCATCCCGCGGTAAAAAGGGATATGATAAGCACAAGGAATGGAAACGTTACCAGTAACGTTTCCAAGATATGCCCGGTTTACAATAACAAACAGGAGGAACATGAAATGAAGAAGAGACTCTTGACCCTGGTCCTGTGCGGCGTCATGGCGCTGTCCCTGGCCGCCTGCGGCGGCGGAAACAGCGGCGGCAGCCAGCCCGCCGACAGCGGAAACAGCGGCTCTGGCGGCGCTCCCGCCGCATCCGGCTCCGTGTACTACCTGAACTTCAAGCCCGAGCAGGACGGCGACTGGCAGGAGCTGGCCAAGCTCTACACCCAGGAGACCGGCGTGGAGGTGAAGGTCCAGACCGCCGCCTCCGGCCAGTACGAGGCCACCCTCATGAGCGAGATGGCCAAGACCGAGGCCCCCACCCTGTTCCAGGTCAACGGCCCCGTGGGTCTTGCCAACTGGAAGGACTACTGCTATGACATGTCCGGCTCCGCCCTGGCGGGTGAGCTGGCCAGCGACGACTTCGCCCTGATGGACGGCAGCTCCATGTCCGGCATCGCCTACGTCATCGAGACCTACGGCATCATCGTCAATACCAAGCTGCTGGGCGACGCGGGCTACACCATGGACGACATCAAGTCCTTCGCCGACCTCAAGAAGGTGGCCGAGGACATCACCGCCCGCTCCGGCGAGCTGGGCTTTGCCGCCTTCACCTCCGCCGGCATGGACGGCTCCTCCGACTGGCGCTTCAAGACCCACCTGGCCAACCTGCCCATCTACTTTGAGTATGAGGCCGACGGCATCGGCGACACCGAGGCCATCAAGGGCACGTATCTGGACAACTACCGCCAGATCTGGGATCTGTATATCAACAACTGCACCTGCGCCCCCACGCTGCTCTCCGCCAAGACCGGCGATGACTCCGTGGCGGAGTTTGTCACCGAGCAGGCCGTGTTCTATCAGAACGGCACCTGGGCCTACGGCGACGTGGCCGACGTGGGCGAGGAGAACCTGGGCATGCTGCCCATCTATATCGGCGTGGGCGACGAGGCCAACCAGGGCCTGTGCACCGGCACCGAGAACTACTGGTGCGTGAACAAGAACGCCTCCCCGGAGGATATCCAGGCCACCCTGGACTTCATGTACTGGTGCGTCACCTCCGACACCGGCCTGGAGTACCTGTGCTCCGGCGACCACATGGGCTTTGTGATTCCCTTCAAGGGCAATCTGGAGTCCAGCAACCTGCTGGTGAACATCGCCAACGACTATGTGGCCAAGGGCACCACCAGCATCAAGTGGTGCTTCCCCACCATGCCCTCTGAGGAGTGGAAGAACGTCCTGGGCTCCGCGCTGACCGCCTATGCCGCGGACCAGACCGACGCCAACTGGGAGACCGTTCGTCAGGCCTTTGTGGACAACTGGGCCGCCGAGAAGTCCAAGTAAGAGGCGGCGCCATTTCGGGGCGGACGGAACTGATCCGCCCGCCCCGGTCATTTTCCGCCTCACAGGGCCGATACTCTGAGATCAAGGAGGCTGCGTAAGCCATGGAAAAATCCATCAAGCGCTATTTTCCCATCTTCCTGGGGCCCACGTTCCTGGCGTTTATCATCGGCTTCATCGTCCCCTTCCTCATGGGGCTGTACCTGTCTCTGTGCGACTTCCGCACGGTGACGGACGCCAAATTCGTGGGTTTTTCCAATTTCGCCAAGGCATTTCAGGACGCTGAATTTCTCCACGCCTTTCTCTTTACCTCCGCCTTTACCGTGGTGACGGTGGTGCTCATCAACGTGATCGCCTTCGCGGTGGCGATGGTGCTGACCCAGAATGTCCCCGGCACCAACATCTTCCGCACCACGTTTTTTATGCCGAACCTCATCGGCGGTATCGTGCTGGGTTACATCTGGCAGCTGATCTTCAACGGAATCCTGGCCCGGTACGACCTGGCGCTGAAAATCAGCGCCAAGTACGGCTTCTGGGGCCTGGTGATCGTGCTGTGCTGGCAGCAGATCGGCTACATGATGATTATCTACATCGCCGGCCTCCAGTCCATCCCCGGGGATCTGAACGAGGCCGCCGAGATCGACGGCGCGGGCGCCTGGCAGCGGCTGTGGAACGTGACGATCCCCAATATGATGCCCTCTATCACCATCTGCACGTTCCTGACCCTGACCAACGGCTTCAAGCTCTTCGACCAGAACCTGTCCCTCACCGCGGGCGAGCCCATGAAGCAGACCGAGGGACTGGCCCTGAACATCTTCAACACGTTCTACGCCCGGGTGGGCTACCAGGGCGTGGGCCAGGCCAAGGCCGTGGTGTTCTTCATTCTGGTGGTGGGGCTGGGACTGCTCCAGCTGCGGATGACCCGCTCCAAGGAGGTGCAGCAGTAATGAAAAACAGGAAAAAGGGCTGGATCGCCACGGCGATCCTCACCATCGTGGCGGTTTTCTATGTGTCGCCCCTGTTCATTGTGCTGATGAACTCCTTTAAGAAAAAGGCCTTCATCAATCTGGAGCCCTTCAATATGCCCAGTGAGAAGACCTGGATCGGCGGGGAGAATTACGCCAATGCCATCAGCGACTACGGCTTTTTGAAGGCCGTGCTGTGGACCCTGGTAATCACCGTGGGCTCCGTGGTGGTGATCCTGATCTGCACGTCCATGTTCGCCTGGTTCATCACCCGTGTGAGCAACCGGACCACCAGAGGCCTCTACACCCTGTGCGTGTTCTCCATGGTGGTGCCCTTCCAGATGGTGATGTTCACCCTCTCCCTGGTCACCGACCGGCTGCGGCTGAACACCCCCTGGGGCCTTATCATCATCTACCTGGGCTTCGGCGCGGGACTGGCGGTGTTCATGTTCTGCGGATTTGTGAAATCCATCCCCATCGAGATCGAGGAGGCGGCCATGATCGACGGCTGCTCTCCCCTCCGCACCTTCTTCTCCGTGGTGCTCCCGATCATGAAGCCCACCTACATCTCCGTGGGCATCCTGGAGACCATGTGGATCTGGAACGACTTCCTGCTCCCCTACCTGACCCTGGACCTGAACAAGTTCAGCACCATCCCCATCACCATCCAGCGGATGCAGGGCTCCTACGGCCGGGTGGACATGGGCGCCATCATGGCCTCCCTGGTGCTGGCCATTATTCCCATCATCGTCTTCTACCTCAGCTGCCAGAAGTATATCATCAAGGGCGTGGCCGCCGGCGCGGTGAAGGGGTAAGAGATATTGCGTTTTCACCGCCGGTGTGCTATGATTGGCCGGACCGGCGGAGAGAGGGGAGACGGTATGACCATCAAGGATATTGCCCGGCTGTCCGGGTGCGGTGTGGCCACCGTGTCCCGTGTGCTGAACCAGCACCCCGACGTCAGCGAGGAGACGAGGCGGAGGGTGCTGGCGGTGGTGGAGGAGTACGGCTTTCAGCCCAACAACAACGCCAAGCACCTGAAACAGCAGGGGGGAAACGGCATCATCATCCTGGTGAAGGGCACCCAGAATATGCTCTTTGCCGACCTGGTGGAGCGGGTGCAGACACGATTGCAGGAGGACGACCGGGAGGCCGTGGTCTACTACCTGGACGAGGACGCCGACGAGGTGGGCTATGCCCTCCAGCTGTGCCGGGAGCGCAAGCCCCTGGGCATCCTCTTCCTGGGCGGGGACCTGGAGCTCTTCCGGGCCCGGTTCCAGCCCATCACCATCCCCTGCGTGCTGCTGACGAATACGGCCAGGGACCTGGGCTTTGAGAATCTCTCCTCCCTGACCACCGACGACGGCGAGGCCGCCGCCCAAGTCATTGAGTTTCTGGCCGGACAGGGCCACCGGCGGGTGTGCATTCTGGGCGGCAACTGGTCCTGCTCCCAGATCAGCTATCGCCGCCTGGAGGGCTGCCGGCGGACCTTCGCCCGGCTGAATCTGCCCTTTGACCAGGACCGCCAATGCGAGCCCTGCCGCTACTCCATGGGGGAGGGCTATGCCGCCACGCTGCGGCTGCTGGAGCGGTGCCCGGACCTCACGGCAATTTTCGCTATGAGCGACGTGATGGCCATGGGCACCATCCGGGCGCTGCGGGACCTGGGCAGGCGGGTGCCGGAGGACATCTCCGTGGTGGGCTTTGACGGCATCTCCATGGCCCGGTACTCCGTGCCCCGGCTGGCCACCGTCCGCCAGGACACCCAGCGGCTGGCGGAGCGGGGGGTGGAGATCCTGCTGCACAACATCGAGCGGAGAAACCGCCCTGTACACGAGGTGGTGCCCTTTCAGCTGATTCCGGGCGAGAGCGTGGCCCGGCTGGAGGGGGAGCTCTCCGCCATCTGATTTTATAGGAAAGGGGATTCCAACGTGAGAAGAGCCGGAATCCTGATGCCCATATCCGCCCTGCCGTCCCCCTGGGGGATCGGGACGCTGGGCGCCGCGGCCCGGGAGTTTGCGGACTTCCTGGCAGCCGGGGGGCAGTCCTGCTGGCAGATTTTGCCGGTGTGTCCCACCAGCTTTGGAGATTCCCCCTATCAGTCCTTCTCCTCCTACGCCGGGAATCCCTATTTCATCGACCTGGACGACCTGGCGGCGGAGGGGCTGCTGGAGCCGGAGGAGTTCTGCCGGCTGAGCTGGGGGGAGGACCCCCGGCGCGTGGACTACGGGCTGCTGTATGAGAAGCGCTACCCTGTGCTGAGGCGGGCCTGCGGCCGCCTGCTGGAGGCGGACCCGCCGGACTTCGCGCGGTTCTGCCGGGAGCACCGGGACTGGCTGGAGGACTATGCCCTGTTCATGGCCTTGAAGGAACGGCACGGCGGCGCCTCCTGGTTCCAGTGGCCGGAGGGGGAGCGGCTCCGCCGCCCCGAGACCCTGGCCGCCGCGGGGCGGGAATTGGCGGAGGAGACCGCCTTTTGGCGGGCGGTGCAGTACCTGTTCTTCCGCCAGTGGAAAGCGCTGAAGGAATATGCCAACGGCAGGGGCGTCTCCATCATCGGGGACCTGCCCATCTACGTCTCCGGGGACAGCGCCGACGTGTGGTCCCACCGCTCGCTGTTTCAGCTGGACGGAGAGGGGCGGCCCACCGAGGTGGCGGGCTGTCCGCCGGACGGCTTTTCCGCCGACGGCCAGCTGTGGGGCAACCCCCTCTTTGACTGGGAGCGGATGGAGGACGACGGCTACCAGTGGTGGCTGCGCCGCATCGCCTTCCAGTTCAGAATCTACGACACGCTGCGCATTGACCACTTCCGGGGGTTTGACGCCTACTATGCCATCCCCTATGGGGAGACCACGGCCAAAAACGGCCGCTGGCGGCCCGGCCCCGGCATTCGGTTCTTTCAGACCGTGGAGCGGGTCCTGGGGCCCCGGGACATCATCGCCGAGGACCTGGGCTTCCTCACGGACTCCGTGCGGAAGCTCCTGGAGGAGGCGGGCTACCCCGGTATGAAGGTGCTGGAGTTTGCCTTCGACAGCCGGGACACCGGCGGGGGCTACCTGCCCCACTGTTATACCCCGGACTGCGTGGTTTACACCGGCACCCATGACAACGACACCATCCAGGGCTGGATGAAGAACGCTCCCCCGGCGGACACGGCGCTGGCCCGGGCCTATCTGCGCTTAAACCAGCAGGAGGGCTACCACTGGGGCATGATGCGCTCCGCCTGGGCCTCCGCGGCGGACCTGGCGGTGATGCAGTTTCAGGACCTGCTGGGCCTGGGCAGCGAGGCCCGGATGAATATCCCCTCCACCCTGGGGGGAAACAACTGGCGCTGGCGGACCCTGCCGGGGACCTACGGGGCGGACCTTGCCCGGCGGCTGCGCCGAGAGATGGAGGTCTACCAGCGGCTTCCGGTCCGGTAGAGCCGTGCAAGACGATAACGGCCTGACTTTCAGAGAAGTATCTGAAAGTCAGGCTGTTTTTTTGTTGACGGAAGCGGGCGGCTGGCGGTATAATAACATGATATACTATGCCAACGGTTCCGCCGCGCCCGGTCAGGGACGGCGGGAAAGAGAGGACACGATTATGTGGATCGCGGACAAGTGGGAGGACTATGAGCTGCTGGACTGCGGCGGAGGGGAGCGGCTGGAGCGCTGGGACAGTCAGGTGCTGGTGCGTCCGGACCCCCAGGCCATCTGGGAGACGCCCCGGAAAAACCCCGCCTGGAAGCGGGCGGACGGGCGGTATCTCCGCTCCCACACCGGCGGCGGCCACTGGGAGAAAAAGGCCCTGCCGGAGAACTGGAGGATTCGCTATGGGGAGCTGACCTTCCAGGTCAAGCCCATGAACTTCAAGCACACGGGCCTCTTCCCGGAGCAGGCGGCTAACTGGGACTTTGTCATGGACAAGATTCGCTCCGCCGGGCGGCCCGTGCGGGTGCTGAACCTCTTCGCCTACACCGGCGGGGCCACCGTGGCCTGCGCCAGGGCCGGGGCCAGCGTGTGCCACGTGGACGCGGCAAAGGGCATGGTGGCCTGGGCGAAGGAGAACGCGCGGCTCTCCGGACTGGGGGAGGCCCCCATCCGCTGGATCGTGGACGACTGCGCCAAGTTTGTGGAGCGGGAGATCCGCCGGGGGCGGCAGTACGACGCCGTCATCATGGACCCGCCCAGCTACGGCCGGGGGCCCGGCGGCGAGGTGTGGAAGCTGGAGGAGAACCTGTACCTCTTTGTGAAGCTGTGCGCCGGGGTGCTTTCGGACAAGCCCCTGTTTGTGCTCATCAACTCCTACACCACGGGGCTGGCCCCGTCGGTGCTGGGGTATCTGCTGAATCTTCTGGTGGGGTCGAAGTACGGCGGAAAGTGTACCTGGGACGAGCTGGGCCTGCCCGTCACGGAGACGGGGCTGGCCCTGCCCTGCGGAGCCACGGGAAGATGGTTCAGTGAGTGAGGCCGGAGATGGGGGACGGATTGTATCAGGCCGGCAGGCCGGTGCTGGAGGACTGGTACCGGTCCTATGCCCCGGCGGAGATCACGGTTTGTTGTCCCAGGTCGGGAGAGCAGGCGCGGGAGCCGTCCCTGGTGGCGGTTCAGGTCCGGCCGGAGGATGGGACGATTGCAAGGTTTCTCGCCGCCGGAGAGGCGGCCAGGGCCTATGAGGATGCTCCGGGCGCGGCGGTGTTCTCGCCCCTGCGGGAGGGACAGGTAGCCTCTTACGACGGGGCGCGGTTTTTGTTCAAGACCCTTCTGCGGCAGATGGGCCCGCCGCTGCCTAAACCTGTGGTTCTGGTCCGGGCGCAGGACTGCGCCACGCAGGTGGAGGAGATCGCCTTGGCGGACGCGCTGCTCCAGGCTGGGGCCCGGCGGGTGCTGCTGTACCGGGGGACGCTCTCCCAGGGGCTGGACCGGGCGGCGGAACAGAAGGGCCGGGCGCTTGTGTTCCACATTGAGCCCCGGGAGTGAAGACGGGCCGATTCCGCACGAAGCGCGGAAAGAGGGACGGTTTAGGAGGGGGCCCATGGTCTATTTTTTGATTCGTGTCCTGCGGTATCTGGAGTGGATGCTGCCGGGGCTGGCGGCGGCGCTGGGGCTGTTTTTGGGCCTGCTCCCCGGAAGAAGGCGCCGTCTGGCCGCCCGGGGGCTGCGCAGCGGCGTGGCGCGGGAGGCCGGTCTGCTGGTGCTCTTTCTTTTCTCCGGGGGCATGGCGGTGCTGACGCTGTGCCCGTGGCCGGATTGGCTCTGGGCCGGGCTCCAGGGGTATTGGACGCCGTATTTCGGCGGCACGGGGCTGCCGCTGGCCCACCGGGTGAACCTGATCCCCTTCTCCCAGGGGGACAGCCTGTTCAACATCATCGGAAACGTGGTGATGTTTCTGCCCTTTGGCTTTTTGGCCGCCCTGCTGTGGCGGGGCTGGAGCTGGCGGAGGGCGCTGGGCACGGGCTTTGGGATCACGGCATGTGTTGAGTGCTGGCAGATTCTTGTGGGGCGCTTTTTTGACATTGACGACATCATTTTGAACACCTTGGGGGTCCTCTGCGGCTTCTTCCTCTGGAGGGGGCTGAGGCGGGTGGCCCCGGGGTTCACAGAAAAATTCCATGTGGATTTGAGCGGGGAAAATATTCATGAATGAGATGATCGAGACGGAGAGCCTGCGCTTCGCCTACCCGGCGGACGAGGGCGGACAGCCGGTCTTCGCCCTGCGGGGCGTGGACCTGACAATTGAGAAGGGCAGCTTTGTGGTGGTGCTGGGGCACAACGGCTCCGGGAAGTCCACGCTGGCCAAGACCTTCAACGCCGTGCTGCTGCCGGCGGGGGGCAAGGTCTATGTGAAGGGCATGGACACCCTGGACGAGAGCCTGCTGCTGGCCATCCGCCAGCGGGTGGGCATGGTGTTCCAGAATCCGGACAACCAGATCGTGGCCAATGTGGTGGAGGAGGACGTGGCCTTCGCCCCGGAGAACCTGGGCGTTCCCACGGAGGAGATTCGGAAGCGGGTGGACGACGCCCTGCGGACGGTGGGCATGTATGACTTTGTGCGCCACGCGCCCCACCTCCTCTCCGGCGGACAGAAGCAGCGCATCGCCATCGCCGGGGTGCTGGCCATGGAGCCGGAGTGCATTGTGCTGGACGAGGCCACGGCCATGCTGGACCCCGTGGGACGGCGGGAGGTGCTGAGCACCGTCCACCGGCTGAACCGGGAGAAGGGCATTACGGTGGTGCTCATCACCCACCACATGAACGAGGCGGAGGAGGCGGACCGGGTGGTGGTGATGGACGACGGGAAAATCGCCATGGACGGTACGCCGGCGGAGGTGTTCACTCAGGTGGCCGACCTGCGGCACATGGGCTTGACGGTGCCGGACACAGTGGACCTGCTGGACCGGCTGCGCCGGGACGGGGTGGACGTACCCCTGGACGCGCTGACGGTGGAGGCCTGCGCGGATGTAATCGCAGAGGCTTTCGATAACATGAGACAGGTATAAAAGTTTCGCCGGCCTTTACAAAGGCCGCGGGGTCCAGGGGCAGAGCCCCTGGGTTGTCCGGCGGAGCCGGGCAAGCTCCCCCGAAGACCGCGAGGCGAAGCCAATGCGGTCCGGCACACTAGGCCTTGTTTGAAAATTGTCAACACGCCCAAACGGCGGGTCTTTTTCCGCCATACTGCGTTAAAAATTCTTGAAATACAAAAAGTATTCCTGCGAATTTTTGCCTTGTCTGGCGAAAAAATCCCTCGCCGCTGGGCATATTGCCAATTTTCAAACAGGGCCTAGAATAGAAGCCAAAGAAGCCAATCAAAAATCCAGCCGGAGGGAAACAAACCAAGTGGAACATTTAGAACCAATTCTACAAGTCAAAAACCTGACCCACACCTACGGCGTCGGCACGCCCTTCCAGCGCAGCGCTGTGGAGGACATGAGCTTTGACGTCCAGCCGGGGGAGTTTCTGGGCGTCATCGGCCATACCGGCTCCGGAAAATCCACCCTGATCCAGCACCTCAACGGCCTCCTGCGGCCCACCTCCGGACAGGTGCTGCTGGGCGGAAGGGACATCTGGGCGGAGCCCAAGAAGATTCGGGACGTGCGGTTCCGGGTGGGACTGGTGTTCCAGTACCCGGAGTACCAGCTCTTCGAGGAGACGGTGTACAAGGACATCTCCTTCGGCCCCATGAATCAGGGAAAGACTGGGGCGGAGCTGGACCATGCCGTTCGGGAGGCGGCGCGGCTGGTGGGCATCCGGGACGACCAGCTGGACAAGTCCCCCTTCGAGCTCTCCGGCGGGCAGAAGCGCCGGGTGGCCCTGGCGGGAGTCCTGGCCATGGAGCCGGAGGTCCTGGTGCTGGACGAGCCCACGGCGGGCCTGGACCCCGCGGGCCGGGAAAATCTCATGGCCAACATCCGGGACTTCCACAGAAACCGCCGCACTACGGTGATCCTGGTGAGCCACAGCATGGACGAGATCGCCCAAAATGTGGACCGGATTCTGGTGCTGAAAAGCGCCCATATCCTTATGAGCGGCACGCCGGCGGAGGTGTTCGCCCAGGCGGACGCGCTGCTGGAGGCGGGCTTGGACGTGCCCCAGGTGACCCGGGTGGCCATGGCCCTGCGGGCCCGGGGTCTGGACGTGGACCCGGCGGTGTACACCGTGGAGGACCTGGAGCGGCAGCTGCTGGCGCTGCGGAAGGGAGGGGCCCCATGCTGAAAGACATCACATTGGGCCAGTATTTCCCGGGCGACACCCCGGCCCACCGTCTGGACCCCCGGACAAAGATACTGCTGGTGCTGTTCTACATCATCGCCCTGTTCTGCGCCAAGGGCGCGGCGGGCTACGGCGTTCTGGCCCTGACCCTGGCGGTGTGTGTCAGAATTTCCAAGGTGGGGCTCAGGGCCCTGGTGCGGGGCTTGAAGCCGGTGCTGTTCATCATCATCTTTACCGGGCTTTTGAACCTGTTTTTTACGCCGGGGACGAGGAACCTGGTGGAGTGGGGCCCGGTGCGGATCTCGGACGCCGGCGTTCACAACGCCGTGTTCATGGTACTGCGGATCATGCTGCTGATCATGGGCACCTTCCTCATGACATACACCACCAGCCCTATCAGCCTCACCGACGGGCTGGAGCGGCTGCTGAACGGACTGAAAAAACTCCATGTGCCGGTCCACGAGCTGGCCATGATGATGTCCATCGCCCTGCGGTTCATCCCGACGTTAATTGAGGAGACGGACAAGATCATGTCCGCCCAGAAGGCCCGGGGAGCGGACTTTGAGAGCGGGAATTTGATTCAGAAGGCCCGGGCGTTGATCCCCATTCTGGTGCCGCTGTTCATCAGCGCCTTCCGCCGGGCCGACGAGCTGGCCACGGCCATGGAGTGCCGGTGCTACCACGGCGGCGAGGGACGGACGAAGCTCCATGTGCTGAAATACCAGGGGCGGGACTATGCTGCGCTGGCGATGGGCGCCGTGATCCTGGCGGGCGTCATCGCCCTGGGGCGGTTTGGGATTTGATTTAACTGGAAAAGAGCGGTCAGGAATTGGAGGCGGACGTGAGAAAAAACTGGGGAACGGCTGTGACGGCGGTTTTGTGCGTGGTCCTGGCGCTGGCGCTGCTCCTCCAGCAGCGGAGGGTGGAGACCCTGGAACAGGCGGCGCGGGAGTACGGCGCGCTGCGGAATGAATGCGACACGCTGCGGATGGAATTTAACGCAATGAAAGCCGATCTGCGGAAGATGCTGGAGCGGGAGAAGGAGCTGGAGGCGGAGCTGCGGACAAGGCCCGCCGCGGCCTACGCTGTGGACGTTCGGGGTGTGGACTTGACGGAGCGGACCGTTACCCTGGGAGTGTCCGTGGACCTGGCCGCGGCGGATGAGAACGCCAGGGCCTCCGTGGTGACGGACGCGGCGGAGCACCACGACGCCGTGGAAACGGCCCTGACCAGGGGGAAGGACGGCCGGTATACCGGGAGCGTCACCCTGCCCCTGGAGCCCGGCGACCGGGTGCAGATGCGGCTTTTGTCCACGGTGGGGGGCGCCAAGTACGCCGAGACCCTCTGGTCCTACTACTCCCTCATGGAGCTGCTGCCGGTCCAGCTGAACAAGTGGAGCGGGGATGTGGCGTATGAGGACGGCAAGCTGATCTTCTCCGGCTGGACCTTCTGCCCGGAGGACGGACAGGGCGGCCCGGCGGAGATCGGGGAGCCCAAGCTGGAGCTCTTTCAGAAAGGGGAGCCGCTGATGGACTTTGGCCTGACGAAAGAGGGGGATTCCTATGTACAGACGCCGGACTCCCTGGGAATTGCCTGCCAAGAGGGGGACTCCATCGGCGTGAATTTTGTCTGTACGGGCCCATACGGCCTGCGGTATGTCTTCTCCGTCGGGTGGTGGGAGGTCAGAAACGGCGCCGCGGTGCGCCACTGGCCCAGCGTGTCCAGGCCGGACCTGCGCTGGGAGTGAGGCGGTGGAATTTCCGGAGAAGGGAGGGATCGCCATGGACGGAAAGAGAGACTGGGGCCAGATGGCGGCGCTGGCCCTGTGCGCCGCGCTGCTGGGGCTGAATCTCTGGCAGGGGCGGAGAATCGATGCGTTGGAGGCACAGGGGGCGGCCCTGGACCGCAGGGTGATTGAGACCGCTCAGAATACGAGAATGGCAATCCAGGATCTCTCTTCGCGGATGGCGGAAGGGGAAAAGCTGGTGCGGGACTGGGAGCTGTCCCCCACTGGTATGGATCGGAAGAGCGGCCTTATGACGGAGGTCTCCCTGACCTTGAAGGAGTGGCGAGCGGACACGGAGGTTTGGCTTACCGCCCATCAGGGCTCTGGTACGAAGATCGTGGCGCTGGAGAGCGACGGAGCGGGGCGGTTCTCCGGCCCCCTGCCGGTCTCCCTGGAGGGGGAGCTGTCCCTGGAGGTGCTGGTGGAGAGCGATGAGACCAGCCGCCGGGAAGACCTGGAGGGCTGGACGGACATGTCCATGCTGCTGCCCGTCCGGGTCAACGGCAGCGGCTACGGCGGGCCTGACTGGAAGAGCGGCGTCTTCTCCCTGGGGGAGTATATCCTGAACCTGTCCGGCCCGGACTACGCGCCCGTATCAGTGACAGAGCCAGAGTTTTCCCTCCGGTGCAATGGCGTGACCGTCTGGGAGGGCCCGGGGCTGTCGCCGGAGGACGCCATGGCGGCGGGCGTTCCGGCGGCGGACATCCTGGCGATGGCCCCCCAGCAGGGCGCCTACTCCACCGGCGGACCCGTGGAGATCCCGTGCCAGGAGGGGGACGCCGTGGCGCTGTTTTTTGCCTGTCGGGATGAATACGGACTGCGGTACACCTTTCCGCTGGAGAGATGGCAGGTGGAGAGCGGCGGCAGGATGCCTGTGACCGCCCCGGGGGCCAGACCGGTTTTGAGCTGGGATTAAAGGAGAACCTATGCGCAACATCGCCTTAAAACTCATGTACAACGGCACCGCCTATCACGGCTGGCAGGTGCAGAAAAACGCCGCCTCCGTCTGCGAGACCCTGCAGAGGGCCCTGGAGAAGATCACCGGGGAGCAGGTGCATCTCACCGGCTGCGGCCGGACCGACGCCGGCGTTCACGCGGAGCGGTACGTGGCCAACTTCCGCACGGAGAGCCGCATCCCCGTGGAGCGGCTGCCCTTCGCCGTCAACACCCATGTGCCGGAGGACATCGCCGTGGAGGCGGCTTATGAGGTGGACGAGGGCTTCAACGCCATCGGCTCGTGCCTGAAAAAGGAGTACACCTACCGCATCTACAACTCCCGGGTGAAGAACCCGTTTTATGTCAACCGGGCGTACTTCTACCCCAAGCGGCTGGACGAGGAATTTCTGAACCGGGCGGCCCGCCAGTTTGTGGGCACCCACGACTTTCGGGCGGTGCGCTCCGTGGGCACGGAGACAAGGTCCACCGTCCGCACCATCTACTACTGCCAGGTATCCCGCGCCGGGGACCTTCTGGAATTGAAGGTCTGCGCCAACGGGTTTTTGTATAACATGGTACGGGCCATCACCGGCACCGTGCTCTACGCGGCGGAGGGGAAATTCACCCCGGAGGACATTCCCGCCATTCTGGACAGCGGCGACCGGACCCTGGCGGGGCCCACGGCGCCGCCGGGGGGACTGTACCTCACAAGACTTTGGTATGAGGATGAACGGCTCAATGGCTAACAGGACGAAGGACATTTGGAATGACGACGACGGAGCGGGAAAGGCGGAGCGGGCGGAGCGGCGCTCCGGCCGCCTGCGGCGGTTTCTCGTATTCTTCCTGGCCCTGGCGGCGGTGCTGGGGATCGTACTGGCGGCGGCCTATCGGGACGGCACCGGCTTTGACGTGCTGCGGCGCTATCTCAACTACGGCGGTTCCGCCAGCTCCGGCGAGGAGCGGTACCGCTACGACTTCTCTCCGGACAGCCGCTTCGCGGCGCTGGGAGACCAGCTGGTGGTGCTGTCGGAAAACTCTCTGCGGCTTTTGAACAAGGACGGCGGGGAGACCTGGTCCGCCCAGGTGAAGATGGGCGTTCCGGCCCTTTGCCAGGGCGGCGGCCGGGTGGCGGCCTACGACGTCGGCGGCAGGTCGCTGTACGTCCTGGACCGAAAGGGCGAGGTGTTCCGCCTGGAGACGGAGGAGGATGAGCCGCTGATCTCTGCCAGCCTGAATGCCAAGGGGATGCTGGCGGTGACGTCGGGGCGGCGGAACGCCAAGGGCGCTGTCACCGCCTACAGCGCGGACATGACGCAGGTGGTGTTTGCCATGACCTCCGACGAGCGGTTTGTGACGGAGGCCCGGGTCAGCGACGACGGAAACACCCTGGCGGCGGTGCGGCTGGGGCAGGAGAACGGCGTGTTTGTCAGCAATGTGCTGCTCTATGACCTGCGGGAGCCCGGGGAGATCGAGCCCTTTGCGGAATACAGTATTCCAAACGGGCTGGTGCTTGCCGCCGGGCAGCAGGACGGGAAATTTGTGACCGTGTCGGACACTTGCGTTACCTGCGCCTCCTACTCCGGAGAGGTGACGGCCAGCTACGACTGCGGCGGAGCCTACCTGCGCAGCTACAGCCTGGGGGAGGACTTCACCGCCCTGCTGCTGAACCGCTACCAGGCCGGCAACGTGGGGCGGCTGGTCACGCTGGACGCGGAGGGCGCGGAGCTGGGGAACCTGGAGATCCACGAGGAGGTCCGGGGCCTCTCCGCGGCGGGGCGGTATCTGGCGGTACTGTACACGGACCGGCTGGTGGTGTATAATGAAAACCTCCAGGTATATGCCTCCCTGCGGGGCATTATCGGCGTGTCCGGGGCGCTGATGCGGCCGGACGGCTCGGCGCTGCTGCTGTCGGCGGAGTCCGCCAGTCAGTTCCTGCCATAAGAGCAAAAAATTTTCGGTGAGTTCACAAAACGTTTACAGCGTGAAAGGTAGGAAAATGTGACGGCACCTGCTATAATAGACATCATTGCGGCGGCCCTGCTCTTGGGCTTCGCCCTCTATGGGGCCTACCGGGGACTGTTTCGGGCCCTGGCGGGGCTTTTGATCGTGGTGCTGGCCCTGACGGGGGCCCGCTTCGCGGCGGAGGCCCTGACGCCGCCCGCGGCGCGGCTGGCGTCGCCCGTCATCCAGCGGCGCATTGAAAAGCAGCTGGACGAGGCGCTGCCGGACGCCGTAGGCCAGCTTCCGGAGGAGATTCCGGAGCTGCTGGGCCTTCTGGGAATCTCGGGAGACCGGCTGGAGGATCTGGCGGAGCAGGCCCGGGAGGACGTCCGGGAGACCGGGGCATCCATACTGGCCTCTGTGGCCAGAAGCATGGCGGAATCCCTGTTTTACGGCGTTATCTACGTACTGGCCTTTTTGTTGCTGACGGTTCTGCTGAATCTGGCGGCAAAGGTTTTGGACCTGGCGCTGAAGCTGCCGGTGCTCCACGGGGCCAACGCCCTGGGCGGTGCGGCGGTGGGCCTGGTGGAGGGCGCGCTGGCCGTGTTTCTCCTGGTCCTGCTGGCGCAGAGACTGGGCATCTCCCCGGAGGGGAGCTACATTTTACAATTAGGGAGCCATTGAGCCGGTCCCCGCGCACGCCTTCAAGTCACAAATTCCCGCTGACCTGCGCGCGTGGATCGAATCAGCGCTTCCCTGGCGGCCTGAATGTGACCGCTTTGCAAGTTCAGCGGCGGGGCCGCTGGTTTTCTGGAGGTATACGATGCAGCCTACACTATGTTCAAGATGCAAGAAAAACGTCGCCGTGGTGTTCATCTCCAAGCTGGACGGCGATAAGCCCATCAACGAGGGACTGTGCCTCAAGTGCGCCAAGGACCTGGGGCTTCCCCAGGTGGACGATATGATGAAGCGCATGGGCATCTCCGACGAGGACTTGGAGACCATCAACACCGAGATGATGCAGGCCTTTGACGGTGTGGAGAATATCGAGGATCTTCCCGGCGGCGAGGAGGGCGGCGGAGAGGAAGAGGACGGCAAGACCGCCACCTTCCCGTTTTTGAACCGCCTGTTTTCCTCCGGCGATAAGCCCGCCAAGGAGGAGCCCGCCTCTGAGGAGGGCGGCGCCCGGGGCGGCCGTGAGAAGAAGGACGCCAAAAACGGCAAGCGGAAGTATCTGAACAGCTACTGCATCTCCCTCAGCGACAAGGCCAAGGAGGGCAAGCTGGACCCGGTCATCGGCCGGGCCCAGGAGATCGAGCGTGTGGTGCAGATTCTGAACCGCCGGCAGAAGAACAACCCCTGCCTCATCGGCGAACCCGGCGTGGGCAAGACCGCCATCGCCGAGGGCCTGGCCCAGCGGATCGCCAACGGGGACGTGCCCTTCAAGCTGCGGGAGAAGGAGGTCTACCTGCTGGACCTCACCGCCCTGGTGGCCGGCACCCAGTTCCGGGGCCAGTTCGAGAGCCGCATGAAGGGCCTCATCGACGAGGTGAAGCGGCTGGGCAACATCATTTTGATGATCGACGAGGTCCACAGCATTGTGGGCGCCGGCGACGCTGAGGGCAGCATGAACGCCGCCAACATCTTGAAGCCCGCCCTCTCCCGGGGGGAGATTCAGGTGATCGGCGCCACCACCTTCAACGAGTACCGCAAGTCCATCGAGAAGGACACCGCCCTGGAGCGGCGTTTCCAGCCGGTGACGGTGAACGAGCCCTCCATCGAGGACTCCGTGGAGATTTTGAAGGGCCTGGCCCCCAACTATGAGAAGTTCCACGGCGTGAAGATCTCCGAGGGCATCCTCCGCCAGGCGGTGGTGCTCAGCGAACGGTATATCACCGACCGCTTCCTGCCGGACAAGGCCATCGACCTCATTGACGAGGCCTGCTCCGATCTGAACCTCAAGGACCCGGACATCTCCCGCAGGATGCAGATTCAGCGGGAGCTGGACGACTATGAGAAAGAGCGTACCATGCTGGAGGAGAAGGAGGAGAAGGTCGAGGAGGACTACGCCCGTATGGCGGAGCTCAAGAGCCGGGAGATGCAGCTGAACACGGAGCTGACGGCCCTGTGCGAGAAGGGGGACCCTCAGCTCTCCATGGAGAACCTGGCCCACGTCATCGAGCTCTGGACCAAGATCCCCGCCTCCCGCATCCGGGAGCAGGAGTTCCAGCGCCTGAGCCAGCTGGAGCGGCGGCTCAAGGACCATATCATCGGCCAGGACGAGGCGGTGTCCGCCGTGTCCGCCGCCGTGCGCCGCAACCGGGTGGGCATCTCCCCCAAGCACAAGCCCGTCAGCTTCATCTTCGTGGGCCCCACGGGCGTGGGCAAGACGGAGCTGGTCAAGCAGCTGGCCGCCGATCTCTTCAACACGCCGGACGCCCTGATCCGGCTGGATATGTCCGAGTTTATGGAAAAGCACTCCGTCTCCCGCATCGTGGGCTCTCCGCCGGGCTACGTGGGCTACGACGAGGCGGGCCAGCTGACGGAGAAGATTCGCCGCAAGCCCTACGCCGTGGTGCTCTTCGACGAGATCGAGAAGGCCCACCCGGACGTGCTGAACGTGCTGCTCCAGATTCTGGACGACGGCGAGATTACCGACGCCCACGGGCGGAAGGTGAATTTTGAGAACACCATCATCGTCATGACCTCCAACGCCGGCAGCGCCACCAAGGAGGGCACCGTGGGCTTTGGCCGCACCCAGCAGGAGCAGGACGCCGACCGGGCCATGAAGGCCTTGCAGCAGTTCCTGCGGCCGGAGTTCATCAACCGGGTGGATGCGGTCATCACCTTCAACCGCCTGACGGAGGAGCACTTCCAGTCCATCGCCCGGATCATGCTGGGCGAGCTGGCGGCCTCCTTGAAGGAGAAGGCGATCACCCTCACCTATGACGACGCCCTGGTGGAGCTGCTGACCCACAAGTCCTACTCCCGGACCTACGGCGCCCGGAATCTCCGGCGGACCATCCAGAAGGAGCTGGAGGACCCCATGGCCACGAAGATCATCGACAGCTATGAGAGCCCCATCACCCAGATCAGAGCCACGGCGGAGGATGGAGAAGTCAGGTTGTACTGCCTGTAATTTTGATGGAAGGGAAGCGGACGGATGCTGTTTCGCAGGGATATAGACCCCCGGTGCGCCTACTGCCAGCGGGGGCAGCAGATCAACGAGCGGGAGGTGGCCTGCGTGAAGCGGGGCATCGTGCCGGTGGAGGACAGCTGCCGGGCCTTTCGGTATGACCCCATGAAGCGGGTGCCGCCCCGGCCGGCGGTGCTGGAGACCCGAAAGCTGAAACCGGAGGATTTTGCCATATAACCGTATGACGGAGAGACAGGCGCCGGGAATCTCCCGGCGCCTGTGCGGCCCTGCGGCGGCAGGGGAGAGGAGAGAGAAAGATGGAGCTGAAAAAGGTCTGGGCGGTGTATTACAGCGCCACGGGGACCACGGCCAAGGTGGTCCGCGCCGCGGCGGAGGGAATAGCGGAAAAGCTGGGTCTGCCCATGGAGGAGCGGAGCTTTACCCGGCCCGGGGAGCGGGCGGAGACCCTGAATTTTACGGCGGAGGACCTGGTGGTGGCGGGCTCGCCCACCTATGCCGGAAAGCTGCCAAACAAGCTGCTGCCGGACTTCCAGGAGAAGCTCCGGGGGAACGGGGCCCTGGCTGTGGCTGTGGTGCTCTTTGGCAACCGGAGCTATGACAACTCCCTGGCGGAGCTGCGGGCGGTGCTGGAGGCGGACGGCTTCCGCCCCATCGCGGCGGGGGCCTTCGTGGGCCGCCACGCCTTCACGGACGAGCTGGCCTTCGGCCGTCCCGGCTGGAGCGATCTGGCGGAGGTCCGGGAATTTGCCGGAAAGACTGCGGAGAAGGTGCTGGCGGGAGATCTCACGCCGGTGCAGGTGCCCGGAGACCCGGCGGCGCCCTACTACGTCCCCAAGGGAGTGGACGGGGAGCCGGTGAAGTTTCTCAAGGCCAAGCCGAAGACGCATCTGAGCAGATGCAACGGCTGCGGCGCCTGCGTCCGGGCCTGTCCCATGGGAGCTATTGACCCGGCGGATGTATCCCAGGTGCCGGGGACGTGCATCAAATGCCAGAGCTGTGTGCGCAAGTGCACCCGGGGCGCTAAATACTTCGACGATCCGGCGTTTTTGTCCCATGTGGCCATGCTGGAACAGCACTTCCGGGAGCCAAAGGAGAACCAGGTGTTTTTATAATCACCGCACGGCGCATTCCATGCGCTGGCAGGCCAAGCCCGCTTTGAAAATCGGCTGCCGATTTTCAAGTGCGCTGACGATATAGGCAAGACCGGAGGGGGCCGGACGCAAAAGCGTCCGGCCCCCTCTTATTTATTGCCACCCCCGGGCGGCAGGGTCCAGGGTCTCCGTGGCGGCGTACAGCAGGGCGTTGCAGACGGCGGCGGCTACGCTGCTGCCGCCCTTGCGGCCCATGGCCGCGATGGCCGGGACGCCGTGGGCCTCACAGGCGGCGAAGAGGATCTCCTTGCTCTCCTCCACGTTGACGAAGCCCACCGGTACGCCCACCACCAGGGCGGGCCGCAGTCCCTCCTCTATCAGCTCCGCGATTCGCAGCAGCGCCGTGGGGGCGTTGCCTACTGCCAGAATGGCGTCGGGGTATTCCCGGGCCGCTTTTTCCATGGACACCGCCGCCCGGGTGAGGCCCCGCCGGCTGGCCTCCCGCGCTACCTCCGGGTCCGCCATGAAACAGTGGAGGGTGCAGCCCAGCTTTTCCAGGCTCGGTTTGCTGACGCCCGCCTTTGCCATGTTGGTATCTGTGACGATGGGGACGCTCCGTCTCAGCGCCGCCTGCGCCAGCTCCACCGCCCGGGGAGTGAAACGGAGGGTGTTGGCATAGTCGAAGTCCGCCGTGGTGTGGATGACCCGCTTTACCACCGCCTCGTGCTCCGGCGGCAGGACGACGCCCCGCTCCGCCAGCTCCGCGGCGATGATGGACATGCTGGTGCGCTCAATGTCCCCGGGAAGGGTGTGGCGTGTTTTCATGGTTGTCCTCCTGTTCCGCGCGCGGCGTACCGGTCCATGATCTCGTAGACGGCGGCCATGTCCAGGCCGGAGCGCACGGCGTCCGCCAGCAGATCGTACTGCCGCTCCTGATAGGCCCGGCGATTCTCCACCGGGGCCTCCCCGGCGGAGAGGCCCTTGCGCCCCAGGAGCCAGGCTGCCAGCCGCTCCGTCAGGGCGCCGCTGTCAAAGAGGCCGTGGAGGTAGGTGCCGAACACGTTTCCGGCTGCCGCGCCGTCCTCCCGTCCGTTTTCCAGGCGGCAGAAGGGAACGCCGCCCGTCCGCCGGGTGAGGCCCATGTGAATTTCGTAGCCCTCCACCGCCGCCCCGGCGAAAGGCTCCGCCGTGACGGCGGCGGCGGCCCGGGTGCGGGTCTTCCGGGAGGAGAACACGGTCTCACAGGGGAGCAGGCCCATACCCCGCAGAACGCCGCCCCGCTCCACACCCTCCGGGTCGGAGAGGGTTTGGCCCAGCATCTGATAGCCGCCGCAGACGCCCAGCACCGGGACGCCGCCTGCCGCCAGCTTTAAGACGGCGGCCTCCAGACCGCTCTGCCGCAGCCAGAGGAGGTCCTCCATGGTGCTCTTGGTGCCCGGCAGAATCACAAGGTCCGGAATCCCCAGGGCGGCGGCGCTGTCCGCGTACCGCACTCCCAGGGCGCTGTGGCTCTCCAGGGGGGAGAAGTCCGTGAAGTTGGAGATGCGGGGCAGGCGGACCACGGCGACGTCCACGGCCCGGCGGGCCTGGGTCTCCTCCAGACGGGGGGAGAGGCTGTCCTCGTCGTCGATGTCCGCCCGGGTGTAGGGGACGACCCCCAGCACCGGGATGCCGGTTTTCTCCTCCAGCATAGAGAGGCCCGGCTCCAGCAGGGCCTGGTCCCCCCGGAATTTGTTGATGACAAGGCCCGCGATCCGGCTCCGTTCCCGCTGCTCCAGCAGGGCGGCGGTGCCGTAGAGCTGGGCGAACACGCCGCCCCGGTCGATGTCCCCCACCAGCAGCACCGGGGCGTTCACCAGCTCGGCAAGGCCCATGTTCACAAAGCCGTCCGCATCCCGCAGGTTGATCTCCGCGGGACTGCCGGCCCCCTCAATAACGATGATGTCGTACTCCGCCGCCAGGCTGTTATAGGCCCCCAACACCTCCGGGATCAGGCTCCTTTTCATGCGGAAGTAGCTGGCGGCCTCGTACTGGCCCCGGATCTCCCCCAGGACGATGAGCTGGCTCCCGGTGTCGCTGGAGGGCTTGAGCAGCACGGGGTTCATCCGTACGTCCGGTTCAATGCCCGCCGCCTGGGCCTGGACCGCCTGGGCCCGGCCCATCTCCAGACCGTCCCGGGTGATATAGCTGTTGAGGGCCATGTTCTGGCCCTTGAAAGGGGCCGCCCGCCAGCCGTCCTGGCGGAAGATGCGGCACAGGGCCGCCGCCAGCAGGCTCTTCCCCGCGCCGGACATGGTGCCCTGCACCATAATGCACCGCGCCATTTACAGCACCTCCTCCATAATTTTCAGAAATTGCTTGTTCTCCGGCCCGGTGCGCACCGCCGCCCGGTACCAGCCGGGACCCAGCCCGTGGTAGTTGGAGCAGTCCCGGATCAAAACGCCCCGCTCCGCCAGCCTTTGGGGCAGGCCGGGCGCGCCGCAGAAGAACAGGAGGTAGTTGGCCTCCCCGGGGCAGACCCGGCACCCCAGAGCCGACAGTCCCGCCGAGAGGCGCGGCCGCTCCCGGCGGATGAGCCGCCGGAGGGTCTCCAGGCTCTCCCCATCCTCCAGGGCCGCCGTCCCCGCCGCCTGGGCGGGGGCGGACACCGGCCAGGGCGGGCCGCCGCGGGCCATGGCCTCCAGCAGGGAGACGTCCTGGCTGAGGGCATACCCCAGCCGGAGGCCCGCCATGCCGAAGCTCTTGGTGAAGGCCCGCAGGATCAGCAGATTTTTGTATTGGGGGAGCGATTTCAGCAGAGTGTGCGCCGCCGGGTCGTCCAGAAGGTCGTTGAAGCACTCGTCCGCCGCCAGCAGCGTGCCGCAGGCGGCGCAGCGCTCCAGAACGCGCGCCAGCAGATGCCGGTCCGTGGTGCGGCCTGTGGGGTTGTTGGGCTCGCACAAAAACAGCAGATCCAGCCCCGGCGTGATGGCGGAGAGAATCTCCTCTGTGACGGCGAACCCGGTTTCCGCGGACAGGGGAAAGCGGGAGACGCGGCAGCCCCACAGGGTCAGAGCATTTTCATATTCGGAGAAGGTGGGGGCGGTGACCAGGGCTTTTTGGGGCCGCCGGGCCGCCGCCAGGCGGTAGATCAGATCCGCCGCCCCGCCGCCGCAGAGGATCCACTCCATCGGGACGCCGTGACAGGCGGCCAGGCTCCTGCGCAGGGCGCGGCATTGGGGATCGGGGTATCGTTCCGTCTCCGCCAGGGCCGCCTCCGCCGCCCGCCGGACGGATTCCGGCGTTCCAAGGGGGCTGACGTTGGCGGAGAAGTCCAGAGGGGGCGCGCCGCAGGACTCCATAAAGCCGGCCCAATCGCCGCCGTGGTCCGTCATGTGCTCACTCCTTTGACGATGAGTATCCGCAGCATACATAACAGCGCCAGGCACAGGACGCTGGCGATGTACAGCATCCGGTTGGCCCGGCGGATGTCCCGGGGCTCCGGCTCCCGCAAGGGGTCGCCGATGGCGGGCTTGTCGTGGAGCTTTCCGAAGTAGGACGCCGGGCCGCCCAGCTGGATGCCCAGTGCCCCGGCCATGGCGGACTCCGTCTGGGCGGAGTTGGGGCTGGCGTGGCAGCGGCGGTCCCGCCGCCAGATCCTACAGGCGCCGGGGAGGCTCTCACCCGCAAGGCCCGCGGAGAGGACCAGCAGCAGCGCCGCCAGCCGGGCGGGGAGGAAATTAACGGCGTCGTCCAGCCTGGCCGCGGCGCGGCCGAAGTGGAGGTAACGGTCGTTTTTGTAGCCAACCATGCTGTCCATGGTGTTGACGGCCTTGCAGCACAGGGCCAGAGGCGCGCCGCCGATAAGCATATAGACCATAGGGGCCGCCGCGCCATCGGCGAAATTCTCCGCCACCGTCTCCACCGCCGCCCGGGTCACGCCTTGGGCGCTGAGAGCGCCGGTGTCCCGTCCCACGATGCGGCCCACAGCCCTCCGGGCGTCCGCCAGGGCGCCTTCTGCCAGGCGCCGGCGGACAGTTTCGCTCTCCGCCGCCAGGCCCCGCACCGCCAGGGACTGCCAGCACCAGAGGGTCTCCAGCGCAAAGGCCAGAGCGGGATGCGCCGCACGGCACAGCCGCAGCAGGCCCAGGGAGAGAATCAGGGTCCCCAGAGGCAGCGCCGCGGCCAGGACCGTCCCGGCGGCCCGCTCACCCAGAGGCGTTTTGGGAAAGACGGCCCGGAGGCGCGGTTCCAGAAATGTAATGCACCGGCCCATCCCCACCACAGGGTGGGGCATCCAGGACGGGTCTCCCAGCAGCAGGTCCAGCGCGAAGCCGCCCAGGGCGGCATAGAGGATTTCCATGAGATCAGTCCTTTGCGTATCGTACTTCCCCGGCGAGGTCCAGCATACGGCGCTTCCGCCAGGGGGCGCCGTCCAGGACAAAGCCGCCTCCGCAGGGGGCGCTCCATTCAAAATACCCCCGGCGCGGCAGGGCGAAGCGCTCCAGCGCCGCCATCTGAACGCCGCCGTGGGCCACGATCACAAGGCGCTCCGCGCCGTGGTCCAGGCACTGGTCCACCAGATGGGCGAAGGCCCCGCAGACCCGGGCGGAGAACGTCTCCCGGTCCTCGCCGCCGGGGCAGCGGCCTCCGCAGCCGCCCTCTACCCAGGCGCGGTACGCGGCGTTATGCTCCATCTCCCGGAAGCTCCGCCCCTCGAAGGCGCCGAAGTCCATCTCCGCCAGGGCGGGGACGGGGACGGCCTCCGCACCGGGGAACAGGATGGCGGCGGTCTCTGCCGTCCGGGAGAGGGGGGAGACGTAGACGGTCTCCGGGGAGAAGTCCGCCCGATTGAGGGCCGCCCGCCCCGCGGCGGAGAGGGGGACGTCCGTCCGGCCCTGATAGCGGCCCTCCGCGTTATAGGCCGTTGCGCCGTGGCGCAGAAGATAGATCAGCACGGGAGCCGTCCCTTCAGCACCTGGGGCAGGCCGCAGCACACCCGTACCACCGTGTCCGCCCGCTCCGCAAGCAGGCAGCTGAGCCGGCCGGCGGCCTCCCGGGCCGCCCGTTCCTCCGGGTCCGTGGGTACCACGCCGCCGCCCACCTCCGTGGCAATGACGATCTCCCGCCGGGAGAGGGCGTCCGCCAGGGCGGGCAGGTCCGGTTCCCGGGCCGCCAGGTCCTGCACGTCCCACACGGCCCGCCGGGCGAACTCATCCAGCGAGAGACCCAGGGCGCCGCAGATATAGCTCTGTTTGCCCGCCAGCAGCGGGCCTGTGATAAAAATCATAACAGCCTCCTGATAAACGGCTCCAGATATTGCGCGGCGCAGGCCGCGGCCAGCATCCACAGCTCGGCGGTCTGCAGGAACCAGCCCGCCAGATCCCCGGAGATGCCGCCGAAGGCGTTTCGGGCCATGGAGCGGAAGCGGAGAAACGCGCACAGGGCCGCCGCCGCCATGGCGGCGCCCGCGGGGCCCCGCAGGCAGAGGAGAACTGCCAGTAGGACCGCCAGCGATGCCAGCAGGGCCCGGAGGCGTTTTCGGTCCGCCGCTGCGGCGAAGGCGTGGGCGAGCCCTGTGTCCCGGGCCAGGGGAAGGACGGCGATGGCCAGTCCGGACAGGGTCCGGGAGAGACAGAAGGTCAGCAGGAGGGCGGGGCCGTCGCGCCGGGGCAGGGCCGTCCACAGGGCGAAGGAGGCCAGGAAATAACAGCACAGCCGGATGGCGGCAAAGGCCCCCAGATGGGGGTCCTTTAAGATCTCCTGCCGCCGCTGGGGCGAGGCGTGGCTGGCCAGGGCGTCACAGGTGTCGGCGTAGCCGTCCAGGTGGACGCCTCCGGTGATGAGCACCGGCAGCAGGCACATCCCCGCGCCCCGGAGGACGTCCGGCAGGGCCAGAAGGCCGCACAGGGCGTCCCAGGCCCAGCAGGCTCCGCCGGCCGCCAGGCCCACCAGGGGGAAGGCCGCCAGCATCCAGCGCATGTGTCCTTCATCCCAGGGCACATGGGGAACCGGCAGGGCCGAAAACATGGAAAACGCCGCGGCGGCGGCGCCCAGGACGGTTTTCACGGGACAGGGCCTCCCTTCAAATAGTTGGGCAGTCCGCAGACGATCTCCGCCACGGCGTCCGCCTGGGCCGCCAGGGCGCGGTTGATTTCGGCCAGGACCCGCAGGTAGCGGAGGGTGTCCGCGTCGTAAGACGCGCCGCCGGAGAAGACGTCGTTGGTGACGACGGTCAGGTGGAGGCTGCGGGCCGCCAGGGCGGCGATCCCCCGGAGGACCGCCTCTCCGCCGCCGCCCTCCGGATCGTAGAGCTCGTTGGCGGTCAGATTGCCCAGGCACTCCAGCAGGACGTTGGCCCCCGCCGGGAGCTCCAGCCCCGCCAGGTCCGTGTACCGCTCCACGGTCTCAAAGCCCTTGCCGCGCCGGAGAAGGCGGTGCCGGGCGATGCGGCCGCGGCACTCCTGGTCCCAGGGCCGCATGGTGGCGAGATAAATTCGCCGCCCGGGCAGGCGCAGGACGTGGGACTCGGCGTACTCGCTCTTGCCGCTGGCGGAGCCGCCGGTGATCAGTGTGAACATAGGGGGCCCCCCTTACTGCGGCGTGTAGGCGTCGATGCCTAGGCGGCCGAAGGTCTGGCCGCTGCGGTAGACCGCCAGGGCCATGTCCAGCAGGGGCAGGAGCGCCGCGGCGCCGCTGCCCTCTCCCAGGCGCATCCCGGCGGTGATCAGAGGCGTAAGGCCCAGGGTCTCCAGCATCAATCCCCCCGCCGGTTCGGCGGAGACGTGGCTGGGGAGCATGGCGAATTCCGCCCCGGGCCGCAGCCGGGCGGCGCACAGCGCCGCCGCGCCGCTGATGAATCCGTCGATCACCACGGGGATACGGTATAGCGCGCCTCCCAGGAACACGCCGCAGAGACCGGCGATGTCCAGCCCGCCCACCTTGGCGAGAACGTCGATGGGGTCCGCCGGGTCCGGGCAGCTGCGTTGAACGGCGCGCTGGATGGCGGCGATTTTCCGGGCGAGTCCCGTGTCGGAGAGGCCCGCCCCCCGCCCGGTGACTTCTGCCGCCGGTCTTTCCAGCAGGACGGAGGCCAGGGCGCTGGAGGTGGTGGTGTTGCCGATGCCCATCTCCCCGGTGGCGATAATGTCCGCGCCCTGATCCCGGCACTCCCGGACCAGGTCCGCCCCCAGCTCGATAGCCCGGACGCATTCCGCCCGGGTCATGGCGGGGCCTTGGGTGATGTCCGCCGTGCCGTTTCGCACCCGGCGGTTCCAGACGCCGGGCGTGGGGGGAAAGTCCGCCATGCCCATGTCCACGGGGATCACCCGGCACCGGGCGGTCCGAGCCATGTGGCAGACGGTGCTCTCCCCCGCCGCCAGGGCCCGGGCCACGGAGCCGGTGACGGCGCTGCCGCATTGGGTCACCCCCTGGGCCACCACGCCGTTGTCGGCGCACAGAACCAGCAGCGTCCGATGGTCCAGGGCGATGTCCGGGCTTCCGGTCACCGCCGCGATGCGGGCCAGGGCGCTCTCCAGCAGGCCCAGGCTGCCCAGGGGCTTGGCCAGGCCGTCCCACCGGGCCAGACAGGCGGCCCTGGTGGTCTCATCAGGGCCCGCGATCTGCGCTAAAATTTCCGAAAGGGTCTTCATGTGTGCTCCTCTCTCCAGCGGGCGGCCCGGTCCGTAAAACGCCGAGCCAGGGGCAGCGGACCGTTGAAATGCAGATGGGGGAAGGCGGCGTACAGGGTGGGGGCGGCGAAGCCGCAGCGCCACGCGGTCTCCCGGCCCGCCTTTCGGGCCGCCAGGGCGGCGCCGCTCTCCGTGCAGTCCCAGTAGTGAAACTCGTGGGCGGGAACCGTCTCTCCCCGGCGCAGAAGAAGGCTGTCCGCTTCCGCCGTCATGGTGAGATAGCCGAACCGCCGCAGGCCGCCGGTGGGAAAGCCCCGGCCCGGCAGCACGCCGGCCATGGGCCAGGGGGTCCCGCGCTGGTCCTCCAGCGTCTGCTGGAGATAGAGGAAGCCGCCGCACTCCGCCGCGGTGGGCAGGCCCGCGGCCACAGCCTGACGGACGCTTTGACGCATAGAGGCGTTTTCACTCAGGGCCCGGGCGTAGAGCTCCGGGTATCCCCCCGCCAGATACAGCCCGTGGACGCCGGAGGGCAGCCGCCGGTCCCGCAGGGGGCTGAAAAAGACCGGTTCCCCGCCGTTTTCTCTCAGGGCGTCCAGGTTATCCTCATAGAGGAAGCAGAAGGCCTCGTCCCGGGCTACGGCGATGCGGCAGCGGACCGGTGCGGGCGCGGGGGCGGCGGATAGCCCGGGCGCCGTGCCCGCCAGAGCCAGCAGGCCGGGGATGTCTACGGTCCGCTCCGCCTGGGCGGCCAGGGCCTCAATCCGGGCGGAGAGGTCCGCGATTTCCCCGGCGGTGAAGAGCCCCAGGTGACGGCTGGGAAAGACCGCCTCCTCCATGGGGGGCAGATACCCCAGCACCGGAAGGCCCGTCTCCCGCTCCAGGATGGGGGCCAGGTGGGCGTGGAGGGCGGGCTTGCAGCCGTTGAGGATGAGCCCCGACAGGCGGCTGGAGGGCCGGAAGGACTGGAGCCCCCGCACCTGGGCCGCCAGGGTCAGGCTGGAACCGGCGGGCCGCAGCACCAATACCGCCGGGATGTCCGCTGTCTCCGCGATCTCCCAGGCGCTGGCCTCCGCCGTGCCGCCCACGCCGTCGTAATATCCCATGGCCCCCTCCACCAGTGCGAAGTCCGCCTGCTGCCGGGCCAGGGTGCGGCGCATCCCCTCCCGGCCCTGGAGGAAGAGGTCCAGATTCCGGCTGGGTACCCTCAGCACCCGGGTGTGGAACATGGGGTCGATATAGTCCGGACCGCACTTGAAGGACTGCACGGGGATGCCCCGGTGCTTTAGCGCCGCCAGAAGGGCGCAGGTGACGGTGGTCTTGCCGCTGCCGCTGGCCATGGCGGTGAGCATCAGCCGCCTCAAGGCCGCACCCCCGTGACGAGGAACACCGGGTTTTGGGCTGTGAGCAGGTGGAGCTTCCCGGCGGGGCGGCAGCGGCTGACGGAGATCTGCGTTACCTCCGTCTCACAGCCCAGGGCCGTGAGACAGTCCAGAGCGGTGTGTAGCGTCTCCAGGGCGATGGCGGAGACACAGATCCGGGCGCCGGGATTTGCGTCGTGGACGGCTTGGAGAATTCGGGGCAGCTCCCCGCCGCTGCCGCCCACAAACACGGCGTTGGGGGCGGGAAGCCCCTCCAGCGCCTCCGGGGCGCGGCCCTCCACGATCCGCAGTTTCCAGGCGCAGAACCGCTCCCGGTTGGCCCGCAGCAACTCCAGGGCCTCCGGATTCCGCTCCACGGCCCAGACGGACCGGGACTGGAGCGCCAGCTCCACGCTGACGCCGCCGGTGCCCGCGCCCACGTCCCAGCATACGTCCTCCGGTCCCACGGCCAGCTTTCCCAGGGCGGCGGCCCGGACCTCCTGTTTTGTCATGGGTACGTTGCCCCGCTGAAACTCGCCGTCCGGGATGCCCGGCGTCCGCCGGGGGAGAGTGGGGGCGGCCTCCGCCAGGAGCACGCTCAAAGGGGCGAAGGACCGGCCGGCGAACTCCGCCGCCGTGCCCTGAAGCACGCGCTCCTCCGGATAGGAGAGCATTTCCCCCACGGTGACGGGCAGGGAGGGCAGGCCCGCCTCCGCCAGACGGCGGCACAGGTCTCCGGGGCCCAGGGCGCCGCCGGTGAGAAAGCAGGCGGGCCGGCCCCGGCACACCGCCTCCACGGGGTCGCAGTCCACCCCGTGGGCGGAGCGGAGGACCCAGGTTTGCCAGGGGCGGCTCAGCTTCGCCGCCAGGTACTGCACACTGGAGACGCCGGGCAGGACCCGGGTCTCAATCCCCTGTTCTGCCAGGAGGGGCAGGAGGCTCCGGGCACCGGAGTAGAAGCCCGTGTCGCCGCTGTAGAGCACACAGGCGTTTTCACAGCCGGAGGCCAGGAGATATTCCAAAATCTCCCGGGGCTTGGCGGCGCTCTTTTGCCGGGGGGTGGTTCCCTCCGGCAGCTTCTCCAATAGCCGGGGAGCCCCCACCAGACAGTCCGCCCGGTCCAGGGCCTCCCGGACCTCCGCCGTGACGGTGGCCGCCGTTCCGCAGCCCAGGCCCGCCAGTATCACTCGCATGATAGACCCTCCTTGATCCAGTTTAATACCGTCCCCAGATCGTCGCCGCCGTCGGCGGGGCGCTCCACCAGAACCAGGCGGGTCCCGGTGCTTCGGGCGGCGGCCAGCTTTTCCCCAAAGCCGCCGGGAGCCCCGCCGTCCTTGGTGACCAGCCACGCGATTTGGTACTGTTCCAGCATGGCCTCGTTCAGCTTTTGCGTGAAGGGGCCCTGGAGGGCCAGGATATTCCGGTGCGGCAGGCCCAGGGCCTCGCAGGCGGCGATGCTCTCGCGGGTGGGGAGCACCCGGGCGTAGAGCCGCTCCGGCGGCAGGGCCGCAAAGGCCGGGAGCTCCTTGGAGCCCGTAGCCAGCAGAATATTGCCCTCCTGTCCCGCCAGGAAGGCGGCGGCTTCGCCGCAGCCGGGAACCCGGACCGCACCCTCCGCGGGGCTCTCGGACCGCATCAGCCGCCGCAGGGGCGTGCCCGCCGCCGCACAGGCGGCCCGGACCGCGGCGGTGACGAGCTTAGCGTAGGGGTGAGTGGCGTCCACACAGCGGTCAAAGTCCGCCAGCAGGGATTCCATGGCGCTTTGGTCCAGACGGCCCGTCAGTACGCGGACGCCGGCGAGGCCTGCCAGCTCTTCGGCCCCCAGGGGCGTTGCCACGCTGACCGTGACCGCCGCCCCCAGGGCGGCGGCCTCCTCCGCCAGCACACGGCCCTCGGTGGTGCCTCCAAAGATCAGCAGTTTCATGGCTTCGCCTCGTAGCCCCGGGGGGTCACCATCCGGCCGTTTACCGCCTGGGTGGCGCTGCTGCCCACGAACACGGTGGTGAACATGTCCACCGCCTCCTCCCGCAGCTCCCCCAGAGTCAGGACCCGGTGCGTCTGTCCCTGCCGGCCGATGTTCCGCACCCAGCCGCAGACGGTGGACGCGCCCTTCTCCCGCAGCAGGATATCGCAGGCCCGCCGCAGGTAGTCCGCCCGCTTTTTGGAGGAGGGGTTGTACAGGCAGATGGAGAAGTCCCCCCTGGCGGCGCAGAGGAGGCGGTTTTCAATGGTCTCCCAGGGGGTCAGCAGGTCCGAGAGGGAGATGACGCAGAAATCGTGGGTCAGCGGCGCGCCCAGCACCGCGCCTCCGGAGAGGGCGGCGGTGACGCCGGGGACCACCTCCACCTCCACCTCCGGAAACTCCGGGCAGAGCTGCAAGAGGGGACCGGCCATACCGTACACGCCGGCGTCGCCGCTGCACAGCATGGCGGCAGTCCGCCCGGATTGGGCGATTTCCAGGCAGCGGCGGCAGCGTTCCCACTCCCGGGTCATGGGGGTGGTGAAAACCTCCTTGTCCGGGTACAGGGGGCGCACAAGGTCAATATATACCGTATAGCCGCACAGCACCTCCGCCTGGTCCATGGCCGAGCGCGCCTGGGGGGTGATCTGCTCCGCCCCGCCGGGGCCCAGGCCCACTACATACACTTTATTCATCCCGCCAACTCCAATCCGGGGAGAAGGGCGCCAGGGCCGCGGCCATCGTCACGCCGTCTCCCGCCTGTTTTTTTACTGTCAGAGTTCCGCCGCTGCCCAGGGCCGCGGCCCGCTCGCAGACATTGTCCACCCCGGTGACGCTCCGGACGAAGGCGGAGGGGGAGAAGTCCCCCTCCACAGCCTGGAGGGTCTGGGCGGAGAAGGTCTCAAGGGCAAGGCTGTGGTTTTCGCAGAAGGCCAGAAGTCCCGGCTCATTTTGTTTCAGGTCGATGCTGCAAACCTTATAGAAGGCCAGGGGACTCAGGCCGCCGGCTTCCAGGAGCCCGGCGAAGGCCCGCTCCAGGGCCGCCTGGGAGGCGCCCCTCCTGCACCCCACCCCCAGCACGGCGATGGCGGGGATCAGACGCAGAGCGTCCCCACTCCCCCTGCGGAGGGTGAGCATCGCGTCGCAGTCATGCTCTGCCGCCAGGGCCACCCCCTCCGGCGGCCGGCCTGCGATGGGCCAGGGACTGTAGATCCCGGCGGTTTCGCCGGAGAGCACCTTGGAGGACATCCGGAGGATGGCCTCCGGATTCTGGACCCGGCAGTTCTGGCGTTTGGCCCACTCGTCCACGGCGAAAAGGCCCCGGACGTCCGTGGCGGTGGTGATCACCGCCGTTCCGCCGAGACGGGCGGCGATCCGCCGGGCCAGGTCGTTGGCCCCGCCCAGGTGGCCGCTGAGAATGGGCACCGCGAAGCGGCCCGCCTCATCCACCACCACCACCGCCGGGTCCACGGCCTTGTGGCGGACGTGGGGGGCGATGGCCCGCACGGCGATGCCCGCCGCGCCCACGAAGATCAGAGCGCCGGCCTGGGAGAAGGCTTCGGCGGTCCACTCCGCCAGCCCCAGGGGCGCACCGCAGCGGGCGGCCTCGCCTTCCAATTCCCCGGCCAAGGACCGGGCGAGGGCGTATCCCCGGTCCGTGAAGGCCAGCAGACGGAGGGTCATCGGGAGGCCTCACGGAATCCCGTGGCAAAGGAAGGGTCGTAGAGCTTGCTGCGCTGGTAGTCCGGGTCCAGGAAGTTCCCCACCAGCACCAGAGCCGTTTTGGAGATACCGTGCTCCCGGCCCGATGCCGCCAGGGCGCCCACGGTGCAGCGGACCACCTGCTCCTCCGGCCAGGTGGCCTTGTACACCAGGGCCGCCGGGGTGGCGGGGGCGCAGCCTCCCTTCAAGAGCTCGGCCTGGAGGCCCTCCAGCATCCCCGCCGACAGAAAGATCGCCATGCTGGCCCCGTGGGCCGCCCAGGCGGCGATGGACTCCCGCTCCGGCACAGGGGTGCGCCCGGCCATGCGGGTGATGACCACCGACTGGCTCACCCCCGGCAGGGTGTACTCCGCCCGGGCCGCCGCCGCCGCGCCGCAGAAGCTGGAGACCCCCGGCGTGTCGTCATAGGGGATGCCCAGGGCGTCCAATGCGTCCATCTGCTCCCGAATGGCCCCGTAGAGGCAGGGGTCGCCGGTGTGGAGGCGGACGGTGGACTTTCCGGCCCGCTCCGCCGGTTCCATGACGGAGAGGACCTGCTCCAGCGTCATCTCCGCGCTGTTGTGGATTTCGCAGCCCGCCGGACAGAGCGCCAGCAGCGCGGGATTCACCAGACTGCCGGCGTAGATGACCACGTCCGCGGTCTTCAAGAGCTCCGCGCCCCGGAGCGTGATGAGGTCCGGCGCCCCGGGCCCCGCTCCCACAAAATGAACCATAACTTACTCCTTTACAATGACGGTGGCAAAGTATCCCGGGTCCTGCGGCAGGCGCCGGAGGTCCCGGCAGACCTGCTCCGTGGGCAGGCCGCAGTCCCGGACCATGGCGGCTTTTTCCAGAAGTCCCCTTTTCCGCAGGGCCTCCGCCGCCTGGGGGAGCTGCCGGCCGGATTTCATCAGCACCTTGGTCCCCGACAGGTCCAGCTGCTCCTCCAGAGCGTCCCTGCCGGCGGGGAGGATGTGGAGGGAGGAGGCGGCGGTGGTGAGGCTGACGCCCAAGCGGGCCGCCACGGCGCAGAAGCTGGGCACGCCGGGCACCATCACCGCCTCATATCCCCTGGCGGTGAGAATGTCCGCCACGTAGGCGAAGGTGGCGTAGATGGACACGTCCCCCAGGTTCGGCATGGCCACAGCCCGCCCCGCCGTCAGATGGGCCGCCACGGCCTCTGCCGCCCGCAGATGGGAGGCCCGGAGAACGGCGGGGTCCCGGGACATGGTGAAGTCCAGGGGAAGAATGGTTTTGCCCTCCAGGGAGACGGCCTGCCGGACGATGTCCAGCGCCAGCGTCTCGCCGCCCTTCGTCCGGGGGGCCGCGATTACTTCGCAGCGCTCCAGTGTCCGCAGGGCTTTTACTGTCAGCAGCTCCGGGTCCCCGGGGCCCACGCCTACGCCGTAGAATACGCCTGGTCTCATTTCCATGCTTCCATGATCTCCTTTACAGTTTCCGTCTGCCCCAAGGGGCCGTACTCGTTGGAAAACAGCATTGCACCCACCCGAAACGCCCCGGCGGCCCGGCGGTTCAGATGGCGCTGGACAGCGGAGAGCATGCTCTCCAGCACGTCTTTTCGCAGTCCCGCCGCGTCCAAAATGGCGATGCAGGCGTCGGAGGAGACGGCCTCCATCAGCGCCCGGCAGACCTCCGGGGAGGCCCCGCACACCGCCGCGTGGGCGCAGAACAGCTCCGTCCGGCAGTCGGCGCAGCGGCTGTGGGTGTTCATGATGCCGCCGGAGAGCTTTCCCAGCTTGCCGATGTGCCCCACCATCAGGACGCTCTCAAAGCCGGAAGCCCCGCAGGCGTCCAGGGCGTCTCCGAGGAAATTGGAGCACTTCACCACGGGAACGCCGCGCCTGTCCAGCCCCTGGGCCCGGAGGAAATCCAGCCCGAAGTTTCCGGGAGTGAGGATGATATGGCGGCCGCCCAGGGCCGCGGTTTGGCGGATCTCCAGGGATACGGTGTCCGCCAGGGCCCGGAGGCTCATGGGCTCCACGATGCCGGAGGTGCCCAGGATCGAGATGCCCCCCTGGATGCCCAGGGCGGGGTTGAAGGTCTTCTTTGCCGCCTCCTCCCCGCCGGGGACGGAGATGGTGATCCGTATGCCGCCGCCGTACCCCAGCTCCCGGCACACCGCCGCCGCGGCCTCCCGGATCATCTGCCGGGGCACGCGGTTGATGGCGGCGGCACCCGCCGGCTGGTCCAGCCCCGGTTTGGTCACCCGGCCCACGCCCCGGCCGCCCTTGATGGCCACGCCGGGGAGGTCCTGGCGCTCCGCGCGGGCGAAGATCAAAAGCCCGGCGGTGGCGTCGACGTCGTCCCCGCCGTCCTTGCGAACGGCGCAGGAGGCCCTGCCATCCGCAAGGGCACAGGATTCCAGGGGGACCTCCACGGTGATCCCCTTGGGGGTCTCCAGGGAGACGAAGGGAGGCGGAGTCCCGGTGAGCAGCAGGCGCACGGCTCCCGCCGCCGCCAGAGCCGCGCAGGTGCCGGTGGTGTAGCCGCACCGGAGCCGCTTGCCGCCGGAGAGGATATAGTGTTCAAATCCAGGGCTCATATCAGTTTTCCCGCCTGTTCCGCCAGTTCCCGGAGGAGCCGGTTTTTTTCATTCATGGGCCCGAAGGCGGAGAGAGGGCACAGGACCTTGCCGCACGACGCCATGCGCTCTGCCGCCAGACGAAAGCGGTCCTCGCCGATGGGCGAGAAGGGCGGCTCGGCGATCACCTCCGCCGCCAGGGCCCGGGCCACCGGGTAGTCCAGGTCGTTTTCGTGGAGCACCCCGGCGGCGAAGGGAATCCCCTGCCGCTGGAGGCGGCGGTACACCGGGATGCCGCTGCCTCCTCCGCCGATGACAAAGACCTGGGGAGCCCCGGCGGGAGGCTCCAGCTCCAGGCAGCCAAAGTCCGGGTTATAGCTGCCCCGGCCGGCGTCGTAGAGCTCCAGGATGTATTTGGCGGTGAAAATCTCCTCCGGCGGGCCGCAGCGCTCCACGGCGTGATTGTGGACGCAGGCCACACAGTCGGAGATCTTCTGGGCCAGGTCCAGCTCGTGGAGGCTCATGAGCACCGCCAGCCCCCGGCGGCGCACCATATCCTTGAGAATGGAGAGCAGCTCCAGCTTGTAGCGGATGTCCAGGAAGGAGGTGGGCTCGTCCAGCACAATGACCTCCGGCTCCTGACACAGGGCCCGGGCCAGCAGAATGCGCTGCCGCTGCCCGTCGCTGATCTGGGCAAAGTCCCGCTCCGCCAGGTCCTCTCCATGGACCAGAGCCAGGGCCTCGTCCACCTTCTCCCAGTCCGCCGGCGTCAGCAGTCCCAGCTTTCCGGTGTAGGGGTAGCGGCCGGTGGCCGCCACGTCCCGGCAGGTCATCAGCTCCGGGTGGACCCGGTCCGTCATCAGCACGGAGAGGCGCCGGGCGACGTCCAGAGCCGTCATGCGGTCCATGGGGCGGCCGTCCAGGTACACCGTGCCCCGGAGGGGGGCGATCTGGCGGATGACGCTGCGCAGGATGGTGGACTTGCCGGAGCCGTTGGGGCCGATGAGGGTCATGATCTCCCCCCGGCGCAGGCGGAGGCAGATGTCCTGAATGAGAATCTGGCCGCCGTAGCCCACAGCCAGGTTTTCCGCGGAGAGATAGTCCCGCATGGAAGGCCGCCTCCTTGTCCGTGTTACAGATTGGATTTTCCCCGCTGAAAGGCCATCATGTAGATCACGATGGGCGCGCCGAAGACGGCGGTGACGGAGCTGATGCTGACCTCCGTAGGGGCGAAGGCCGTCCGGGCGATGAGATCGCAGAACAGGCAGAACACCGCGCCGCCCAGGAAGCAGGCGGGGATGATTACGATGGGCTTGGCGGTGCGGAAGAGGCTCTTCACCAGGTGGGGCACGGCGATGCCCACAAAGGAGATGGGACCGGCAAAGGCCGTGACGCAGGCGGAGAGAACGCTGGAGAGCAGGATCAGCGCCAGACGGAAGGCCCGGATATTGACGCCCATGTTTTGGGCGTACACCTCCCCCATCTGATAGGCCCCAATGGGCTTGGAGAGGAAGAAGGAGAGCGCCATGGCGATGCCGATCACCGCCGCCATCACCGCCACGCTGTCCCAGTAGATGCCGGAAAAGCTGCCCATGGACCAGTTGTGGAGGTTGACGATGTTGGAATCCTCGGCGAAGGTAACGGCGAAGTCCGTGATGGCGGAGCAGATGTACCCGATCATCACGCCGCAGACCACCAGCATACTCATGCGCTTCACCCGCTGGGAGATCAGCAGGATGAACCCCATGGACAGCATGGCGCCCAGAAAGGCCGCGCCGATCAGGGCCGCCGAGCCCGCCGCGATCCCCCGGCTCAGCAGGGAGATCATGACCAGGGACACCGCCAGCTTGGCCCCGGAGGAGATGCCCAGCACAAAGGGACCGGCGATGGGGTTGGCGAAAAAGGTCTGGAGCAGAAAGCCGGAGACGGACAGGCCGCCCCCCAGGAGGACCGCGGCGCAGATTCGGGGCAGCCGCAGGGTGCGCACGATGCCGTACTCCGTGCTGCCGTCGGAGGGGCTGCAAAGGATGCGGAGGATCTCCGCCCCGGACAGGGAAACGCTGCCGGCGTTGACGTTCCACACCACCAGCGCCGCCAGCAGAGCCAGCAGCAGCAGGAAGGCCGCCCAATAGCGGGAGCGGGCTCGTCTCATAGTCTCGCCTCCATCAGTCCAGATGGTGCAGGTATGTCAGGGGAACGTCCTCCCCTGAGAAGACGGCGTGAAGGTCCGCGATCAGGTCCCCCAGGCCCAAGCTCTCCTGAAAGAGGTTTTTCCCGGTGCACCACACAGCGCCCTCCCGCACAGCCTTAAAATCCGCCAGCACGCCGCTTTTTTCCAGCAGCTGCTCCGTGGTCTCAAGCTCGCCGTCGATGGCGCTGTTGTAGATCAGCACGTCGGCGTTCCGGGCTCCCTCGTAGAAGGACTCCATCTGCATGTTCATGGTGGATTTGGTCCCCTCGCCGCTCTCCAGGTCTGGAAAGGCGTAGACGCCTCCGGCCAGGCCGATGGACTTGGCGATGTAGTCCCCGGCACGGCGCACATTGACTGCGCCGGTGGAGGTGATGTAGAAAAAGGCCACGGTCTTTCCTGTGTTCTCCTGTTCCAGGATGGGGGCCAGCCGTTCCATGAGACCGTCAAAATACTCCGCGGCCTCCGTGTCTTTTCCAAGCAGGGCGGCGTAGAGCTTGATCCACTCCATGCGGCCCAGGGGGTGGCTCTCGTAACTGGAGCGCTCCACCAGCACCGGTACGCCCAGCCGCTCCAGCTGTTCCTTGACCTCCGGATTGTGGTAGATCATGGTGGACTCCACCGCCAGGTTGCACCCCAGGTCCAGGATGCGCTCGTAGTCCGGAGCGCCGTACTTTCCGGCGAAGACCATGCGGCCGGCCTCCATGGCCTCCCGGGCCTCCGGGATGTACCAGCCGGAGGCGTCCACGCCGGAGAGGGTGATGGCGTCGATGGCGTCCAGCTGCCGGAAGAGGTCCATGGCGGAGGTGGCCACCAGATAGATGCTGTCCAGGGGCTGGCGCAGCACCGTGACCTCCGCCGGAACGCCGGAGGGGACCTCCGCCCCCTCCGGCACCACCAGATAGCGGTTGCCGTCTCCAATGGCGATTTTTTGATAACCGCCGGTGCAGCGCTCCACAGAGAATTGTTCCGCGTAGAGGAGCTCCAGGCTGCGCTCATACTCCAGCGCGTTCCAAGAGAGGACCTCCTCCGGTTCCGCCGGCGGCGGCTCCGCGCTTCGGGCGCAGCCGCAGAGGGTCAGCAGGAGCGCCAGCGCCAGAAATCCCCGGAGGGACAGGCGGGTTTTTCTGCTCATGGCGCTTTTTCGATGGTGGCGGAGTCGAAGCACAGGGTGTACTCGATCTCGTGGGGGGTGCTCATGGCGGTGGTGTCGGCGTAGACCACCAGCTTGCGGTCAAAGGACGCCACCGGGATCTCAAAGGTGGAGCTGCCCTCCGTATTCAGGGGGAGAAACTTCTCCTCTTCAATGCGCATATAGTCGTAGCTGGAGCTGCCCCAGACGACAGTGGCGTAGGCCGCGCCGTCCTCCACCCGCAGAGCGGCGGGGGATTCCACCTTGGCCTTGCCGGAGCCGCCCTCCAGCGCTACGGAGACGGTGTACCTGCCGTCGGCCAGGCCCAGGGTTTCCACCGTGGCGAAGGCGCCCTCCCGGAAGGCTCCGGCCGGCAGGGAGTCCGCCCGGAAGACCAGGGTGCGGTCGTACCACATCTCCTTCTTTTTGCTGTATGCCGCGCAGTCGATCCCCATGTCCAGGGCCTCCACCGGCACGGTGAAGGTGTGGGCGCCGCCGCTGTCCTCGGCGAAGGGGATCAGGGCGCTCTCCTCCGCCTGGGCGGCCTCCGCACCGGCGCCGGGGAAGACGTACAAATACCCCTTGCCGCCCATGTGCATCACGGCGGTCATCTTTCCCTCCGCCACGGTCAGCTGGCAGGCGGTGATGTTGAACATGGAGGAGCTGGAGTCCACGGCGATCTCATAGGTGCCGTCCTGGAGGGCGTCGGCGAAAATGGGCTCCATGTCCGGGTCCACCACGTCCTCCACCGGGGCCATCTGGTCGGCGGAGGCCACCGCGTCTTTGGAGGCCTCCGGAGTTTCGGGGGCCGCCGGCTCCGCCGCCGGGGGCGGTGCCGCAGGGGCGGCGGGCGTGTCCTTCGCGGCGCCGCAGCCGGCTGCCAGCAGGGCCGTCAGAACCAGGGAGAGGAAAAGCGGGATGAATTTTTTCATAGGAATGACCTCCTTGATTTGCGCGGCAGACCGAAGACCGGTCTGCCGCAGAAAAACAACTGATGGAATGCGGTAAACGGGGTTATCCCAGTTGATTGATGGCGGCCTGGGCGTGGGCGACCAGCAGATCCTGGATGGCGGCGTACTCGCCGAAGCCCTTCAGGACGCACTCCACCTGGTAGCCGGCGTTTTCAAACACGGTTTTCCAGGTGTCCTCGTCGTCGCCGGCCATGTCGTTGTTGGCGTGGTCGCCGGAGACGATCATCATGGGCTGGAGCACCACCCGCTCATAGCTGCCCGCCTGGACCATGGCCAGCACGTCGTCCAGAGTGGGGGCGGCCTCCACGGTGCCGATGAAGTAGTTGGCGTACCCGGCGTCGGTCATCACCTGCTGCATCTTGGCGTAGATGGCGTTGGAGGCGGCCTCGGTGCCGTGGCCCATGAAGCAGATGGCGGTCTTGCCGTCGTCGTACTGGGCGGTGGCCTCCGCCATGACCCTGGCCACAATCTGGAAGTCCTCGTCGGAGGTCAGCAGGGGCGCGCCGATGGAGACGGACTCGAAGGCGTCGGCGTACTGGGCGACCTCGTTGACCACATCGTTGTATTCCAGGCCGTCCATCAGGTGGGTGGGCTGGATTACCAGACGCTTGACGCCGTTCTCCACGGCCCGGTCCAGGGCCTGGCCCACATTGTCGATGATCTCGCCGTCCCGGCGCTGGACGTGGTCGATGATGATTTGAGCGGTGAAGCCCCGGCGGACGGACCAGTCCGGGAAGGCCTTCTCCATGGCATCCTCAATGGCGCCGACGGTCAGGCGGCGGTTGTCGTTAAAGCTGGTGCCGAAGCTGATGACCAGCAGCTCGTCCTCTCCGATGCCGTCCTGATTCCGGGGATTGTCCAGGGAGGCGTCGCCGGTGGTGTAGTCCTCGTCGTCTTCCGCAGGCTCCGGCGTCTCGGTTTCCGCGGGAGCGGAGGCGGGGACGTCCTCCTTGGGGGCAGGGTTTTGGGCGGGCTCCGAGGTCCTGTTTCCGCCGCATCCGGCCAGAAGGCCCGCTGCCAGGGCGGCTGTAATCAGCAGGGAAAGCAGTTTTTTCTTATTCATCTGTGTACTCCTCCTTGTGTTTCCGGGGCGGGGACCGGCCCCGCCCCTCTGATGTATGGTGAAATTTTACATCAGCCGGTTCAAGGTACAGGAATACGCAGGACAAAAAAAGCGGTCATCTAAATTTAGATGACCACAAGCGCAAGCCCTTAGGGGGAAGCGGTACAATCAAGCCCTCGTGATCTGGAACACCGGACGGTATTCCTGTACCAGCAGACGGCAGGTTTCCTGACTCGTAAATCATCGCGCGCCATCGCCTTCCCGGCTTTCGCCAGTGGCTGTCCTGGTTGGACTGAGACAGCGCGCTCATTACATACAGTGACGAGATCGTACAGGCCTTGCACCTGTTTCCCTATTACCCGTCCCCCCTGAGAGGGGAGACGGCTCCGACTGCTTTGCGATATTTATTTTTCGACAATATTATACCATGGCGTTCCGGGGAACGCAAGACCAAGCTGGGATTATTTTCATTCTCCCCCGGTTTGCTTCGCCGCCGCCTCCGAGAATTTCCGGATGATATAGCCGTAGTTTTCCGGCCGGTGGGGGATGGTGCAGCTGCTGCAATCCTTGACGCCGGAGGCGGTGTAGGTGAATTTTCCGCCGCACCGGTCCCCCATGAGGTACAGGGGGCAGTAGCAGAAAAGGCAGTTGAAGGACGCCTCGTCCACCCCCTGGTGGCAGGGGAAGAACTCGCAGTCCCTGTGGGAGAAGTGGGAGTAGTGTTTATCGCGCCAGGATTCATCCATGGGAAAGCTCCTCTCTGTTGTTGTCATACGGCGGCGTCACAGCGCCACGATGGCGGAGACCAGCAGGGGCACCGCCAGGGAGAGAACTACGCCGCTGGTAAAAGAGTAGATGGTGATCCGCTCGTGGGTGGCGCCGATCACCACCGGGAGAACGGTGTCCATGGCCGCCGCCCCCGGCAGGGCCACGCTCTCCACAAAGCCGACGCGCCGGGCCACCAGGGGAATGGCCAGAATAGCGAACACCTCCCGCATGACGTTGGCCAGAAAGCACACGGCGGAGACCGGGAGGGAGTAGGGGGCCAGCAGGCTGGGGGCCAGAGAGTACCAGCCCAGGCCGGCGGCCACTGCCATGGCGTCTTTGGGTCCGATCTCCAGCGCCAGCCCCGCCAGGGCCGCCGCGGCCAGGGAACCCGCGGCCACCGCCACGGGAATCAGCAGGACCTTGAATCCGGCGGCCCTGATGTCTGAGAATACCGTGCCCTGCCGGCCCATATCCATGCCCACCAGGAACAGCAGCAGATACAGTCCCAGATCGATCACCTGCCCGCAGTAGGCCACAATGGCGTCCGGGACCACGAAGTAGCCCGCCAGCATACCCAGGGCCACCGCGCCAACGATCCACTTTGTCAGGGAGTTGTCGGCCTTTTGACCGCCCTCGCCCCCCGCCTCCGCAGAGGCGGCGCTTCCTGCCGGGAGGCCCTGGCGGTCCAGCCGCAGCACAAAGCGGCGCAGAAGCCACAGGGCCAGCACGGACCCGGCCATGGCGGCCACGGTGATCAAAAAGGCGGTCCAGCCGATCTCGGCCAGGGAGGCGATCACCTCGTCGTCAGCTCCCAGCTTTACGCCCAGGGAGACGATCAGGATCATCAGCGCCGCCAGCTGGAGCTTCCCCAGCCAGGGGAGGGGCCGTGCGCGCACATTGGGGCGGGAGCCCAGCCAGGCGCCCAACGCCACCGCGGCGATATAACCCGCCAGATTCCAAAGCGTGCCAAGAGCGGTATTCATTCGATCACTCCATTTTAACAAGTTGTCGTTTTATCCAGTATAGCCTGTTGCTGCCATTCGTGCAAGTGAGGAATTATAATTGTATCCATTCATAAAAATCATGGGTCTTTGCTGTGGAGAACCGGGTGGGCCGCTGCGGGGACCATATTATATATAATGTATGCCTCCGCTGTGCTGCCCCCGGTTCATGGAAACTGTTCCAGCCACTGGAGGACAAAGTCCCGGAAGCGGCGGGTCAGGGGCGGAATGGGGCCGCCCCGGCGGACGGCCAGTCCGATCTCCCGGTGGCGGGGCCGCTCCAGGGGGATGGCGGAGATCCGGCGGCCGGTGCTGCGCACCATCATCTCCGAGAGGATGCTGACGCCAAGGCCCTGCTCTACCATCGCCAGAATGGAGAAGTCGTCGTTAAGGGTGTACCGGACATTGGGCCGGAGGCCCTCCTCCTGAAAGATTCGGGAGATCTCCATATCCCAATTCTCCTGAATGAGAATAAAGGGGTCCTGTGTGAGACGGGCCATGGGATAGCAGGCCGCCCCCGCCAGAGGGTGGTCCGGAGGCAGCACCGCCAGCAGCCGGTCCCGGCGCAGGAAGGAGATGTCCAGCCCGTCTCCCGCCGGAAGGCCCAAAAAGCCGCAGTCCACCTGGCCCCGGCGCACCAGCTCCTCCACTTCGCTGAATTCCCACTTGCTGACCAGCTGGAACTGAATGCCGGGGTAGAGGGCCAAAAACTCCTTCATGATGCCCGGGAGCCAGTGGTTGGAGACGCTGGTGAAGGTTCCCACCCGCAGCGTGCCGCTGGTGAGTCCGTGGAGGGCGGAGACCTGGGTCTCCAGGGTCCGCTGGGCGTTGCACAGGGACTGGATGTCCGGCAGCAGCGATTCCCCCTGGGAGGTGAGAACCACCCCGTCCTTGTTCCGGGTCAGCAGCGTGACGTCCCACTCCCGCTCCAGGTCGGCGATGGAGCGGCTCACAGCCGACTGGGTGTAGCCCATCTCCTCCGCCGCCCGCGTGATGCTCCCCAGCTCCACGGCTTTCAGAAGGATCTGACACTTGATGGTGTTCATCTAATCATTCCTTTTGCTCATATAAAATATGAGAATTATTCGCTTGTGTAATGCTGCGGGTTGGAGTATACTGGGTACAGAAACAAGAAAGGAGCATACAGCTATGAAGAAGATCTATGAGTTTGCCGAAGTGAAGAAGGAGATGGGACTGGAGTACCTGGCCGGCGTGCCCGCCGCCCAGAAGCGGCTGTATTGGTCCGAGAGTCCCTGGGCGGCCTTCCGTGCCCTCGCCCGCTGAAAGAGAAATTCCGCTCCACTCCAGACGGAGTGGAGCGGAATTGTGTATGCGCTGAAAACGGCTCCAGCGGGAATTACGCCGCCTTCTTGGACTTGGCCATCTTGTCGAGAACGACCATCACCACAACCGTGGAGACGATGGCGATAGCCAGGCAGACGATCTCCGGCACGACCTGAATCAGGAAACCGGTGATCACGTAGTTGACGAAGGAGATGGCCGCCACGCACACGGCGTAGGGCATCTGGGTGAGCACGTGATTCAGGTGGTAGCACTGAGAGCCGGAGGACGCCATGATGGTGGTATCGGAGATGGGAGAGCAGTGGTCGCCGCAGACCGCGCCGCCCAGGGTGGCGCCGATGCCGACCATGAGGATGGGGATCTCGTTCAGGGCCTCGGCGGTGAGGTTGGCAAAGCCGCCGGGAGTGAACACGTCCAGCACGATGGGCAGCAGGATGCCGAAGGTGCCCCAGGAGGTGCCGGTGGCGAAGCCCAGGCCGCAGGCGATGAGGAAGATCACGGCGGGCAGCATGTTGTACAGGGTGGGTCCGAAGGACTCAACCAGGCCGGCCACGAACTCGGGAGCGCCCAGGCCGTACCGGGTCACGCCGCCGATGGTCCAGGCGAAGCACAGGATCAGGATGGCGGGAACCATCTGCTTGAAGCCCTCGGGGATGCAGTCCATCAGCTCCGTGAACTTCATGGAGCGGCGGAAGGAGAAGTAGATGAAGTTGATGATCAGAGCCACGGTGGAGCCCAGAGGCAGGCCCACGAAGGCGTCGGTGTTGGCGAACATGCCCAGCAGGCCCTCGCCGCCGTTCACGGCGCCGGCATACATCAGGCCGCCCACGCAGCCGATGATCAGGATGATGACGGGGATCACCAGGTCGATGACCTTGCCGTTGGGGTTGAACTTCATCTCCTCAGCGCCGGCGAAGGGACGCTCGGGAGTGGTGTAGATGTCGCCCTTCTTGGCGTTGTCCTCGTGGGTCTTCATGGGGCCGAAGTCGATGTCCCGCGTGATCATGACGATGATGAACACGATGGTCAAAATCGCGTAGAAGTTATAGGGGATGGCCCGGCAGAAGATCTGGAAGCCCAGCTCCTCGTTGTCGATGACGCCGGTGACGGCGGCAGCCCAGGAGGAGACGGGCATCATGATGCAGATGGGGGCGGCGGTGGCGTCGCACATGTAGGCCAGCTTGGCGCGGGAGATCTGATGCCGGTCGGTGACGGGACGCATGACGTTGCCGGTGGTCAGGTTATTGAAGTAGTCGTCCACGCCCAGCACAATGGCCAGGATGAAGGTGGACCACAGGGCGCTCTTCTTGGTTTTCAGGTGCTCCACAGCCCAGTCGCCGTAGGCCTTGGAGCCGCCGGCGCGGATCATCAGGGCCACCATGGTGCCCAGGACCACCAGGAAGATGAGGATGCCGGCGTTGCCGCCGATGTTGTCGCCCAGGTCCGCGATCAGAGTGGTGACGGCGGCCACGAGGTTGAACTCCATCTGAATGAGGTAGCCCACCAGAATGCCCAGGAACAGGGAGGAGTAGACCTCCTTGGTGATCAGAGCCAGGCCGATGGCCACAATGGGGGGAACCAGGGACCAGATGGTGCCGTAGAACCTGCTCTGGCCGTCCTCAGCCGCCAGGGCGAAGGTGGTCATGAGGGGTACCAGCGCGTACATGACCAGCAGGACCTTGCCGAGTTTGTCCTTCAAGTTTTTCAGGGATTGCATTGCGAAACCTCCTTTTCTCTCTTGGGCCTCCGGTTCTCTCCGCCGGGGCCCGCGCGGATGAATGCGCCGGGGATGGGGTTTGCCTCGGAGCGTATCCCAAATCGTTTGTTGAGTGGAAAAATTTGAGGATATGCTCCCAATCAGCCGTCCAGCCTGAGGTCTTAATACCTCCCTTCTGAAAATGGATACCGCAGGGGCCGGGAGTGGTTGGACTCCCGGCCTTCCGCGTTTCCCTCAGACGGGACAGACGGATCACTTGTTCAGGCGGCGGACCAGCTCCTTCGAGGTGAAGGTCGCCACGTCGTCGGCATAGGTGCCGGCGCCGAAGCCTGCGTCGTAGCCCAGCTCCTTGGCCAGGGCGTGAGTGACGCGGGCGCCGCCGCAGCAGAAGATGTACTTCTCACGGACGCCCTCGGCCTCCGCCAGCTCAATGAGCTCGGTGAGGTTCTGGATGTGGACGTCCTTCTGGGTGACGGTCTGGGAGACCAGGAGCACGTCGGCGTTGACCTCGGCGGCCTTGCGCAGGAACTCCTCGTTGGGGACCTGGCTGCCCAGGTTGTAGGCCTCCACCATCTCATAGCGCTCCAGGCCGTAGTGTCCGGCGAAGCCCTTGCGGTTCATGATGGCGTCGATGCCCACGGTATGGGCGTCCGTGCCGGTGGACGCGCCGATGACCACCATCTTGCGGCCCAGGCGCTCTTTTAAGAACTCGTCGGTCTCGTGCATGTCCATCACCTCGTCGGTGACGGTCTGGACCACGATCTCGTTGTAGTTGACGGTGTGGGTCAGGGAGCCGTAGACCACATAGAAGGTGAAGTTTTCGTCCAGCTTCTGACGCAGCGCCACGTTGGGCTCCGACAGGCCCATCTTCTGGGCCACCAGCACGGCGGCTGCCGCGCCCCGGTCGTCGTCCTTCACCGGAAGGGTGAAGGAGGTCTGCACCTTGCCGTCGTTCATGGTGTCGCCGTAAGGTTTCAGACGGGTCAGGTCCAGGGTGGTGTCCAGGTTTTTATCGCGAATCTGATACAGTCCGGAGCTCATTTACCGGCGCCCCCTTTCATCATGGGTTCCAGGAACGGGTTGAAATAGCCCGGCGCCTTGCTAACGACGCCGTCCAGGCCCTTGCCGCCGTCACGGGGACGCTTGATGTCGGCGAAGATGCCCCGCTCCAGGGTCTCGAAGATGCCCAGCTGCTCGATCTGCGCCAGCAGGTCGGTGGCCTTTTTCAGGACCTCGTTGGCCCGGGTCTGCATGATGCCGCCGTCCTTGAACACGATCTCGCCGCCCAGGTCCTGCATGGTGCGGAAGATGTACTGGGCGTTCTGGATCGCCAGGAAGCGGTCGGACAGGAAGGGGGTGTGGATGGCCTCGGTCATCATGCCCAGCAGGTGGATCTTCTGGCCGGTGAGGATGGTGACCATGTTGAACAGGGCGTCCTGCACGTGGCCCCGGAAGACGTTGCCGGTCATGAACTTGGTGGGCGGCATGTATTTCAGCGGCGCGTTGGGGAAGATCTCCCGGGCCATCTCGGCCTGCGCCAGCTCGTACAGGAAGCCGTTCTCCACGTCGGGGTCGATCTCAAAGGCGTGGCCCAGGCCCATCTGCTCCTCGGGCAGGCCCGCCTTCAGGGCAAAGGCCTCGTTGAGGAACTGAGAGGCCAGCACGGTATGGGCCTCCTCCACCGCGTCGGCGGTGGTGAGGTAGTTGTCCTCGCCGGTGTTGATCACCACGCCTGCGTAGGCGTTGATGGCCCGGGAGAAGGACTGGTCCACCAGAGTGCGCTGCATGTTGATGTCCCGGAACAAGATGCCGTAGAGGGCGTCGTTGAGCATGACGTCCAGGCCCTCGAAGGCGCCCATGGCGGCGATCTCAGGCATACACAGTCCGGAGCAGTAGTTGCACACCCGGATATAGCGGCCCAGCTCCTCGCCCACCTTGTCCATGGCCTCCCGCATGAGGCGGAAGTTTTCCTGGGTGGCGTAGGTGCCGCCGAAGCCCTCGGTGGTGGCGCCGTAGGGGACGTAGTCCAGCAGGGACTGGCCGGTGGTGCGGATGACGGCGATGACGTCGGCACCCTGGCGGGCGGCGGCGGTGGCCTGGACGATGTCCTCATAGATGTTGCCGGTGGCCACGATCAGGTAGATCCAGGGGCCGTCCTTCTCGCCGCCGTGGGAGGCGATGAAATCCTCCCGGCGCTGACGGCGGGTGCGGATCTTTTTCAGGCTCTCCTCCACGATGGGGGCCAGGGCGGCGTGGATGTCCGCCTCGGCGTGGGCGGGCAGGGCCGTCAGGTCCAGAGTGCCGGCGGCGACCTCCTCAGCCAGGGCCTGGGGGCCCTTGCCGGTCTCCACCATGGCGTTGCCCAGCCAGAAGGCGGCGCCCTGGGACAGCGCGCCCTTCTCCATCAGGTGGTCGACGACCACGCTGGGCAGGGGCACGCCCAGGCTGTTCTCGCCGGTGATGTCCAGGGCCTCTCCGCCGCCGACGCCGTCGATGCCCAGCAGGCGGCAGATGGTGCGCTCCACGGCCACGGTGGTATAGCCGTCGATAAACCGCTGGGTCTCGTCGGCGACCTGGGCGGCGTGGGCGCGGGCCTGCTCTACCAGCTTAAAATCAAGGTTCAGTTTGGATTCCAAATACGCTCACATCCAATCATCTGTTTATTGGGATACGCAAAAACCGGGCTTTGCCCGCGGGCCCGCCTCAGGCGGGTCCGCGGGTGAGCCGGTAAAGGTTTATTCGTGGTGAGAACGCTTGTGACGCTCCAGATTGGCGGGCTCCATGGAGAGGGCCTGGCCCCGCTCCAGCCCGGCGACGCCCATGAGCTCCACCTTGCGCTTGCCCTCGCGCTCGGCCCTGCAGTATTCGCACTGGCAGGTCTCCTCGTAGTGCTCGGGCTCGGTGTAGGTGGTGATGACGCCCTCGTAGTTGCGGAGGATGACCTTGTGAGGCGTCTGGGAGATGACGTACTGGGGCATGACGGGAGTCTTGCCGCCGCCGCCGGGGGCGTCCACCACGAAGGTGGGCACACAGAAGCCGGAGGTGTGGCCCCGCAGAGCCTCGATGATCTCGATGCCCTTGCTGACGGGGGTGCGGAAGTGCTCCAGGCCCATGGACAGGTCGCACTGGTAGATGTAGTAGGGGCGGACCCGGATCTTCACCAGCTCGTTGACCAGCTTCTTCATGGTGTGGACGCAGTCGTTCACGCCGGCCAGCAGCACGCTCTGGTTGCCCAGGGGAATGCCGGCGTCAGCCAGCATCTGGCAGGCCTTGGCGGACTCGGGGGTGATCTCGTTGGGATGGTTGAAATGGGTGTTCAGCCAGATGGGGTGATACTTTTTCAGCATGGCGCACAGCTCGGGGGTGATGCGCTGGGGGCAGACCACCGGGGTGCGGGAGCCGATGCGGACGATCTCCACATGGGGGATCTCCCGGAGCTTGGCGATGATGTACTCCAGCCGCTCGTCGGAGCAGAGCAGAGCGTCGCCGCCGGAGAGCAGGACGTCGCGGATGACGGGCGTCTTGCGGATGTACTCAATGGCCTGATCCACCTGGTCCACCGGCAGGCCGGCGTCCTTCTGGCCGGCGAAGCGCCGGCGGGTGCAGTGGCGGCAGTACATGGAGCACTGGTCGGTGATCAGCAGCAGGC